>JACZQN010000123.1 GCA_022545705.1 Nitrospirota bacterium | reverse complement strand
CTTTATGGATGAACGGAAACCTGCATGACGTTCGACCTGCTCCGTCAACCCGTGTACGGGCTTCGGCTCAAGGACCGGCTCAACCCTGACCATGAAGAACACAGCAGTTATGGCGGGCTTGCGGGTGGAAGTCGGCCCTTCTCCAGGCAGTGGATGACTTCCTCGTCATCCACCTGACGAAAATCCAAGTAGTGCTGCCCTACCGCGTCAAACGGATGTGGGGACTCAAGGACAACGCAGTCATCGACTTGACCGGCAATTTTCTCCACAGTTTCCGCCGGGGCAACCGGGAGGGCAGCCACCAGGCGGGCGACCCGAGCAGCTCGCAGCGCTTCCACCGACGCGAGAAAGGTTGACCCAGTAGCAACACCGTCATCCACTACCAGAACGGTTCGGCCTTCTAAGTCGGGCAACTCCCGCCCTCCTCGATACAGCGTTCGACGCCGCGCAATTTCTTCTGCCACCAAGGGCCGCTGCTCGTACACTGCGCCTCCCAGGGCGGGATAGAGCGCCAGGAGATCTTGGTTCAGATGGAGGAACCCTGTTTCTGCCAGGGCGGCGACCGCGAGTTCAGGGTTGCCAGGGGCACCGATCTTCCTGGTAATCAACACATCCAGTGGAAGTCTGAGCCCCAAGCTGAGCTGCAGGCCGACCACGACTCCGCCGCGCGGGATAGCTAGCACCAGTCCTCCAGGGCAGTCAGCGTACCGACTCAGGGCTGCAGCCAGTCGTTGCCCCGCCTCGACCCGATCTTGGAACACGCCTCCCCGTCCGCCTCAACCTGTCAGACCCAGAGCCTCCGCCCAGCGCGCCCGGCACCTCAACGGCCGCAATGAGCCGGCGGCCTATCAGGGGAGCACGTAGGTCAGGCTTATACCATAAAGGATGGGAAGACCCAAATGGCGGGGATCCGACCAGCCTCAGCCCATGGCAACGAGAATTTCCACGCGCCGGTTCTTTACGGGGTTCTGAGGATTCGGATTATCGACTGCTGGCCTGAATATTCTGAATGCTGTTCACGAAGCTCATCCGAGGTTGACTGCGTACAGCTCAGTCAATAGCCGCACGACCCTGACATTTCAGCACTTGATTCCGGATTGAGTTGGCGCAGCGCTGGCAGGCAATGAGAGTTGGGCATCCGAGCCTGCTCCGACGCCGTCTTGGTCCACCTCGACGCGGTTCCGACCCCTCGATTTCGCCCGATAGAGGGCGGCATCGGAACTTGCCACAGCCTCGTCTGCCGTGACGATGTGGGGGTGGGGAATGCGAGCAATCCCCAGGCTGATGGTCAGACGAATCGTCGAGCCATTGATCTCGAATGGATGCCGTTCGACCGCCACGCGGATGCGATTCGCCATGATGCTGGCTTGCGGCAAATCGGTCCGAGGGAGGATGAGCGCAAACTCTTCGCCCCCATAGCGAGTGATGACATCGACGGCACGAGCGGACCGGGTGATGACTCCCGCCAGTTCCGTGAGTAGACGGTCTCCAACCATATGACCAAATTTGTCGTTGACCTTCTTGAAATGGTCAATGTCCGCCATGACGAGACACAGTGGCGTACAATACCGCTCCGCTTCCCTGAACTCCCTGGTGAAAATGTTGGAGAACGCGCGGCGATTCAGCAGATTGGTCAGCCCGTCTGTAATGGCCAGGTTTTGGACGTAGTTGTGCACTTCGGCGTTTCGCAACGCCAGGGCCAACGATGTGGCAATGGTCTTGACGAGCTCAACCTGGGATGGCTCGAACGGCGCTCCTGGCGCGCATTCCACTCGGATCAAGCCCACCAGCCGCTTGGCCGCCATGAGGGGCAACTCAATGACGGCCACCCGCCCGTCGGTGTCCACATCATTCGGAGGCTCATGACCCGGAATAACGTCCTGATCGCAAGGCCGCATTGCGCTGTGGAGACCTCGGCCTCGCGCCAGGAAGGCTTGCCGGGTCTGTTCCAGCCTGTGTCCCTTCCCCATACCCGGAGCATGCACCCAC
This sequence comes from Nitrospirota bacterium, assembly GCA_022545705.1. Taxonomy (GTDB): domain Bacteria; phylum Nitrospirota; class Nitrospiria; order Nitrospirales; family Nitrospiraceae; genus JACZQN01. The sequence goes on along the minus strand of JACZQN010000123.1, from coordinate 3,212 downwards.
ACCTTTTCAGGCTGTAGCCACATCACCCCGAGCAACTTAAACGCAAGCATCTGCGCGAACCGAGTTCCCAACAGATTCACGATTTCATCCGCGTGCAGCGTGCCCGCCAACTCCTGACCAAGCTGGTTCACCAAGAGCAGATTCTGGTTCCACTGTTGCAGAGAATCCCGCTCACGAGCCAGATCTCCGTTTACCTTTCGCAGCTTGCCCGACAGCTTGCGGACCTCGATCAGCGAGCGGCGGATCTTCAAACCCTGCCGGAGAGAGTCTTCTAACTGTCCGGGCCGAAGCGGTAGCGTCAGGTAATCGAAGGCGCCGGCGCGCAGCAGGCTTGCGGCATGTTCCGCACCTTGACGGGGGCCGACAAGGATAACGCAAGGATCTGATTCGAGTTGTTGGAGCTGTTCTAGAAATGGAAGCGCTTGATGCCGGCAGTCGTGAATCTCATAGATCAGGGCATCAACCGTGTCATGAGAGATGCGCTGCAAGGCGTGCGTTTCGTTTGCCTCAACGAGAACGTCGTACCCTGCTTCTTGAAGCCGGTTGTAGGGGGCCCGCCGCGGCCCGGATTTGGACAGGAGAAGGACACGGGGGTTGTTAAGACGCGGCGCGTTCATTGGAGCGTCCATGGCATCGAGATCAGCCGAGGTGGCTGTGTATGGTAAGCATAGTTAATGCAAACGCCATACCAAGTAATCAGTGGGTATATCTAATCGGCTTACCCGGTTGAAAATCACAAGTGTAAACTCGACATGGCAAGCGCAACCCTGGGGGCAAATCCTCCCCGGAAGCGAAACCTGGTCGGCGAGAAGCCCAGTATTGGCTGCCATATATAGACACAGGCGTGCGTTGGCAGTATGGCGGCTGTCTCCGAAACCCTCCAGAACTCTGCTCCACAGCCTGCAATCCTCACTGGGCGATTTTCTCCAACCGCGCAGACGAATCTGTACATTTTCGGACGGGCTAGCCACTATTTTGACATAATTGAACGAGCAATCACGCTGACCTTCATGAAGGCTCCGGCGAGGCCTTGGCCACGCTGACGCAACCCTTCATAGCCTAGCCTTACCAGGACACAGGCCGGGGTCATCCTTCACCGCTCCCCGCGTGAAGTGAGGCAACCTCACTCTAAGATCCATCGTGTCAAATGTGCAAAAAGACGGAAGCCTTCCCGTCCAGAGATGGACTGAAATAGCGCTCCCTGCTTTTTTAGACAGGATTGTTCATTTTCAGTCCTAACTCCTGCCGGAGGAGAGTTCCCAGTCGACCTTGGCCGGTAACAAAGTCGACTAATTATCAGTCCGACAGCGCAGATTGTAGATAGCAGACCAACTTACGGCTAAATGCCAGGCCTTTCGACACCCCCATCCAACCAAGGCTACGGGCCAGCACACATAGGCAAGTAGACATTTTGAAGACTGATTGGTCTTCGCTCTCTACCCTCTCGGTAAAATGAGTCAGGACCTATTGCCTTCGCTGTTCGCATCGCTCGTTAAACTGAGGGCACGTCGCGATGATCCATGAGCTGCGTCAACGAAACCGTCGCGCTGTCCTCCTATGCCGACTCGATCGTGAGCAAGCGGCCACGGAAGGATGCACCACCCCGTGTAGCTAGCACAAAGCAGACTGTTCAAAGATGGAGGCTCCTATGGATACACGCAAGTATTCACGCTTTCAGATTCAAATTCCGATATCTTTCACGGAAGTACCAACAGTTGGAGATGGGACTGTGCCCAATCTCTCGACAGGAGGCTGTGCGGTGACAAGTGCCCAGACTGTCCAACGAGGGGCGAATCTGACGCTGCGCATCTTGCTGCCCGATCAGGAGGAGCCGGTGAAGATTGACTTGGCGGCGGTTCGCTGGTCAGGGGGAGGCGCCTTCGGAGTGGAATTCCTTCAGATGGGGGACCAAGCGTGGGAGCGCATACACCGCTTTGTTGCAACCGTGGCGCACGCAAGTGCATAGGGAAAGGGACGGGCTACTTTTATCTTGCGGGCTAGCCCAAACCTGTCCCCTTTTACTTAGAACTTCCAGACCATGTCCACTTGTAGCCGATCGATATCGTCATGACACGCAGCGAAATCACTTCCGGTTAAACCTGTGCAGACGCCTCGCTCCAGAGGCTTCGTGTTGTAAAACTTGGTCTTGAACGTCAGGAAGTCTGTGAAGCTGTACGCAATCCAGAAGATGTTGCCCCGCCGGTTCGTCCCACCATCACCGAAGTCGGAATCAGCAAACGCCGACAACACCGCATCGGCCTGGAGCCACTTGTAGTAATAGGCCACCTCCCAGGTCTTCGCCTTCCTGGCCTTGCCGAGCCGGATCCCGACCTGGTAGCCCTCGTCCTGGTCCTCGACCCGGACGTTGCCGGAATCGCAGCTTCCGACAGAATTGCCTGTCCCCGAGCAACTCACAGGGCCTGCGGTGTTGTACACCCAGTCGCCTTGAATGTTTACAGGCAACCCCGCCACCTCAGTCTCAAACGACCCGTTCAGATTCAAAACATTGTAGTCGTTCACGTAGGCTGCTGCTTTATCCCCGGCAGTGAGCCGGGAATTGAATTGCTGGAGGGTAACCTCTTCAATTCCACCGGCATCTAGGTTGATGGCATCGTAAAAGCCAACCGCTAGGCGGAGCTTGCTATTCACCAGTTTCGCCTCAAAGCCTCCTTCGTAACCAAACAGCCACTGGTCCCTCTCTTCGGTTTCTTCCTCGTTAAGGACAAACTGGCCAAAGTTGGCAAAGAGCCGTATCACCGGATTGATCCTCCATGTGAACTGTTCCGCGAAGCCCTCAGGGGTCACGTCAGAGTCGAAGAGCACGTCCCTCGTGTAATTATTTTTGAAGGGATTCTTCATCTTCCCGCCGGTCAGAGTCATTGATCGAAATAACGCCGGATTCCAGGCAACGTACAAGCGGTCGATTTGGATCGGCTTTGATGAAAATGATTCGTCGAAGCTCTGATTGGCTGAGACTTGGCTATTGCTACCTGAAGCCAGACGAATTTCCAATTTGAAGTCTTGCATCTTTATGGTCGGTCCGAACCGGAGCCTGAAGCGTTGGCGGCTCCGATCGTTTCCAACCGCGCCGGTCCCATAGCGCCAGAATTGTCCCTGACGGAGGCGCAGATCCCCTGACCAGACGACACTGTCTACCCAGCTCCCCTTTTTTGTGTGGCGTGTATCAATATTCGTGATGGCCTCCTTAAGCC
>JACZQN010000122.1 GCA_022545705.1 Nitrospirota bacterium | reverse complement strand
CCAGTTTGGTCTCGACGGGAATTGCCAAGGCGGGAAACAGCGGGAAGTTGTTACGTGCGGCCGGGGGATATTCACCGATCAAGGTATAGTATTTGGTAATGCGAATATCGGCAGTTGGTCGAATCAATTCCTGCGCGATTGATCGCCTATCGAGACGTCCTATGTCTGGGCGATACGTTCTGACTTCTCTAGCCCAATTGATTGAACCGTGCAGCTTGATAAGCACGAAGTCATTGTTGGAGATATAGGAAGAGATTTGGGTGAATTGAACATCCATATGATGTGAAAGGGCTTCCTCCAGCATGGTGTCGTAGTTAAAGGTTACGAAGCAGACCATTTCTCCAGGTTTTTTCCATCGACTGATGTCGTCCACAAGTGTCATGAAGTTCGTGATTCTATGAACCGAGTTGATCCAAACGCGAGTGCAGTCCCACAGCATCTCCTGCAGATAGTACCGCACGGCGGACAGTTGTTGGTGGCGAACCGGATATTCGGTGGCTTCAGCCTGCAAGCGCTGCAATTCCCCTTCGACCGAACCTCCCGGGGCTACACGCTGCAACCTGGGAATAATCGGAAGGCACTGTGAATACTTGGCCATCACCGCGACAAAGGAACTGCGATCGCTGAAGAGCTGCGCCGCAAGTGGCGGACGGTGATCCATCTGACTGTAGTCAGGGTTTAATGGGTCCCTCGAGGAGGCGGAGTCATAAGAGGCACCTGCTCCTAGAACTACTAAAAGCATGCTAGGCTCTGATCCCTCTGAAGAACGGTTGACTGTGATGTGCCCAAAATTGTGCCCGCGAGCAGCTATATCCTACCTCAAACCACCCCCCGCGAGCCAACGCTGGTGGCCAATACGCCTGCCCACTACTACCGTGGTTGCTAGGCGGCGCGCAGCGATGCTAGGCCGCCCGCACAGTCCCTTGAATTATTAGATTACAAAAGCTACCATGACCCGTTGGGGACACCATGTGCGACGCCCGTTCTATCCCTCCCGACCGTGGATTCCCAGCACAGCGGTCGGGCGAGGGAGGGGCGTCTTCGTTCTCTCGGTCCGAGATGCACCTCGCAGGTTGCTGGGTACTGGACAGTGCCCGCGATCTATGCGCGGCAGGTGGGCAAGTGTGTGGGACCGCACAATGACCGTGGGATGGCGGAAGAGGGGTTCACTGAGGACGGAGTAGAGCAATGAGACAGGTGGGTGCGACAGCGTTGGGGGCCGGGCTCGTCCTGTTGAGCCTGGTCATGACCGGTGCACTCGAACCTTCGGTAGGAAAAGATGGCGTGCCGACGGTTGTAATCCTTGAAGGCGCGTTTATCATGGGGACCTATGAAGGGCTTGGGAACGAGCGGCCGGAGCATAAGGTCTATGTGAACTCGTACGCGATTGATCAGTTTGAAGTGACTATGAGCTTGTATGACAAGTTTCTCGAGGCGACCGGACGCAGACCGCCCCCACTGTGGGACAAGGGTGCTGTCGGGTCCGTCGGGGACCGGCCTGCTGTCGGGGTCACCTGGGGTGATGCGGACGCCTATTGTCGGTGGGCTGGGAAACGTCTGCCGACTGAAGCGGAATGGGAGAAGGCTGCGCGCGGCACGGATGGCCGACGATACCCATGGGGCCATATGCAACCGTTCGTTGATATCGCAAATTACAATCGTGGCGCGTGGGTGAGCTATTCGATTACGCTGGTCCAGGTGAAGAGTGGCGTGAAGGGAATGAGTGTCCGGCACGGGCTGAAGGAAGGGGGGAAGAGCCCCTATGGGCTGTACCACATGGCTGGTAACGCAGCCGAGTGGGTCTCGGATTGGTACGACCGCGAGTACTATCAGAAAAGTCCCGAGCGCAACCCTGCCGGGCCCGAGAGTGGAGAGAAGCGTGTGATCCGTGGCGGGTCATGGACCGACCTTCCGTCCGGCATCCGGTCGACGGTTCGCGTGGCAGCCTCTCCTGACTACCGGGATTTGACCGTTGGGTTCCGCTGTGCAATGGACGTGCCCGGCGAGTGATGGGAAAGTTATCATGTACTCATTGAAGATTTGATGATTGGTGCAATCAGTCAATCAGGAAATCTCTAAATGAATAAATCTGAAAAGGGGTTGCAGATGGGCGACCCTGCCCCGGAGTTTTCTCTGCCTGGCGTGGATGGGGGCACCTATAGTTTGGGGCGGTTCGCGGACAAGCCGGTGCTGGTGATCGTGTTCTCGTGTAATCATTGCCCCTACGTGCAAGCCTACGAAGGTCGGTTGGTTAAAATCCAGGGCGACTATGCAGACCGTGGCGTGCAGCTCCTTGCCATTAATTCCAACGATGATGTCAACTACCCGGAGGATAGCTTCGAGCACATGAAAGTGCGCGCGCAAGCCAAGGGGTACAACTTTCCCTATCTGCGGGATAAAAGCCAAGAAGTGGCACGGGCCTATGGTGCCACCCACACCCCGCACCTGTTCGTGTTAAATCGCAGTCGCCAGCTCTGCTATACAGGCAAGATTGATGACAACTGGCAACAGCCTGAGGGGGTTCGGCGCCACTACCTTCGGGATGCGCTGGACGCCCTCCTCAAGGATGGCGCGCCAGCCGAGGCAACCACGCATGCGATCGGCTGTACCATCAAGTGGGCGCATTAAGCAGAATGCTGAATAGGGCTGTTGCCGATCGGCGTGGCGAGCCACGCTGAGTTCTTCAGTCAGCCCAGCCTGGATGGCGTCGTTCCCCGCGTGACACATCCTGCCGAGCACTCCCCCCGCTGGGAATTTACGGATTTGTGGATTTCGTGATTGCTCAACTCCCAAAATCCCTCAATGATTCAATGATCACTTTCTTAGTCGTGCTCTGTCCAGCCGGCGTGCGGTTGACCCTTCCCTAGCAGTCTGCTATACGGCTAGCCCTTCTTGGTTGAGTCCGCGGTCAGTCACTCCGCACAGTTCCCGACGGAAGACACATGCGGCCAGGTTTCGTGACCCCTGACAACATGGCGATGCTGACGGACCTGTATGAACTCACCATGGCCGCCAGCTACCGTGAACATCTCCCGCGGGAGCGGGCCACCTTTGATCTCTTTGTCCGGAAGGTTCCGCCAGGTCGTTCGTATATGGTCTTTGCTGGGCTGGAGCAGGCGATCTTGAACCTGAGGCGATTCTCGTTCGGTCCTGACGCGATCCGGTATTTACGCTCGACTCGATTGTTTCCTTCGTCATTCCTGCGCTTCCTCGAGACGCTACGGTTCCGGGGAGACGTGGACGCGATGCTGGAAGGAACGGTGTTCTTTCCCCATGAACCGGTGATGCGCGTGACAGCCAATATCATCGAGGCGCAGCTCGTGGAGACCACCCTCCTCAACACCATCAACCTGCAGAGCCTCATCGCCACGAAGGCATCGCGCGTGGTGGAGGCGGCCCAGGGGAGGCCGGTTGTGGAATTCGGATTGCGGCGGGCGCACGGAACAGATGCCGGCCTGCATGGTGCCCGTGCGGCGTATCTCGCCGGTTGCGCCGGCACGTCCAATGTGCTGGCCGGTCAGCACTATGGACTCCCGATCTTCGGCACGATGGCACACGCCTTCGTGCAAGCGTTCCCTTCGGAAAAGGATGCCTTTCGCGCCTTCGTGCACACTTTTCCGAAGGGAACGACCCTGTTGCTCGACACCTACGAGACGATGCAGGGCGCGCGGCATGCGGTGGAGATCGCAAGCGAACTCGCGCGAAGAGGGTACCATCTCGGTGGAGTCCGTTTGGACAGTGGGGATCTGGTGACACTGAGCCGCCAGGTGCGTCAGATACTCGACGCGAAGAAGCTGCACACCGTCAAGATCTTCGCGAGCGGCAATCTCAACGAAGACAGGATCGCAGAGCTTCTTCGGCTGGAGGCGCCGATCGATGCCTTTGGCGTGGGGACCGAGCTGAGCGTATCTTCGGATGCGCCGAGCCTGGACGTTGTCTACAAAATGAGCGAGGTGACCCGTCACGGTCGGCGGTTTCCCACACAGAAGCTGAGCACCAAGAAGCAGACTTTCCCGGGCCGGAAACAGGTCTCTCGGCTGAGCCGGCACGGACGCTATGTCGGGGATATTCTTGCGCTCGAAGGCGAGGCTGTCCCTGGACGGCCTCTGTTGGTCCAGGTGATGCGTCGAGGCCAGCTAGTCCGTCCTCTGCCGTCTCTGGCGTCGATCAGACAGCACATGGAGCGCGAGCGGGCTCGCCTACCTTCCAGGCTGCGCCGACTCGGGGACGTTCGACCCTATCCTGTGCATGTGAGCGCAGGTCTTCGCAAAGCCGTGCAGGAGCTCCAACGAAAGCTGAAGGAGAAGGGTTGAGTGTCCCGCCGACAGGCTCGCTTTGATGAGCAGGCTTGGACCGCTGTGGTTCTAACGATCGTGGTGCTGCTTGCGATTGCCACCGCCGCGCTGCTGGGTCCTTCTTTGTCCTCGAACCAGACCCCTGTCCGTCTCCCCGGTATTTCTCCCTCCATGATCCCTTGGTGAGCGGGCAAGAGCCGACCGGGCGGCCTGTCTGCGGGCGTGAAGCCCTCAGGACGGCCTCTGCCGAATCTGATAACTCCCTGCGGCCTCCCCCTCTCCTCTGGCCGATCCCTGAGCCTGGCGTTCCATGCTGGAGAGTTTGATTTTCAGGCGCACGTTATTGGCGCTGTCTGCGTTGAGAAGAGCCTGCTCGAGGGAAATTTTCTTGTCTTTGTAGAGTTCGAACATGACAGTGTCGAAGGTCTGGCAACCTTCCTGGACGCCTTGCTCCATGGCTTCCCTGATGGAATCAATTTGACCCTTCTTGATCAGGTCCTTGATTCGTGGGGTGTCCATGAGGATTTCCAAGCCCGCGACGCGCTTGCCGTCAAGGGAGGGGACGAGACGTTGGGAAATGATGGCTCGTAGGTTCAGGGAAAGTTGCAGATAGATCTGGGCGTGGCGTTCTGCGGGGAAGAAGTTCAGCAGGCGCTCGATTGCCTGGTAGGCGTTCACCAGCAAGTTCATGAAGACCTGTTTGATCTGCATCGGGTAGCAGCGCACCTGCGGGATGTCCCGGTACTCCTTATCCAACACGACGCTGTGCTTCATCATGGTCCAGACGATGCTGGCCGTAGAGTCCAGTGCCTGATTGATATCGGCGAGCAGGAGCTCTCCGGTATCGCGGTGCGAAAACTCCCGAAGATCCTGGACGATGTGCCGGATGCGTTCGGACCCTTCCTGGGATTCGCGAAGTGCTTTGCCA
>JACZQN010000121.1 GCA_022545705.1 Nitrospirota bacterium | reverse complement strand
GAGAACTGTTCAACGAACGCATCCTCCGGAGCGTGACCGCCAACACCAAGCAGGATGGCCTGGACCTTCTACGAGAAGCGGCAGCCATTCCCATCCGTTCGCACACCGAACGATACCGGCTCGAGGACGCCAACGTGGCGCTTCAGGCACTCAAAGCAGGGGAGATCAAAGGAGCCGGCGTCCTGACGATGCGCTGAACGTGGTGCGGCTCACACGCGCGGGTAGCTTGAGCGCGCCGCAGAAGCATTCGCCAAGGTCGGCCGGGAACTAGGCGTGATCCGCTAGTGCCTAGCGGCAGGGAAAAGGTAAAACGGCAAAGGGTAAAGGTAGAAGGGCAAAGGGCAAACTGAAAAGGCAAAAGTTAGCCCGGGATTCACTTTTACCTTTGCCCTTTTCCCTTTGCCCTTTAACTTGCGAGTGTCGCCGTTACTCGAGGATGGCTTTGGCTCGTTTCTGGAGATACGCGTTGCGGACGGCGCTGTAGAGGTCCACGGTCGTTTCTTCCACGTCCTCAAACCTTTCAAGATTGAGGGACCGCGTGTTCACGATCTCACCCACCCGCTTCCCAGCCGCCCCGATCGTGGCGGTGTCCTCGTGTTCGACCAGCGCCGGCTGCCCGAGTCTGACATTTCGGAACACAAAGTATGTGTAGGGGTCCAAGAAAATATCCGCGACGTACCCCACCGCATCACGGAGCGTAAAAGGCGGGAAGAATGGCAGAATAAGGTAGGGCCCCGGCCCGACGCCATAGACCCCCAACGTTTGGCCGAAGTCTTCGACGGGCGTCTCCAGCCCAAACTCGCTCTTCGCCGGATCAAACAGACCGCCGACCCCGATTGTGCTGTTAATCAGAAAGCGCCCCACCTCCAAGCCGGCGCCTTTTGCCTTGCCCTGAAAGAGATTGTTGAACAAGCGTGGGACGACTGCAATGTTGTGGAGCGCGTTGGAGAGTCCGCGCTGCACGAGGTCGGGCATCACAAAGTCATACGCTTGCGCCGCCGGTTTCACGACAAAGCGATCAAACTGGTAGTTAAATTCAAACACGACGACGTTGTACGGTCCCCACGGGTCATACTCTTCCAGTCCCGCCTCCCCCTCTTTCTCGAAAGGATCGTAAAACTCATCTTCTTCGAGTGCATCCTGTTCACTCGGCTCCTGGACTTGGGCTAAGAGCTTTTCTTGGGTGGGAAGGCTCGTCAAGGGCAGTGACCTGTTTGATTGGACTTCGGGCAGTTGCTCTGAAAAACCTGCACAGCCTGCTGCTCCAATAGCTAGCGCAACAAGGATCCCGCAGCACGCAGACTTGCTCGCCCATGGATGCACAACTCCCTCCTTTGTCTTTTTGGCTCGCTGAACGGTAGGCCATCAGTGGTCAGCAATCAGGCCTCGGCCAGAAGCTCCGAGCGGACGGCTGAAACCTGATGGCTACTTGGGACGCCGGCGCACTTTACCAGAACAGCTACGCACCTGCCAACCGTGTATTGGGATCAGCAACAGCCGGGGCGCCGGGGAGAGGCAGGACGACAGGGCTCTGCGCGAAGCGCTCACGCTCAATGGGCGTGCGACGAGAGGATTACCGGGACCAGTTCTGTGACAGGGAGCACCCTCTGTAAGGTTTATAGAGGGTGCTCCCTGTTCGCTCTAGTGTCCCCCTACATTCCGATGTGCTTCTTGAGGTTCGCCGAATCCTTGATCTTCGGATTGTCGGGGGCCAAATCAGCGGCCTGTCTAAAGTGCTCCGTCGCTTCGCCGTGCGTGCCCAATTTGTCCAGCGACATAGCAAGGTTGAAGTGGGCTTCGGCCAATTTGGCATCCGCCTTCACGGCTTTCCTGAAATGGCCCGCAGCGACATCCCAGTTGCCCTGCTTATACTGCCCGACGCCCTCGTCGTTTTCCGCCTGCCCCGGCGAACCGGCGGGAGCCATCAGAGCCGTTTCCTCAGCGGGGGCCTCACCATCTTTCATGGGCTCGGCCTCGGCTGGTGCTTCACCGTCCTTCATGGCCTCAGCCGGAGGCGCAGCTTCCTTTTTGGCCTCGTCATAGTTATTGCCGGTGTCACAGGCGACCACCGACGCCAAGAATACGCTTAGCACAAAGACCGAAAGAGCTAGCTGTTTCATAACCCGTCCCTCCTAAAAATAACAATGCCTTCCCTGGCTTCGCCAAGCCCCGGAAGGCCAATTATGCATACCCTTGTCAGCACAGGGCTGAATTCGTTGTCCAACGTAGGCTACCCGGCTTCATAGTCCCCTCCTTTGCCGAAGGAGTGTATTCCTCTCCGAGGGACAAAGCAAATGCTTGACGCGCAGGCTGGCCTATCTGGGCCATGCGCATCTCTGAGATCAGGCTAGGCGTACGACGCTGTGATCTCATACACGATTCACTCGCTTACCGTATGATACCTTGTGTGAACTTCTTTAGGCGTTGTAGGTAGGGCCCTCCGCCCACCAGATAGAGACTGTTATGGTCGGCGCCTTGGACGAGATAAAACGACTTGGGTGCGCGCGCGGCCTCAAAGACCTGCCGGCCGAGGTTGATCGGAACGATCTCATCCTGATCTCCATGGATCACCAGAACCGGCACTGAGACATGCTTCAGCCGTTCAACAAGATCGTAGCGCGCGGCGAGCAGCCAGTGGGCCGGCAGCCCAAAATAGTGCACCCGGGCCATCGCCTCGACAGAGGGGAAGGCGGACTCTAAGATCAGCCCGGCCGCCGGCCGTTGGCTGGCGACCATGCCGGCAATTGCCGCGCCTAAGGACCGGCCAAAGAGCACAATCCGCTGCGGCTGAATGTGGAGCGTATCGGTCAGATGCCCGTAAGCCGCCAGCGCATCCTCATAGAGCCCTTGTTCCGACGGGCTCCCGCTGCTCCGGCCGTACCCACGGTAGTCGAAGAGGAACACCGAGAACCCCAACTGGTGCAACCGAGCCAGATTGTCGAGCCGGTTGATGATGTTGCCCGCGTTGCCATGACACCACAGGAGGACGGCCGAATGACCCGCGGCTTCGACGTACCAGCCAAATAATTTGGTCCCGTCTGCGGCCTGAAACCACACATCTTGCAGCGGCAGGCCGCTGACCCGGGTCCAGTCCCGGTCGCTCCAGGAATGCGGATAGTACAGGAACAGCTGGTCAAGGAAGCCGCTCACGCCTCACCTCTCGCGAACTCAGAAAAACGCCTGCACCGCCAGTACTGCGTCGGTGTCGTCATCGCGCCGGTGGTTGAACTCGAACCGGAGAGCCAGGTTCTGCTGCAACGTGTATCGTTGCCCGAATGAGATGCGAAAATCGTCGGAGATTTCTCCCAGCGGGAAGTGGAGATAGCTGGTGGAGAGCAAGATCTTCCACCGGTCCGTGAGGTCGGCAAGCAGGCCTACGCTGGCCCCCGGCCCTATCCGGTGATCTCGCTTGAACGCGCCACCGACATTGGCCTCGATCTCACCGAAGGCAAAGTAGACCTCCCGACGGAGCAACTGGCTCTCCATTGCCACGCCAATCCCACCATTCACGTTGCCGTTGCTGCACAGACGACAGTGCTTGCGCCGTACAGTCTCCATGCGGGCGCGGACCTTCCACGAGGGGGACCTGAATAACGAATCCATCGGCGACAGGGACACAATGTCCGCCAAGGTGAACCGTTCCACCCTGGTCTGGCCCCGCTTTTCATAATGACGGAGGCTCAAGGCCAACAGCTCAATGTGCGCATCTGGCGTATAGCCGAGCTCAGGATCAAGCAGGTCATGGTATCCGGCTCGGAGGGTCAACTCCTCGAACCACTCATCCTCTCGCCAGCCTCCACCCAACCCGATCCGAGAGGTCCTGTGTCCCCGTTCTGGCTGATGGGTGAAGGGCTCGATGGACATCTCCAGCGGCTTGACCCTCAGCGTACTCCGGGAGGCCAACACGGACCGGTTACGGTTCCTGTAAGTGTCGGCATTCCGTTCATCGGTTACGGTCCGGTACCGTAGATAATCAGACGTCAGATCCAGGACGAAGGCCTGCCGCTCCGGCGATAGCCTCGTGAACTTCTCAGAGTTGACGAGGGTGGGGTCATGACTGAGCTCGGACATGAGTTGTTCTTCGACCTTCGACAGGCCCACGCGCCGCCGCCGTATCTGCGTGCTGCGTGACGGACGATACACGATTTCTCCCACGAGGTCCGGCTGTTGCGTCACCAGCCGGACCGTGTCGGCCGGGATCGTCCAAAACACAAATCGATCGGTCAGATGCAATTTGGGATCTGCCACCTCCAGCAGAGACAGAAGATGGTACGCGCAATTCTCTTTGAAAAAGTAGTAATCGAAATAGGCGTTCCCCAACTCCCACGCGTGCATCAGCATCCGGTGAACCTGGGCTTTCGTCAGATTCAACCGGTACTCCCAGATGTCACGATTTTCGATATCCCGATATTCCTGCACCTTGAGGTAATAGGGGATGGTCGAGAAATAGCCCTTGAACCCACCGGTGACGCCCATGAACGCATAGGCAAAGTCGTTCTCGGTCGTCACCTCCGCGGCGTAGTTGATCGTGTACGCCAGGATCCGCGTCTGTTCCGTCTGTCCCTGCTGATCGATTCTCAACAGCGTATGGCCGAACATGGACGCGGGATTATTCATAAAAGCCGATGGGAAGATGAAGGTCACGGATTGGGGATTCAGCTCGGCCAGCCAGGCCTCGAAACGCGCACAGCGCTGAGGAGGGAGGCGGCTGTCGTCAAAGGAGAGCTTCGATTTCAACCAGTGGTAGCGCGCAATAAACGCGCACTGCGCCGGCTGGCGGGACCGCCCGACCAACTCCGAAGAAAAAAACCTTGCGAGTGCCGCTTCGAGCTCCGCCTGAGGATCGGTCTTGCCGGTCGGAGCCAGAAAAAAACCGGGATCATCCACTTCACTGGTAAAGCCGCCCCACGCGTTGCGGCGATAGTGGAGCAGGAGGTGCCAGTACCGCTCTTCAGCAAGTTTCGCTTGGGCGGACCGGTGGATCACTTCGGTCAGGTACGGGTTGGCCGTGGTTTCGGCGGCCGTTGCGCTTCGGGCAACTGTGACCACGGCGAGAAGGCCTAGGGCGAGTCCAAGGAATGTCCGCAATGCCGGTGAGGAATGAAAGAAGAAACTGGGGCCCCGGCATTCCGACCGGAGCCCCTGGGTCATCATCAGCGGTCCGTGGAAAGTTGCGCGAGGACGGGATGTGTTTCCATGGCGTCGTTCAAAGCTTTGAGCATCGCGACCGGCGTT
>JACZQN010000120.1 GCA_022545705.1 Nitrospirota bacterium | reverse complement strand
GATTTTCAGGGAGATCCGACGCATTGGAAGCTTGTCTGACCAGCAGAGGATCGTCGTCGGCGCTCATCCGATGGTTGCCTCACTGCTCCACGAGGATGAACACGGAACGATCGAGGAGCTGGAACACGAGTTTAAGACGAAGATCATCGTCCAGGCTGACCAGAACCTTCATCTGGAGCAGTTCGACATCGTGGTGCTGTAGCAGGATTAACGCAGGATTAACGCGGTCAGCCGTCAGCCCTCAGCCTTCAGCTCAGGAAAATGTTGCCCCTGCGGACTGAGAAGACTGTATGGACAGAACCAGTCAAGCTAGACGCTGATAGCTGAAGGCTGACTGCTGATACGATGGAGCTGGCTGGTGAACAGCGCATCATTACGGACGTGGCTGGCGTTGCGCGCGGTGCGGGGGCTTGGCGATGCTGCTGTCTGTCAGTTGGTGCGTGCGTTCGGCTCGCCGGAGGCGGTGCGAGCGGCCACACGGGACGCACTAATGTCGGTCGGTGGGGTAGGCGGCTTGCTCGCCGAGAGGATCCAGCGGGGGCCAGACCGGGAGACCCTGCAGGCGATCGAGCGCGAGCTCAGCACGCTGGAACGCCTGCGGCTGTCGGTGGTGACGGTTCAAGATGCAGCGTACCCTGCTCGACTGAAAGCCATCTATGATCCACCCCCGCTGTTGTACGTGAGCGGGACCTTGACCGAGGCGGATGGCTACGCGGTCGCGATCGTCGGCTCCCGCCGCGCCACTCCTGCCGGTCGAGCCCTGACCGAACAGCTCAGCAGGGATTTGGCATCAGCAGGGCTGACCATCGTGAGCGGCCTGGCGAGGGGCATTGATGCGGCTGCCCATCGGGGGGCGCTGGAAGTCAAAGGCCGTACGGTGGCCGTCCTCGGTTGCGGGATCGACCGAACCTATCCCCCAGAGCACCAAGCACTGAGGAGGCAGATCGAAGCAAACGGGGCGGTGCTGACGGAGTTTCCGCCGGGCGCATCCCCGCATGGGTATCATTTCCCGCGTCGAAACCGAATCATCAGCGGGATGTGCTTGGGCGTGATGGTGACTGAAGCTGCCTTTCGGAGCGGGTCGCTGATCACCGCCAGGCTTGCCGCTGACCAGGGGCGTGAGGTGTTTGCCGTGCCCGGCTCCGTGAAGGTGGAAACCAGTCGTGGTCCTAACGGGCTGATCAAGCAGGGGGCCAAGCTGGTGGAAACCGTCGAGGACGTCATCGAGGAGCTCCTCTCACTGGTCGAGGCCCCGTTTCAGACCCGGCTCAGGGACTATCTGGACGCCCGTGCTGGGACCCCGACCCAGACCCCACCTCGGCTGGGACCGGAAGAGGCGTCGATCTGTGAATTGCTGTCTGCAGAACCCACACATGTGGATGAGATTATTGAGAAATCAGGCCTGCCACCAGCCACGGTCAGCGGGCTGCTCCTCGCCCTGGAATTGAAGGGCGCCCTCCGGCAGTTACCGGGCCAGTTCTGCATTCGGCTATAATAGGAGCTTGAAACCCGTACTGCCGTCGGTATATATGACTGCCCCGGCCTGCGGGAGGGATCGGTCACTGGAACACAGATGGGAGCGAGAATGACTAAGTCATTAATTGTGGTCGAGTCTCCGGCCAAAGCTCGGACAATCACCAAGTATGTGGGCCGGGGCTATACCGTGATGGCGTCAGTCGGTCACGTGAAGGATCTGCCGACCAGCGAGCTGGGGGTTGATGTGGACAACGGCTTCAAACCCCGGTATGTGACGATCAAGGGGAAGGCGAAGGTGCTCGCTGACATCAAGAAGAAGGCCGAAGAATCAGACAAGGTGTTTCTTGGTCCCGATCCGGACCGCGAAGGTGAAGCGATTGCCTGGCACCTCGCCGAGGAAATTACCGGCAAATCCAAGGCCAAGCAGGGAAAGGTCTTCCGCGTCCTCTTCAATGAGATTACAGAATCCGCCATCAACCGGGCTCTCCAGTCGCCGGGAAAGATTGATATGAAGCTGGTCAATGCCCAGCAGGCCCGCCGCGTGCTCGACCGGGTGGTCGGGTATCTGGGCAGCCAATTGCTGTGGAAAAAAGTCCGGAGGGGCCTCAGCATGGGGCGGGTGCAATCGGTGACCGTCAAACTGATTTGCGACCGCGAGCGCGAGCGGGAGGCGTTCCGTTCGGAGGAATATTGGTCAATCACGGCGACGTTGGCTGGCACCCACCCACCGCCGTTTGAGGCCAAGCTCCACAGCCTCAACGGCCAGGACGCGGAAATTGGCTCAGCGGAAGAGGCCAACCGCATTGTGGCTGATGTGCTGGGGAGAGCATTCATCGTCCAGTCGATCGAGCGCAAGGAAAAGCGTCGGAACCCGGTGGCTCCCTTTATCACGAGCCGGCTCCAGCAGGAAGCCGCGCGCAAGCTCCGCTTCACTTCCAAGAAAACGATGACATTGGCCCAGCGGCTCTACGAAGGCGTGGAGATCGGCAAGGAAGGTCCGGAGGGATTGATCACCTATATGCGGACCGACTCTACGCGCATTTCAAACGAGTCGGCCGCCGAGGCGAGGCAAGCCATCCGTCAGCGGTTTGGGGCCGAATATCTCCCGGCCACGCAGAACGTTTACAAAACCCAGAAGGCTGCGCAGGAAGCCCACGAGGCGATCCGGCCGACATCAGCCTACCGGGATCCTGAGTCAATCAAGCGGTTCTTGGAACGGGATCAATACCAGCTCTACAAGCTGATTTGGAACCGGTTCATCGCGTCCCAGATGGTGCCGGCTATTTTGGAAGTGACGCGCGTGGACTGTGTTCCGCAGGGCCCCCGCGACAGCTACGTCTTCAGAGCCAATGGCAGCGTGGTCAAGTTTCTCGGTCATACCGTGGTCTATCTGGAAGGAAAGGACGCCGAAGCGGCTGGGCCAAGTCGGAAGGCCGACCAGGAGGTCGAAGACGAGGCTGACCAGCAGTTGCCGAGCTTATCCGAGGACGAACGGTTGAGGTTGGTGGCCCATGAGGGGCAACCCGTACCAGGTCTGACCCCGAAGCAACACTTCACACAGCCGCCCCCCAGGTATAACGAGGCGCTGCTGATCCGTGAACTGGAGGAAAAGGGGATCGGCCGACCCTCGACCTATGCCAGCATCATCTCGACGATTCAAGACCGTCGCTACGTGGAAAAAGCGGACGGCCGGTTTGCACCGACGGAGACAGGTCTCACTGTCAACGACTTCCTCGTGAAGGGGTTTCCCGACATCCTCAGCGTGGACTTCACCTCGCTGATGGAGAAAGAACTCGATGAGGTGGAGGAGGGAGAGAAGTCGTGGGACGAGGCGGTTCGGGACTTCTATGTGCCGTTCAGCAAGGATCTCGAAAGAGCCAAAAGAATCCCCGGTCCCAAGGATACAGTGGAGCCGCCTACGGATATTCCGTGTGAGAAGTGTGGGCGGATGATGGAGATCAAATGGGGCCGCAATGGGAAGTTTCTGGCCTGTCCGGGGTACAAGGAGAAACCGCCTTGCCGGAACACGCACAATTTCGAACGGCTCCCTGACGGCGCGATCAAGGTCGTTGCCAAACAGGAGACGGTGGTTGATGGGAAATGTCCGCAGTGCGGGTCGCCGATGGTGATCAAGACCGGGCGATTTGGAAAGTTTATCGCGTGCTCAGCCTATCCTGCCTGTAAGACCACGAAACCCATACCCCTCGGCGTCAAATGCCCCCAGGACGGAGGCGACCTCACCCAGAAGCGAAGCCGAAAGGGGCGTACGTTCTACGCCTGCGCAAATTATCCGGCCTGTGAATTCGCCATCTGGGACCGCCCAGTTGATAAGCCATGCCCAAGCTGCAAAGCCGCCTTTCTGGTCGAGAAAGTCAGCCGCCAAACTGGGACCACCCTTCAGTGCCGGAACCAGGATTGCGGCTACAAGGAAGCGGGCTGAACGTCCCTCACCGACAGCAACCCTGTGGGTCCCTCATTAGTCCTCCCCCGGGCCGTGAACGGTTCTTTCCTTATCCACATCTCGTACATCGGAATCGCGAATAAGACGAGAAAGCTCACCACCATGAGAATGTCGCCACCCAGCATCGTCAAGACGAAAAAGGGCGACACATAGGTGATCAGCCACGGGGAGACAAGATCGAGCGTCACACCGGAAAAGGACATCCAGGTCAGGATGATTTTTAGCGTGGGGTTGGCCGTGGTCAGGAACAGGACGTGAACCATGATGAGAAAGACAACCGGCATCGTAAAGAGATGGAAATGGGTGGTCTCGGCGAGCTGACCGAAGGACATGGGCTCTCCAAACGTGTAGTCCGATCCACGGTAATGTTCAACAATGCCTCGCGGTGTCAGATCGGTCATGCTGTGTGCCCAAAAAAATGAAAACGCGAACCCGGCCAACATCAGAAGCAGAAACCACGTGTAGACCAGCCGGATATGCCGGTCCGTGTCACGCAGGCGAAACCGGCTGTTGAAATTCCGCATCCGATTGTGCCTCTCAGAACCCGAGCAGGCTTTCGAAGAAGCCCTTTTCGCGCCTCCTGGCGGTCGGCAGCTTGCTTCCAAGTCCTAAGGGCTTCAGATACAGCTCATCCACCAGGACGAGTACACGCTTGACCCCTGCGCTCATGGAGCGGACAGACATGGTGGCGCCGGAGATATTGATGATATCCCGGTTGATGCGGATGGGATCGTAAATGGTTTTACCCTCGTACTGGTAGTTGAATCGTTTCTTCCGCACCTGGCTGCCACGTGATTCTCGGTAGACCAGCACCTCCACGTTTGTCGCCCTGCCCTGAGTATCGACCCCGACCATATAGGTCATGGGCTTGTGCTTGCCGATTGTGTTCTGGATGAACGCGTAGCCGTCAACTTTCCCGTTTGTTTCCCCAATAAAGACTTCAAACAATTCTTCCGGGAAGTGCCAGCCGATGCGCGCTTCAACCGTGGCTTTTTGCTCGGGCGTGAGGACCACAACCTCTTTTCGGAGCAGATCAGACTGAGGGAACATGAGTTGCGCAGCCTCGTCAACGGTCAGATAAACTTCTTCGTGTCCTAACTCTTCGGGAGTCAGGTAGCGGTTTAACTCATCGTCCCAGATCTGCTCAGCCCTCGCTGGTGAGAAGAGGCAGGAGAGCAGGATGGTGCTGGCGATGATGACCCAACTAGTCAGGATCCGACCGCGCATCCGTTTGCCTCCAGACGGGCGGTGAGGTTGGCCATGACCTTGCCGAGCGCTTCCTGTGAAGGCTTGATGGGGTACCACTGGTAAAGACGAGCCCCGCCTCGAAATCCCCAATGCTCACGGTTCTCGCTGAGCCGGACTACGGT
>JACZQN010000040.1 GCA_022545705.1 Nitrospirota bacterium | reverse complement strand
GTCAAGGCTCTTCCGGAAATCGTGTGGGTGAAGCAAAGCTGGGGAGGGAGTGAGCGCGGACTTTGCCGGAGGAAGCGGGCAAGACCCGGCCGCCTCACCGACTCGGCGGCGCGCACACACGTGAAGCTCGTTATTCCTCGCTTCGTGCGCCCCACCGCAGCTCCCCCATTACTCTGACTGAGCAGGTGACATGCGCCTGAAGCCCTCGTCGCCGGAGCGGCAGGGACCCACCCGGCATCCGGAGAAGGAAAGCCGGTACTGACCACCGCACCGTGGTCGCAGACCACGGCGACGGGAATACCGGAAGACTTCCGCTCCGGACTGCCGTGGAAGGGATGCCGCCAGAGGCGCGGGAGCGGAAGGCGCATGCCACCTGCTCCACACACCCACGGCACTGTGGTCGCCTGCGACCACAGCCACGGGAATTCCGGAAGCCTTCCGCTCAGCAAGGCCCGGAAGGGCCGCTCTGGGAGGCGCGGGAGCGCGAAGCCCTCTGGCGAGCTTATTTCGGATCGGGGGTAACGCAAGATGTCAAGGAGGGCTCCTGCTGCACTAGCCGATTTCCACCGACCCACCTTTGACGTCCGTGTCTTTCCCGCTCATCCGCTGCTTGTCCACCCTCCATTCAGTCGGGGTGATTTCCAATACATGGCCTTTGGCGGTGATGAACTCGCCCTTCCG
This sequence comes from Nitrospirota bacterium, assembly GCA_022545705.1. Classification (GTDB taxonomy): domain Bacteria; phylum Nitrospirota; class Nitrospiria; order Nitrospirales; family Nitrospiraceae; genus JACZQN01. The sequence goes on along the minus strand of JACZQN010000040.1, from coordinate 18,369 downwards.
GATCACCACGCGATCGGGCGCCACCAACTCGACCTGCAAAATGACTTTTCCTCCTTCCCCCCGAGTGATGACAAGGCTGGTCGGCGTACGGGACAACTCCAGCGTCCGCCGCTCATTGAAGGCCATGCTGCTGTTCACCACTTTCGCCGTCACCCGTCCGACCTCATCGAGTACGACAAAATTGACCATGAGGGGGCCGTCCGGCTTCCGCAGCGTCACCTCGAGTTGAGCCACCCCCTCGCATTCAACAATCCCGTCTGTATTCCGGTACACATTCGACCCGATTTCGAGATCCATATGTCTTTACTCCCACCCTCCGTAGATACGTTCTGCGACCTGCGTTAGGACTTCTTGATCCGATCGAGGATCAAAGCGATGCAGCCTGCCAGCAGCCCGCCTCCCACGATGGCCGTAAATAACTCCGCCAGTCTGAACTCCCATAACGGCCCTTGGGCTTGCATCACCTCCCGGATCCCGCCTTGCAACATAATGACCGACAGCGCCATCGTTGCTCCTACAACGAACCACCAGATAAAGATCTTCACGGACTGCATCGTTCGCCTTCACGCTAGAAGTCGCGATGACGATCCAGGCTTCGATACTGGATAGCCTCAGCGAGGTGTGCGGGCACGATCCGCTCGGAGTCCGCCAAATCGGCGATCGTCCGCGCCACTCGAAGGATCCGGCCGTATGCCCGTGCCGACAATCCTAGTCGTGTCATCGCCTGCTCGAGGAGCGCCCGTCCCTCTCCGTCGATCGCGCAATACTTCTTGAGATGTCTTGGCTTCAACTGTGCGTTGCAGTAAATGCGTTCCCTCTTGTACCGGGTTGTCTGGCGGGCCCGGGCCGAGACCACCCGTGCCCGGATGGAGACGGACGACTCCTGCCCCCCATCCCCACCCAGCTCGCGAACCGGAACCGGAGGGACCTCCAACTGGATATCCAACCGATCCTGCAACGGACTGGACAGACGCGACCTGTACTTACGGATCTGCTGAGGGGTACAGAGACACTCGCGGGTCCGGTCCCCGTAATACCCGCAGGGGCACGGATTCATCGCAGCCACGAGCATCACGTGCGCCGGATACTGAAGCGACCCGCTGGCCCGAGTCAGGACCACCTTCCCATCCTCCAGCGGCTGTCTCAGGGCATCAAGAACATGCCGCTTAAATTCCGTCACCTCATCCAAAAACAAGACACCGTTGTGGGCGAGGGACACTTCGCCCGGCCGCGGGAAGACTCCCCCGCCAATCAGTCCCGCATCGGATATACTATGATGCGGTGCCCGGAACGGACGCTCCGTGATCAACGGCCCCCCGTGATGCGGGATCCCGGCAACACTATGGACGCGGGTGGTTTCGATTGCCTCTTCCGGCTGCAGAGGCGGCAGGATCCCGGGGAGCCGCTGAGCAAGCATGGTCTTGCCCGACCCAGGCGGGCCCACCATCAGAACATTGTGCCCACCGGCCGCTGCTACCTCCAATGCCCGCTTGGCGTGCGGCTGACCTCCGACCTCAGCGAAGTCCTCCTCAGCGTAGATGGGCGTTGCGAAGTGTGCATGCAAGTCCACCGCCACCGGCAAGATTGGACGTGTGCCCCGTAGGAATTCGACGGCTTCGGGGAGCGTGTGCACCGGATGGGCGCTGACGCCTTCCACCACTGCCGCTTCAGCGGCGTTCTCGGCTGGCAGCACCAAGGCATGCTTTTTACGGCACGCAAGCCCTATCGAGAGCGCGCCGGCTATCGGTTTGACGCGCCCATCCAGCGACAGCTCGCCGACCAGCACACAGTTCGTCACTGCTTCGGGTGGTAGTAAATTTTCGGCGACCAGGATCCCGATCGCGATCGCCAGGTCGAGCCCGGAGCCTTCCTTCTTAAGACCTGCCGGGGCCAGGTTGACGGTAATCCTTTTGACAGGGAAATCAAACCCGGTGTTCTTGAGCGCCGCACGAACCCGGTCCCGGCTTTCCCGCACTGTCACATCCGGAAGTCCGACCACCGAGAATTGCGGCAAGCCGCCGCCGATGTCCACTTCGACTTCGACGAAGTGTGCATCGATTCCGACCAGCGCCACACTCAAGACTTTCGCCAACAAGCGAACCTCACGCAAAGTAAGAGGGTAAAAGTGAGGCCGTCTACTTTTGCCCTTTTACCTTTTCCCTTTTACCTCGTTTCGTGCGGGATTATAGGCGTGGCTCTGCAAGTTTTTCAACCGCGACCGGACCGCGATTGCGCCGAATCCAGACCCAAGCACCGAACTTTCTTTCTTCACTCTTTAACTCAGTAAGCATTGTGCTAGAATCAGAACTATGAGAGGCTGAACCCGTAAGCCTTGGAACAGATGGCTTAAACTCGGTTCTTCTGAGCATCCGTGGCAGCCTCTTGCTTGGCAGTCTCCTGGGGGAATCAAGACTAGGGCAAACAGAAAGGATCAGTCATGGAGATCGGATTTATTGGCTTGGGCAAGATGGGAATGAATATGGTCAAGCGCCTGCAGCGCGACAAGCACCGCGTGGTGGTCTATGACCGCGCCATGGATCTGATCAAGCAAGCGGAAGGCGTCGGGTGTATCAGTGCTTCGTCACTCGCAGATCTTGTCTCGAAACTCTCGTCCCCGCGGGCCGTGTGGGTGATGGTGCCGTCCGGTGCGCCGACGGAAGAGACCATTCGTGCTGTCGCCGCCCTGCTTCAATCCGGTGACATCGTCATCGACGGCGGCAACACGCAGTTCCACGACGACGTGCGCCGGGCTGCTGAACTCAAGACAAAGGGCATTCATTACCTGGATGTCGGGACGAGCGGAGGAATCTGGGGACTACAAGTCGGCTACTGCATGATGGTTGGTGGCGAGGCGCAGGACGTCACCCGCTTGGCTCCTATTTTAACGACACTCGCCCCTGAGAACGGCTGGGCCCAATTCGGGGCTCACGGGGCAGGCCACTACGTCAAGATGATCCACAACGGAATTGAGTACAGCATGATGCAGGGCTACGCGGAAGGGTTCGAACTGATGTCCAAGAGCGAATACAAATTGGATCTGGCAAAGGTTGCCAACGTGTGGATGCAAGGCAGCGTCGTGCGGTCGTGGCTCTTGGAGTTGGCCGCTGGTGCGCTCGCACAAGATCCGCATCTGGACAAGCTGAAAGGTTATGTCCAGGATTCCGGCGAGGGGCGGTGGATGATTCGGGATGCCATCGAGAAGGACGTGCCAGTGCCTACCCTGACGACCGCGCTGTTCACGCGGTTTCGGTCTCGGCAGGAAGAGTCATTTGCAGAGAAAATGCTCGCGGCCTTGCGCAATGCGTTCGGAGGGCACGCTGTCCGCAAATCGTGAGGATCCACACAACGCTGGAGGAAATCCATGACCTGGTCGGAAAAGGGACAGGTGCTCGCCACCGAGGCAGGACGGAATCATGTGGCAGGCCCCTGCACGTTTGTCATTTTCGGAGGCTCCGGCGACCTCGCCCGCCGCAAGCTGCTCCCCGCGCTTTACAACCTCATGCTGGATGGCATGCTTCCTTCGGGCTACGCAGTCCTGGGACTTGGTCGCAAGACGCTCAGCGACCAGGATTTCCGAGCTCGCGCGCGGGAGGGTGTCGGCAAATACTCCCGCCAAGCGCTGGACGACGGCAAATGGGCTGAGTTTGAACGGCGCCTCTTCTATCTCTCGGGGTCGATCGACGACTCCCAACTCTATCACGATATCCGGACGCGGGCCGAGAAGATCGAGGCAGAACTGAAATTGCCGGCTCACCGCATCTTCTACTTGGCCGTGCCCCCAGCCTCCTTTGCCACGACCTGTGAGGGTTTGCAAGGCGCCGGCCTGGCCCAACCGACTCTCGGACCCACCCCATTCCCTCGAATGATTGTGGAGAAGCCAATTGGTCACGACTTGGAATCCGCACGTCAGATCAATGTGATCGTCGGACAAGTCTACGAGGAATCGCAGATCTTTCGCATTGATCATTATCTGGGCAAGGAGACTGTACAAAACTTAATGGTGCTCCGGTTCGCCAACAGCATCTTCGAGCCGATCTGGAACCACAAGTTTATTGATCACGTGCAGATCACGGTAAGCGAGGCTGAGGGCGTGGGCACCCGCGCGACGTATTATCAGGAGGCTGGCGCGCTACGCGATATGGTCCAGAACCATCTTCTCCAATTGTTGTGTCTCGTGGCCATGGAGCCCCCCTATTCACTAGACCCCCACGTCGTCCGCAATGCCAGAATGGAGGTGTTGCGATGCCTGCATCCGATCACGGGACAGGACGTCGAGCGGTTTGTCGTTCGCGCGCAGTACGGTCACGGAAAGGTCAACAACGTGGACGTACCGGGATTTCGTCGGGAGCCTGGGATTCCTTCCGATTCGACGACCGAGACCTACGTGGCACTCAAAGCCTTCGTGGAGAACTGGCGGTGGGCCGGCGTTCCGTTCTACTTACGGACCGGGAAAGGCATGGTGAAGCGGGCCAGCGAGATCGCAGTCCAGTTTCGGGACATCCCCCAGATTCTCTTCAACGCCAACCCGGCTGCCCCCCAGGCTCCTAACGTGCTGGCCCTGCGTATCCAGCCGGAGGAAGGACTGTCGCTGCGGATCATCTCCAAAACGCCTGGATCGAAGGCGCAAACGCATCCGGTCGAGATGCATTTCAAGTACGGCGACGTCTTCGGAGCACCCTCGCCCGAGGCGTACGAGCGTCTGCTGCTGGACGTGATGGCCGGTGACGCCTCGCTGTTTATGCGACGCGATGCCGTTGAGGCTTCTTGGGCGTGGATCACGAATATCCTTGAGGGCTGGAAGGCGCAAGGAATCAAGTGGCTACCAGAATACGCGGCCGGGAGCTGGGGACCGGTGGAGGCGGACCGGCTGATCCAGACCGACGGGCGGGCTTGGAGGACGCTCTAATATGGGCGAGGGGCTAGTTGGGACCGCCTAACTCGACTGCGAACACCTGTTCAAACAACAGCGTCGCCAACATGCGATACCCGTTGGTACTCAGATGGAGCCCGTCGTTAGAATACTGCTCCGCCAACGACCCTGACTTCGGCTCCTGGGTCGCCTCGAACAGATCAACACACGCCACTGCCTTCCTTTTGCAGTAGTCCATGATGAGGTGATTCAAGATACGACGGTTGGCAATGTGCCCCTCCAGCCATGCTGTTCCCTCCCCTACCCTAACATCCGTATCTCCACGAACCGACGGCACCGTCACCGCCACGGGACGCACACTGGCTGCGAGGGCCAGCTCGTACATCTTGAGCAGGTTGCGCATGATCGCGGACGGGTGCGCGTTCCAGCCCAAATCGTTTGTCCCGCCCAGCACGACCACATAGGTAGGTCCGCGCTGCAGCACATCCTGCCGGAACCGCAGCAACATCTCGGCGGTCAGTTCCCCACAGACACCGCTACTACGCACTCTGGCCCTGGCGCCCAAGTGCTCTTGGAGGAATGCACCGTACGGCGTCTCGCGATACTCGGGGCAGTCAGAAGTCGGGGACTGATAGCCGACTGTCAAGCTGTCCCCGAAACACAAAATCAGTGGTGAGGTGGGAATCACTGCCCCCTGGTGATGTCTGGGTACTTTCCGGAAGCGCGGCGAGTCAGCGTCTCGATTCCAGAGGCGGCCAGTCCATCTCTGCGCACCGTCCGCAATACACGCAGGATACGCGGTATTGGGCCCGTCGCCTCGGGTTCGGCATTGACGTGAAGATGACCGGTATCCCGTCAAACGGACAGCAGGGTTGTTGATGCATCAGATGCTCCTCCGCCATCACCAACAGGGCCGCCTCATCCCACGGGGGCGTGACCTGCTCATGACCAGACAGACGCTCCTGCCACCCACAGCGCTGGCATGTCACTTCGAAGGTCTTCACCCTATCCTGAAGCCGCGATCTGTCGGTGCTCTCTACTGGTCCCGAGCACCCTGGAGTCCCACATGGGATCGGTTCACGCTGGAGCGCCATGACAAAGTGTTGATGTGAGACTGACTGACCGGTCGACACCGCTCCTCCTCCGGACCTGGCCCACCGTCCGCGCTCCATCACGCTGCTGGGTGGACCAACATGCTACGCGATTGTAGCGCCCGGATTGGTGCCAAACAAGCCTCTCCGACTGCCTCGCCGTGCTTGACAGTGATGAGGTCGAAGGCTATGCTCCCGCCCGTCGTGAGAAGACGAATGATCACGAACGGCTGGCGTTGCCAGTCTGCCAAGGAGAACCTGACGGTGGCGAGAACCACGTTGGCGGTGGGAAGACTGGCACTGGCAGCGATGCTCGCCTGCGGGTCACTGGGAGGATGGCCCTCGATTGCATCCGCCGCCGAGAATTTTAAGATGGGTGTCGTGGACCCGCAAGTGGTATTAGAAAAGTCCAAAGCCGGGCGCCGCGCCTTGGCCATGTTAAAGCAGTACGCTGCGGCTCGGCAAAAGATTATTGCAGAGGACGAAGCAGCACTGAGATCACTGGAAAAGGAACTCAAAGAGGGGGAAGGCAAGCTGAAAGAAGCCGAACAACAGAAACTGCAGACCCGGTTTCGCGTGAAATTGCAAAGCTACCAGCGACGCGTGCAAGAGTTCAACCAGGAACTCGCTGTCAAACAGAAAGAGTTGGTGGATGAGTACATGGAAAAGATTCAAGCGGCCACACGGAAAGTCGCTGAGCGAGGCGGGTATAAACTCGTCGTTGATAAGGGCAGCGACAACACAATCAAAATCGTCATTTACCACCGGGCCGCGATAGACCTCACCGAAAAGGTTATCAAGGAGTTTGACCGGCAAAACAAATAGCGAAGGGGATTGTCCAGCGCTTCACGCAAGGGCCAAGCTAGGCGGCAAGATCACGCCGGATGGCCTCGACCAGCCTCTCAAACTTGGCATCGGCCCCTGAGACCGCCCGCGTCACCAGCTCCACCTGGTGCGGTCCTGGAGCACCAAGACCCAGTTCAATCGCCCGCTTGATTTGACGCTGCCCCCACACCCCGCTACGCGTCAGTTTCTCCCAAGCTCCAAACGACCGGATCATCGCCACCGCCACCGCATCCAGCGCCACCCGGTCCCCGCTGAGCAACAACGTATTTACGCGGGCGGGAGTGCCGCTTGACGGCCCGCCCGCAATCATGATCGTCGTCGCATCCGCAATGGTGAGATGGGGATGCACAGCAAGATTGAGCTCGGCAATGCGTTCGTGCCAGCTTCCCGACAGAAAGGTTACGGATGGCCGGTAGCGTGGATGCGTAATCCCGACCAGGTTTTTGAGACTGCACGAGTAATGCGCGAACCGATGGGTCTTGACCACGGGGAGATTGATCAACACATCCGCCTCATACACTGGCTGCGAGACATAGTACCGGGGCAAGAATTCGGCGCCCGCTGGTTCTACTCGAACCCAGGGATGATCCTCCAGCGCGAGCACCTTCGCCCCAAACGCTTCTGCCGCTGCCTGCACGCCGGTGGCCTTGAAATTGTCCGATGAGGGGAAGCGGATGATGCCCGAACTGTCCGCCACCAGCACCTCGGCTGCACCGGCGTCGCGCATCCGATGCACGACCGAGGCGACCACCTGCGCGCTCGTCGTGGACGGCGGCGGCCGGTCGTTCACAATATTCGGTTTGATCAGGACTCGCCTGCCTTGGACGCGCAGTCGGTCGAGGCCGCCGAGCATTTCCAGCCCCGCCTCAAGCATCACCGCCGGCTCGTGCCCGTGCACGAGCGCGACCAGCGACTTCCCATCGCGCACGAAAGGATTCTGCGGGATCGGTTTGGCAGGGACGAGCTGCCCGTCCGGCTCGAACAGCAGATCCCCCATGATCGAGCGCGGCGCCCACGCGATCGCCGGCAGAAAAGTCAGCCCGAACCCGAGCCGGCTGAGAAAATCGCGACGCGTAAAGCCCATCAGCTTGCCTTTTTCATTTTTGCTTTTGCCTTTTTATTTTTCACACCCCTTGCCTTCTTACTTTTTCCTTTTGCTTTTTCCCCTGACTTTTTACTTTTGCCCTTTGCCCTTTGCCCTTTTACCTTTTCGATGGGGTACCCCGCTTCACGCCAGGCCCGGATGCCGCCATCCATCGAGACAACGTTCGTGTACCCCATCTCTATGAGACTCCCTGCGGCGAGAGCGGACCGATACCCACCGCCGCAATAGAGGATGATGGGGGCGTGTGTGTCTGGAATCTCTGTCTCAATATCACGCTCCAGAATACCCCGTCCCAGATGCCGGGCCCCTTTTGCGTGATCCTTGGCATATTCGTGGTCTTCCCGCACATCAAGGAAATGAACCGGCTCGCCGCGATCCAGCCTGGCTTTGGCCTCCCCGATCGTACATTCTTTGATGCCGCGTTTGGCTCGTTCCACGAGCGCCAGGAAACCCGGATTATGCTTCATTATGTGCCTCCTAAAATAACGTGGCCTGCTCAGCGCCCGGTCGGCGGAAGGTCTGAGGAATCGGCCGATCGTCTTCCTCCGGAAACCCCGCTTTCCGATACCCCAACTCGAAGAGTTGCTCAACCATCTGCCAGTACGTGCCCTTCCCGTGGTGGCGCTGGAAAAATGCGCTCTCGGTCAGCGCCCCGCCTCGTACTTCCCGAATCCGATTCGTGATCTTCTTGATGCGATCCGGAAAGGCCGCGGCCATGCGATCCAGGAAGACCGACTCCACGGGACCGGAGAGACGCAGCAGAATATACGTCGCCGCCGTCGCGCCCGCCAACCGGGCGCGCGCGAGCAACTCCGGGATGTCATCCTCATTGAGGCCAGGGATGACCGGCGCAATGGAGATCGCGGTGGGGATGCCGGCATCCGAGAGCGCACGCATGGTCTCGAACCGTTTCGTGACCGAAGGGACCTGAGGTTCCACCTTGCGGGCCGTGTCGTTCTCCACGAACGGGATACTGAAATACACCTGGACCGACGCCTCTGCGTGCAACCGCTGCAAGATCTCCATGTCCCGCGCGATCAGTGCGGCCTTGGTGATGATCCCCACCGGATTACGAAACTCGGCACAGACCTCGAGACAGGATCGTGTGAGTTCGTAGCTGGCCTCCAGCGGCTGGTAACAGTCGGTATTGCCAGAAAACACGATGAGCTCGCCCTGCCACGAGGGTTTCATAAATGCCTCGCGGAGGAGGGCGGCTGCGTGGCGTTTCACCACAATTTTCGAGTCGAAGTCGGTGCCCGCGCCGAACCCCCAGTATTCATGGGAGGGTCGCGCGTAACAATACGCGCACGCATGAAAACAACCCCGGTAGGGATTCACACTCCAGCGAAACGGCAGGTCCGGGCTTTCGTTCCGGCTCAGAATCTCGCGGGTGGCATCGTCATACACCTCCAGGCTGACCTGAGGAGGCGGTTCGAGGAGCTCGCGGTGTTGCGACTCGAACGGGTTCCGGGGGTTCGCAATGAGTCGCATGGTCCCTATCGTTTCTCCGAGCGCACGCTCATGTCAAGTGTCCCATTGCGCGATAGCCTCGTAGAATTGACTGAACAGAGGGCCGGTGTTAGATTGCGAGACTGTTCGCTGCGATCTTAATTTGATCAAGCCGCCATGCACGACCTCCGTTCACTGAGAGAAGACTCGGACACCGTGCGCGCGCGACTCGGCGTGCGCGCCCAAGATGTCCCCTGGGAAGACCTACGGAAACTCCTGCAGGACCGGCGTAGTCTAACCATGACGGTTGACGACCTTCGTCACCAGCTTAAGAAGGGGTCCGACGAGATTGCCCGGCTCAAGCGAGCCAAAGAACCCAGCAATGCCGCGACAGCGCAAATGAAGGAGCTGGGAGACCGGATCAAGGACCTCGAAGAGAGCCTGCGGACTGTGGAGGACCGCGTGAGCGACCTGGCACTCCGCATCCCCAACCTACCGCACGAGTCCGTTCCCGTCGGCAAGGATCCAACGGAGAACCAAGAAGTACGACGCGGCGGTCCACTGCCGACGCTGCCCTTTACGCCCAAATCCCACTGGGACATTGGTGAGGCGCTCGGCATGTTAGATTTTGAGCGTGCGGCCAAAATCGCGGGGACTCGGTTTGTGGTCCTCCAAGGTGCCGGTGCTCTACTGGAACGCGCACTCATCAACTACATGCTGGACCTTCACACGAACCGGCATGGTTATCAGGAAGTATTGCCACCCTCCCTGGTGAATCGAGCTGCAATGATCGGCACCGGACAGCTCCCGAAATTCGAGGAGGATCTGTTTAAGCTGCGGGATGAGGATTACTTTCTCATCCCGACTGCTGAAGTACCGCTCACCAATCTGTTGAGAAACGAAGTGGTGGCCGACGACCGGTTGCCGATCAGATACGTGGCCTCTACGCCCTGCTTTCGGCGGGAGGCCGGGTCCTACGGAAAGGACACCCGTGGGCTGATCAGACTGCACCAGTTCAACAAAGTCGAACTGGTGGCATTTTCCAGACCCGAGGAGTCTTACGAGGAACTCGAGCGGCTTACGACGCACGCTGAAGCCGCGTTGCAGGGGCTGGAGTTGCCGTATCGCGTGGTCACGCTGTGCACAGGTGATCTGGGTTTCGCCTCGGCCAAGACCTATGACTTGGAGGTGTGGGTTCCCTCCCAGAACGCGTATCGGGAAATTTCATCCTGCAGCAACTGCGAAGCCTTCCAGGCGAGACGGGCGAGTATTCGCTATCGCCGCAAAGACGGCAAGAACGACTTTGTGCACACGCTGAACGGATCAGGCTTGGCTGTGGGTCGAACCCTTGTGGCGATTCTGGAGAACAACCAGCAGGCGGATGGGTCGGTCGTGATTCCTGCCGCGCTACGGCCGTACATGGGTGGTCGCGAGCGGATCGTTCGCGAAGTATGATTCTGTGATTTGGTGATTTTCTGATCGGCAGATAATCCTCGATCCTGACACTCGAAACCTGAAACTGGGAACCTGCAGGAAGAACACCGAAACTGGTGGCCTTCCATTCGTACTTCAACAATCCTTCCTTCATCCTTTCTTTCTCGGAGGGGTGCCGGAGTGGCCGAACGGACCGGTCTTGAAAACCGGAGTCCTGGCAACGGGACCGTGGGTTCGAATCCCACCCCCTCCGCCATTCGACTCGCGAGGAAACGCGTGGTCGAGCGTTCCCCCGCGAGTCGAATGGCGTCCCGAGCGAGCGACGCGCCGGAGCGAGTCGAGGGGCAGCTATTACATAGCCACACCTAGGGGGTGGATTCGAACGGGGGTTCTGAAGGGGCGCACGGTGCAACGAAGACAGCTACGATCAAACTAGATCTTTATGCTCAAGGAACCTTCGCTTTGACAAGGAGTACGGTCCGAACCGGAACCTACACCCGACCAGGTACCGGCTTCCATGTTCCTCAATGAGAAGCTGACGGGTCCAACGAACTTCGAGCAGGGACAAGGTATGGCCGCATTTCGAGCCGGACGTACGAATTTCGACTAAATCCCGTACACGAGGAGCAGGTTCCATTAGCAGCGACATGCCCCCAGAGCTGATGTTCAGCAAGAGCGCCTCGCCTTGATGGAACACGATCGATTGCTCATCAAGGGACTCATTCATCTCGAGTGAGCACGCTTTTCCGACCGCAAGACGGTCATCGTGTCGTCGATCGTGAACGGCCGGTGCGACGATTTCGTCACGGGCATGCCCAGCTTGCACCTGCCCTTCCGTTTCTCCTTTCTTTTGGCCAGTTGACCATAAAGAAAGGATTCTCTGGAGAAAAGGAGTGGTCATAAATAACCTATGTAACACTCCAATTTCATTATGAAAGAGCTGTTGATAGAATGTTTATATCGATTGATTCAAGTTCTCTATCAACATTATATAGCCGAAATCCCAGCGCAGGGTTGTGTCTGTGGGTATCAATTATCTAACCTCTCAATTTTAAAAGGCTATTCAGCTAGGTATGGCTATAAGAGGTGGGCTTGACAAGGACGCAATTAGGCCTGGCACTCGAAGAATTTTGTCGTCTTAAGCCAATAGAACCGTTGAGTGCGTATCGGGGATAGTGCTCAAGCCAAAGTAAGCGGAGTGAAGCTGAGCACACACATGCCTGCCGCAGTCTGAGGCTTCAGCGCCGCCTGAAATAAGGTCGAGTGCCCCACGGGCAGACGGTCAGGATCACCTTCATGGTCTCGCTGGCTGCGCCCAAGGAGAAGTATAAGCGCGTGGAGGGATGGGCAGGTTAAGGCGTGGCTCTTTTCAGGGTTACGACTGCAGTGTTGCTAGTTGGATTCCTCACTAGCCACGGATCGAGGCTTGACCCAAAAGCTCTGTGTATCCGTCACGATGCCCCTGAGGTTATCACACACGAGACACCGAACCGCGAGACCACCGTTTCCAGTGCTCGACTCATCCCGTACAATGACGTAATACCTCGAACTCCCACAGTACGGGCAAGGCCACCGCCTCAACCTATTACGGACAGTTGCCATCTTCTTATCCTTCGTAGGCATATCACACTCCAGCAGAGTGTTGCATATTCGCTGACTTAACCATGAACGTAAGGGAACCGGCCAGGGCTCAGCAATAACACAGAGGGATGGCTCTCCCTCCGAAAGGCTGGCTTGTGAGCCTGTCTAGCGAACCTCAAGGTCCTCTAACCGGGGCCGTCGCTAATGCGTCTGCGTGTGGAGAGGCACCCCTGTCTCACTTTCCTTCTTCGTGCCATTCGGGGTCAGCAACCAGGCCTTATTTTACAGTTCCTTGCGTCCACGACTGCCGGGCGCGCCTTCACTCTCTGCTGGGTAATGCCCTCTGCTGGGGCTCCCCAAGCTGTTATTGCAGCGCTCCTGGGAAGGCCCACCGGCCCCAAGCCAGGACGGCCTCCCAGGAGGCGGGGGGGAGTGGCAGCCGTTGATGCGAAGCCGAAACGGAGAGGGCGGCCGCCGAAAACATTAAAGTAGACTGGGCTGTTCGTGCTGAGCCTTGAAGCATGAGGGCGGCGAAAATACGGCTGCGTCCCCAGACGTCGAGGACTTCGTAAGCTTGTGATCTAGAAGCGAGGCACCCATGGAACTACGCCAGTCCCCACGCTTCCCGGTCCAGTGTCCCATTGCCTACTCTGGCAACAATATCGCTCGAGCAGGCACAGTGACCAATCTCTCGACGGGGAGCTCTAAGGTTGAGAGCGACGGGAGCGCTCGACCAGGGCTACCCCTTCTAAAATAGTACCGCCCCTTCCAAAGTGGAGTAGATTTACCCGACAGACCAGACTACTTTCATACATAGACAGCAAGGAGGGGGTGGGTTGCTCCGCGGTGGTCAAGCCGTCACAAGCTGAAGTCCTCTTGTCGCAAGGAGGAGGTTCGCATGGATGCACGTAAGTTCCCTCGATTTCCAGTTCAATGCCCCATCGCCTTCTCAGGCGATCACATTGCGGGCAAAGGGACCGTGATGAACCTCTCTTATTGACCCGTTATTACTCTCCGCTGGAGGTCGACCTAGCCGTGGTTCGGTGGTCAACAGGACGAGAGTTTGGGCTGGAATTCATTAGCATGGAGGCAGGAGAATGGAAGCGAATACGCCAATTTGTGAAAACCCTTGAGCCAAGCCGAGTTACAAGCGAGATTCTGTGAGGAGTGCCTACACACCTCACTCATGATAAGAACATCGCAGCCCCGCTATTACTAGATTCCATCGGCCAGGGCATGCCTGTTGTTAGGTAATAGAGGGTGGCAAAGGGGGGGCAGTCAGCTATGCAAGACCCGCACCAGGATCCCCGTGCGAGTGGTCGTGTTCGTCTTGACCATGATGTGCCGGATGTGCTCCTTCACCGTTGGCAAGGCAATCCGCAACGCGGTTGAAATTTCCTTGTTAGTACACCCTTTCGACAGGCACTGCACAACCGCTTGCTCCCGTGGGGTCAATTGAAACCGGAGTCCGGTCTCTCCATTGAGTTCTGCCTTCCGGCGCCCGATCGCCTCCAACAGCAACACCACGCGTGAATGCCCCCGTCCGCTGCGGTCGCACACGCCGAAGCCGCGAACGAGCACCGTCTGGTTCGGGGCGTTGAGTATGCGCTTGATTTCAAACTGTTCCCAGTCTTTCGCGTGGTTCCTGTCTCGGAGCGTGTAAAAAATTTCCGCGCAGATCTGACGGATAGATATGGGCAGCGGGCCCATCGCACGCCTGGAACGCCCGTTTCCATGTTTCACATGAGTGAGATGCGAAATCAGGTCACATGCGTGTTGATTGATGTGGAGCAAACGCATGGGCGGAGCGAGAACCAGCATGCCAGGACCCGCGCGCTGTTCGATAAGAGTATCAACACCAATTTGCTCAAGTGTTTCACCGGGATGAACGGTCGCATGTATGGCATCTGTGATTTCCATAGTACCACCCCATAGCGTTTCATAGAAATGAACGACAGTTGGATAACGTGTGCACAACTTGTCAGAAGGGCTAGCAAAATATTTGAACTTAAGGGTATTTCGAGAGTGTCCAAATTTACGACAGTTCTCAGATTCAGTCAAGCCATACTTTAGTAGGGGTATCTATTAGTAGGCGTATCTACAAGTCGTTGTTATTGCAATTGAATCACGGTTTTTAAAAAATATGCGTGCTAATAAATTCTACAGCTTGTTCCACAAAGATTTATGCTACACTTGCCGCCTGCCGAGATACGAGGCCGCCAAGTCCTAACGGAATCAGGTGATGGCCACCGCGAAATTGAGCCTGCTTTTTCTTAGCAAGCGAGTTCGCGCATGATGTCGAATGAATGGGAGTGGGCCATTGCACCGAATGAACAGCAACATCAGCAACGCATTGCGCTGATCCGAGAAATTTCCTACGAAATGACGGACTTGATCGGAGAGGAGGACCTCGTCAACCAGGCCCAACGTATCGGCAAACAAGGGAAAGCCCTGTCCCTCAACATTAGCTCAGGCGGAATGTTACTGCTCATGGAAAGCGCCCCTGAGGTGGATCGGGTGTTTAGGGTTCACGTGCCGACTCCTATCACCAAGGCCAAGACGCCGACACTTGCCGAAGTGCGATGGGTACGGGAAGTCCCGTTCCTCGTGCACAACAGCTTGTATTTTGTCGGATTAAAGTTTCTTTTCTGATGCCAGCCATTGGAAAGACCGCTAAAAATGTTTGCTCATGCGCGCCATTCAGCAATGTAGCTCAAGCTATTGTTGAGGTCATTCTCAGAACCCTCTACAGTCGAAGGGTTGGCCACTTGGCTCTACCGGACGTGCATACCCTACGCTGAGAACTGGGCAAGGCGGCCTCCTTTGATACTCCAGTAGGTAAATTCGGATGACCAAATTTTCGATGGCCTGGAGGAGGGGAAACCCAGATCGTCAGGCGGGCGTGCTAGGCAGACTTTGAAACGTTGCCGTACTCTTCCTATCAGCCCCCTAGGACCACCTCTTCAATCAACTGGAGGTAATCTTTCAACAGACGGGGCATAAGGTAGCGTTTCCGGACGGACTCTTTCGCGTTTGCTCGGATACGTTCGCGAACCTCGCCATCTTGAATCAGTTGAACAATGCGTCGGGCACATTCCTCCGGCGTCGCGACCAAAAACCCATTGTGCCCATCCTCGATCTGGACCCGAATGCCACCACAGTTTCCCCCAATCACCGGGCTCCCCTTCCACATCGCCTCCGCCACGGTGAGCCCAAACCCTTCTCGGAGCGATTTCTGCAACACGACGGTGGAAGCCGTCTGAAAGGCATTCACCTCCCGCTGCTGAACGTGTCGGGGATCAGAGAAGAGATGAATGTCCAAATCCGCACCGGTGTGCCGCTGTACCTGCTCAAAGACCACGTTAGCCTCGGGATCGTCCTGCGCTTCCATCACCCCGACCAGTGCCAATTGGAGCGTCGGAACCTCTTGTTTCGCAAGCCGATACGCATCGATTACCCCGAGGGGATCCTTCCATCGATCAAATCGGGCCACTTGCGTGATCAGCGGGCGAGAGGGATCGATCCCAAGACCTGCGAGAATCTGCCTGGCCTCAGAAACCGGCAGGGGCTGATTCTTCGGTGTCAGTGGATCGATGGCCGGTCGTATGAACCGAACCCGCTCCTGTGGCACCGAGCCATTCACATACTCCGGGAGACAGAACACTAACCGGTCATATCCCACTAGATAGCGCTGGAAATAGTTCCAGACCGCCCGGTTGGGTGTCGAGGAATCTAGGTGACAATGCCAGATCGCCTGCCGAAACGACTGCAATCCCGCACTGACCGGACAAGGTTGGGGATCGTGGACCACCCACAGGTCCACGTCCAACGCTTCGATCTCTTGGGCAACCCGTCGGTTCCTACCTAGAAACACATCGTGGGCGTGGCCATCAAACTGCCAGTCACCCCCTTGCAGACTGTTATGGATGTTCTTTGTCACCTGGAAGAAGTCTGTGTCCGCATTGATGCAGTACCAGTCTGTCTGAACCCCTAACCCATTCATGAGTGGGACGAGACTTCGCAGGATTTCCGCGACCCCGCCCCCCATTGAGGTGGCGTTGAGATGAGCGACCTTCAGGCCACTCAGCCGGGTGGACAACCGCTCAAGTTCCATCACGGATTCCTCATCGAGGAATCCATAGTAGTCTTTAAGGTGCACGTGAGATGTGGCAACTTGTTGCAGCATGGAATTCTGTTCAATTTGAAGCTGACTGCTTATGAATCCCGCATCATTCCGAGCCTTCGCACCTAGGCTCTCACCTTAGGATTCCTGACCTTTCGACTATTGCGCTACTGGACGGACGGACGACATTCCCGCTACGTTTCGCACACCTATTTAAGTACCATTCATAATCGAAGGGGCCCCGCCCGGCAATAGCACAAAGGGATGCCCCTCCCCTCCCAAAGGACTATAGCTAAGTATGTGCCGTCAAGTCCTACGGGTAGTAACCCTTCCAAAGTAGGGATAGATTTTCCCATTAGAGAGGCATAGCCTGGCAGCTACTGACAGGAAGGCCCTTCGGGTGTTCCGTACCCGAAGGGCCTTTGCGTCGTGGTAATTGTGGCGGCTCGTGTTGCCCTCTGCCGCAACGAATGCTTCAAACGATCGGTTGATGAAAGCGGTTGTACAAACCTTGCTTGGGATGTGGTCGAGGGCCGGGGAAGAAGAGCTAGTCGTATGAGTGCAGGGCGAGGATGGTTGGTTGGTGCTGGTGTCTCAGTCGTATGGCTAGGGCTATCTGTTCTTGACGCACGCGCTGCTGTTACGCTTGATTCTGATCTTTCTGTCTCAGAAACATACACGGATAACCTGTTGTTTACAGAAACGAATAAGGAGGAGGATTTCGGAACGTTTGTTTCCCCACGACTGAAATTGACGTATGAAAGCAGGGCCGTCGTCATAAGCGGGACATACCGAGGGACCGCCCAGTTCTTCGTCAACAACAGTCAAGAAAATGCTTATGCTCAACATTCCAATTTCTCCTTCGACTTTCCCGGCCTCACGAAGCGTTACAAGGGGCTAGAGCTAGAGCTTATCGAGTCATTCAATTTCTCGCCCCAGTTGCAAGCCTTTTCTTTTGCCGGGGAGCCAGGTGAGGCAGCAGGAATCGCGGGCATGGGACAAACCGAGGAAAGTGAAACAGCTCCGGAGCCTAGACAGAGCAATCAGGGGTTATTTACCAGGCGAAGTGACGCCTTCCAAAATCTTGCCGGCTTCAACCTCACGTACGCATGGACGCGACGCATCAGTCCCTCACTGAGCTATAGAAATCGGCTTCTGCTCTTTGCAAGTGAGGAGTTTCGCGATTCGGTGAGTCATGTGGTCAACTCCGGTCTCGGATATCAATGGACCCCTCGAACGCAATTCCGAATCAGTTACGGAGCCACTGTCACAGATTTTCAGGCTGGAGATACTAGTCAGCCATCGGATTCTTTCGTTTCACACAGGGCGACCATCGGGGCGCGGCACCAGTTCAGCCGGACCCTTGCTTTCTCCGGGGATATTGGGACTTCTACAACGGAGTCGGAGACCCGATTCATCGGGAACCTACGGCTCAATAAAACTTACACGGGAGGGACAGCTTCCTTACGGTTGGACCAGTTCGTGGGATCAGGGGGCGGACTCGCAGCAGCCGCGACGCTGAGTCAGAGCGTCGTAGGGACCATTGACCATACATTGGCGAGGAGGCTCTCGGGCTTCTTGCTACTGGGCTTCGCACGGAATGAGTCGCTCACCACCGACGAAATCGATATATTGACCTACCAGGCGACGGCAGGCCTGCGGGTCAGGTTGCTCTCTTGGCTGAATGGAAACGTCAGCTACTCCTACATCAACCAGGAGAGCAATGGTTTATTGGGTGCGGGCGCGGAGCGCAACACGGTCTTCATTGGGCTCACAGCGATTGCGCTGCCGTGGAGAATTGTGAACTAAAATTGCGCGTCGCTTCTCCAATCGCTAGATTGTAGGCTTCCTGCGGTAACCCTAACACGCG
>JACZQN010000005.1 GCA_022545705.1 Nitrospirota bacterium | reverse complement strand
TTTGGAAGCAGGGGTAGCAACGTAATCGTTGCAGCTCTAGCCCACATTATTCATGAACACTTCTGCTGCAATCGCGGATTCGCGGCTGCGACCAGCCTGCATGCGGCTACTGCTGCATGCAGGCGGGCGGGCTCGCCACTCAGTCCCTCGACGTACTGTTCAAGTACGTCTCGGTCCTTCGCGGCTCCACGCGCCCGTCTCGCTGCGCGACTCCGCGATTTCGCGACGAACCGTCATGAATAATGTGGGCTAGGACAAGCCGCTAGAATCGTCACGTCAGGGGCCGATAGGTGGTGCGAGCGGCTGCCAGTTCACGCTGCTGCCGTCGTAACGCGGCACCATACCGGGAACGGAGAATGGCACGCCGATAAGGGGCGATCCGCCGCCGAACGCCTGCAATCTGGCCCTGAAGCTCAGAGACTAACAACCCGCCCGCGCCGCTCAACCAGCCGAGGCTGTTCGCGGCATGGGTCAGATCCCGCATCGAGTACTGGACCGACTCAACCTCCTCCAGGCACCGGAAGCGGGCGCGGAGCACTTCCTTCGCGGTCAGCCCCGCCTTTCCTCTTCCATCACTCCGGGCGCCGCCTGGGCGTGTCCTTGACCCTGCCCAGGCTGAGAGGCGCTCAAACAGAATGGCGCCCATCGTGAACGTGAAGGATGCGTGGAGAATCCCGCGCAACGGCCGAAGGGTGCGACGCCAGGGAGAATACAAGACCTCACGGTAATGGGTTTTCCGAATCAGGACGTACTTCCGCAACAGCAGATTCAGGTGATGATGGCTATTCTCGTGCAGCAGGTCATCGATCAAATCCAACGCATCACGATCGAAGCAATTGATAAATGAGAGGCCGGGCCGGTGGCGATAGCTGAAGCTCACCACTCCGCGGGCCTTCAACGGCACAATCCTCGACGTCAAACACGCGACATTCCCCCCGCCAGCCGGCCACGCCGACTCAATCACCGCCAGCGCCCGCTGAAGGCGTTCGGCAAGTCCTGGAGGCGGCGGGGCAACCCGGCAAGGCGAAGCATCCTTCCCATACACAAGCGCCGGTCCAAGTGTCAGGCCGCCCGGCTGCACATAGCAGGGCGGCACGTACTGCCAGGGCGAGCAGTGGAGTCCATCAGGCGTGAGCAGCGGGACGATCTGCCCGCCGATCCTCAATTGGATTCCGTCGGGCCGGATGAGCAGAGTGGCTTGATCAGTCCGCGCGGAGAGTCTGGTACGCAGCGAGGCAGGAGGCGCAAGATACGCCCCTTCTACCCCGGCATACACACATCCGCCCAACTCCGCCCGCTCAAAGTTCGGACGAAGATCACATGGCGTCGTCCACTTCGTTTGCTGCGTTCGCGCCAGCCAGACACAGGGCAAACCCGGCACAAGAAACAGAGACTCTTGGGTGGCCTGTCGAGCCAGGCGCGCACACAGACCGGACAGTCGCCGTGCAAGGCCAACCGGCTCAGGCTCACCGCGCGGGAACAGTTCGTCGAGATAACTGTGCTCATACAACTGCTCCTCACACTCCGCCAGCAGCTCCATCGCGAACTGTTCGTGACTCCGCTCACGGTGGAGCTGGGCTTGAAGATCGAGGAAATACACCAGCTCGTTCAACTCCTCGATCCATCCGACCACCTTCCAGTTGGAGTAATGCTCCCGCGCGAGCGAGTCCGCCACCTCACGAAATAATCCCACCGGCAATTGCAACACTGCCGCCTGACGCCTGGATTCGCCGTCCAGCTCCTCACACAGGTCGAACAGAAGTCGCCTCATGGATGCACGAAACTCGTCTATCAACCTCCGGAGCAACTCAGCATCAAAGAGTTCGATCTTGGCTACCATGCGGCGTAGGCTGGGTCGTGCGGGCGTGTGAAGGCCGTTCGAAGAGGATCAGAGTCAGTGCGGCAACGGGACTGGTCAGCGTTGGACTGGCACAACTGAGAAGTCGCTAGGAAGAAGGGCTCCGCAGCGCCCTTCCGTCAGGAGAGCGTGAGTTCATCCTGGACAGTGCACGCTATAGGGTTACAGATCCCGACGAATCCGGAAACCTCTTACCTGCTGAATCCAAGAGGTCCCTGCCCACAATGATTGGCGCTTTGGAGTGGATGGCTAACGCGATCGCATCAGATGAACGACTGTCGAACACCTTGGATTTGTCTTTCAACACGACCGTCAACGCCCCATAGTAAATGCTGTCCTTCAACGTGATGACAGCTTGGGTCACCTTTCCGCCGAATTCTTCCAGGATCGAGTGCATCAGATCATGGGAAAGCGGCCGCTTCGTCTTCCGGCCGGTCAGCACACCCTGGATTGACCCCGCGACCGTCGGATCCACAAAGATCGCGATCACCTTATTTTCGGCCTTCAACAGCACGACCGGACCATGGTCCGACACCCGCACTTCCACATCCTTGATCTCAACTTGAGCGACCCCGGAATCCGAAGTTGCGCCTGACACACTCAAGCTCATTCCCACCAGCGCGGACAGCACAAGCAGCATCCCGAGACGCTTCATGATTCCCTCCAAGGATATAATGTGGACTCGAGTCGTGGCCTGGACTTCAAGCGCCGGCTCGGCCCACCTCCTGTGGCCCTACGGTCCTGTTACCCACTGATGAACGGGTTCGATTCTCTCTCAAGTCCGATCTGAGTCTCCGGCCCGTGCCCGGTAATCACGCATGTCTTTTCATCCAGCGCGTAGAGTCGTTCTCGAATCGATCGCTCGATCGCACGGTAGTCACCACCCCAGAGATCCGTCCGCCCGATCCCACCACGAAACAGCGTGTCGCCTGAGAGCACGAGGTTCTGGTCAGGAAAGTAAAAACACATCGATCCGGGCGTATGCCCTGGCGTGTGAAAAGCTGAGCCTTCCAGACCGCCGAGCATGATTTTCTCGTCATCCTGCAACCAGTAATCCGGCGGTGGCACGGGTACGTACGGCACATTGAACAGTCGGCACTGCATCTCCAACATCTCCCAGAGCTCGCGGTCTTCCGGATGGAGGCACAGATTGGCGCCGGTCGCCTTTTTGATCTCGCCAGAGGCGAGAAAATGATCGAAGTGGGCATGCGTGTGTAGAATGGTAACCACCGTGAGGCCCAGGACACGGATCTCCTCTAAGATCTCTTCGTGGGCTCCTCCGGGGTCCACCACGATCGCCTGCTTGGTCACGGGATCGCCGAGGATCGAACAATTACACCCCAAGGGTGGGACCGGGAACGTTTTTCGAATCATCTCTCCTCCATGCTACAGCCGCGAGGGAGCGTTGGCAAGTGAGAGACGTGCGCCACACGTACCTCATGATGCGTCAAGGGTGATGCGACTGGGGCGACTTATTCGTCTTCCCGTGCGACCCACAGGACCTCCGTGTCCGTAATCTTCCACTCGTGCCCGACGCGATGCAGCAAGACCAGGAATCCCGCCCCGCTGCCATCGGGCCTGAAATCGCCGACATAGACTATCGCCTGGTCTTCTCGCGCGTTGAAGCCAACGCGGGAAAATCCCAGCACGCCGATTCTGGTGGGGTCAAACCGGGTGAGACCGGCAGGAACAGGCGCGAGGAATACCATCGGCTCTTCGAGCACCCCATCCGAGGCGAATTGATACCGCACCCCGAAGTTGAACCGAGCTTCCAGACGTGAGCGGCGGCGTGTCTTGAAGAGAAAATCGGTCACAGTCTCGGGCTGCAACTTCCCAGCGAAGAAATCAAACTCTGTGAAAAATTCCCATGTGGGGGGCGGCAGATCCGGCCTCAACTCCCCAACCGTCAACCGGTCGATGATGACGAGTCTGGTCTGGGATGTCAGAAATTTCGCCTCAACGACGCGATCGTAAATCGGATACTCCTCGGGCGGGACCTTCTCGAGCTTCTCGCGCCCCAGGTCTGCAGCAACAGAGAACGCGGGAGCTGCCCACAAGCCGAGCGTGACGGCGATCATAAGCATCCGCGTATGCCGCTGAGCGCGCATACCGATCAACATAGCCCGGTGGATGGATCTGGGTCAACGAGGTGCGACCTTGATCTCGTGAAGCCGCGAAGTTTGCATTCAATGCGAAACGGTCCTAGAATCCGCCGAAACGACCCTCGACAGCAGGACGCGTCGGACACGGCGCTGGTTCGTGACATGGTCCTCGAATGCCAAAGCCCGTCAGGCCAGTGGCTCTCTCAAACGAGAACACTTCTCCTTCCATGACAAGACCTGACTGTCTTCAGCTTGCCTGGCAGTTGCGCGCTCCCTTGGCAGGACTCATCATCTTGGCAGGCTTCACCCTCACAACCATCGGCTGCAAGCAGGACGAATCGCCGCTCGTGCGCGAAAACCAGGCCCTGCGCAAGCAGGTGGCGAAGCTCGACTCCGTCCTTGTGTCGCTGCAGGACGGCAACAAAGTGATGCAACAACAGATCAACCTGCTCAACCAAGAGTTACGCGAGGCCCGGAAGCGCACGAAACGCGTGGAAGCCCAGCGCAAGGCGCAAGCTGCACAACTGGCGGCAGAGGTCTCGAAGAACCGGAAGCTGGCCGTAGAGAATCAGCGCATCGCCTCGGAGCGTGCGCGGGCCATCCCAATCCTGCGCGTCGAAGAGAAGGGGAGTCAGACGAAGGATCTGTCAAAGCCGCTCAGGTTGGTCAGCAAGGCTGTAGAAAAAGCCCTGTCTCGTAATGGATACAAGCTTCAAGTCAGTCTCCAAACGGAAAACACCGCAGTCTACGTGACCAGCCGCAAGGTCTCCGCCCCGGCATCCTTGGAACAGGCAGGATTTCGCAACCAGTACCTTGTGTCTCTTCAAAAGCTGTCCTCGAAGAAGACCCGCCTCAAGGTGAAGGCTGATTTTGAGAAAATCACACAGGGAGGCCGAATTCTCCCTGTGGGGCCCGAGGAGCAAGCAGAAATCGAGCGTCGGCTGATCGCCGAGATCAGCAAGGCGCTGGCGGCGTCAGGCAAAGTGTAATGCCGGTGGAAGCAGCGCTGAGGGTTGCCTGCCAACGGCAGTGCGTAGACCCCACCCGGCGAATCTCGAGCTCTTCATCGCGGAGATGTCCGACGGCGAGCGCAAACCGGCCGGCAAGTTGGGCTTCGTGCGTGTCCAGGCTCTCACGCGCACAGACCCGCCTCTGTGTCTTCATCACCCTCGTTGGTTCTCTCTGCTGTTTCGCGCTTGCGAAGGGAGAAGGAACGCCGCGATCACCACACATTCCAAGCCAAACGGCAGATAGCCAGCATAGCCGAGCAGCGGCATCTCGAAGAGCTGGAACTCGTGCACGTAGGGCACGGCGTACTCCCAGTGCGCGAGGCTGCCGAAGTTCCAGAGTTCCCAGAAGAACCCGCAGAGGAGGGCCGCCAGCGCCGGGACCCAGACCGGTCGCCAGTCGCCGTGCCTGAGGCGCGCAAAGACCGTCTCCTCGCCGCGAATCGCCTGGAGCGCCGTGATGACCAGCAGCGGGGAGATCCAGAGCAGCGGGAACAGGTAATCGGGCCACAGGCCGATCCCCATGAGCCCCGCTCCCGACACGAGCAGCACTGCCCATCCAGCCACCCGCGTCAAGGGGATTCGAATCGGCCAAAGGTTCCGGAGCGGTGCATCGAGTCGCGAAAACGTGGCCAGCCATTCGGTCGTGCTCAAAACGGCCGGCAGCACAGTCGCAAAGGGCGGCGTTGCGTACAGAAAGTATTCCAGCGGCCCGATGTCGCTGATCCCCTCATAGTACCAGTTCTGCACGAAGCGGTTGAGATACTCGAAGAACCACCAGAACGCGGCGCTGAGCGGGAACAGGGCAAGAACAAACCGCGGCCGGTCCAGCAGCAGACATCGGCCGCTGCGCCCGAACGCCAGCGCATTGACGACGAGGATGTAGCCGATCCAGAGCGGAGTGAAGGTGTGCCGCTGCAGCTCACCGAGCCACGCGAACCGGTTCCATGCCAGCACCCACGCCACCACCGTGATGCCGACGCCGAGCCAGCCCCACCAGGGAAACGGATGACGTGCCAAGCTCCCGGTCACAGCCGGCAACGGGCTCGTGAGAATTTTCAGGAGAAACGGTCCGGTCGTCCCGAGCACGAAGACGGTCAGCCCCACGAACATCAGCCGGGAAAGGGGGGCGTGCTCAACGTAACGGGTGATGGGAGGGAATTCCAGGTAGCGGTCCAGCGGATGCCCGGCCAGAGCCACGCCGAGCAGCGGTAACCCGAGCAGGAGGAGGAGGAGGACCGACCATTTGGCGAGCTTTGTCCTCACAACAGCTCAGCCGAACGGTGATGCATCGTGAAGAGGCTGGAGGTCGAGGAAACTTATTCGAAGAGTCAGAGGGAACCTAGTGTCGCGCGTGCAAGTACGTATCTACCCCCGCCGCCATTTTGCGGCCCTCGGCGATCGCCCACACGATGAGTGAAGCCCCGCGCTTGACGTCACCACCGGCGAAAACGCCAGGCACGTTCGTCATGCAGTTTTCGTCCACTGCCGCGTTGCCGCGGGCATCGTACTGAACGCCGAGGCTGTCCAGGAGACCATGCTTCACCGGACCTGTAAACCCCATGGCAAGCAGCACCAAGTCTGCCTCCATTTCAACCTCGCTGTTCGGGACCGGCGTAAACTTCCCGTTTTCGAAGGAAACCCGGCTGGCGTGGAGCTTGGTGACCTGGCCGTTGTGTCCGGTAAATCTCGTCGTCGAGACGCTCCACTGCCGGTCGCACCCCTCTTCATGGGCGTGCGAACTTCGAAGCTGCATGGGCCACAGCGGCCAGGGGGTGGATTCCGCCCGCTGAGGCGGAGGCTCGGGAAGCAACTCGAACTGATGGACTTCCGTGCAGCCTTGACGATGGGTCGTACCCAAGCAATCCGAACCCGTGTCCCCACCACCGAGGATCACGACGCGCTTCCCTTTGGCGGTGATCGGTTCCTCGAGGATCGAGTCGCCGGCGTTCCGTTTGTTCTGCTGGGTCAGGTAATCCATGGCCAAATGGACCCCTTTCAGTTCTCGACCGGGAACGGGCAACTCGCGGGCCTGCTCGGCTCCCATGGCGAGGCAGATCGCGTCGTACTGGCGTCGCAAGGTCTCTGCATCGATATCCACGCCCACGTGGACACCGGTCTTGAACTGGACCCCCTCAGCCTGCATCTGTTCCAGCCTCCGGTCGATGACCCATTTCTCCATCTTGAATTCGGGGATCCCGTAACGCAGCAGCCC
Source organism: Nitrospirota bacterium (assembly GCA_022545705.1). Taxonomy (GTDB): domain Bacteria; phylum Nitrospirota; class Nitrospiria; order Nitrospirales; family Nitrospiraceae; genus JACZQN01. Next base: position 40,276 of record JACZQN010000005.1, on the reverse strand, counting down.
TCCGATGCGGTCTGCCTTCTCGAAAACGGTCACGCTGTGGCCCGCACGAGCAAGTTGCTGCGCGGCGGTAAGTCCGGCCGGGCCCGAGCCGACGACCGCGACTGCCTTCCCGGTGTGCGAGACCGGGAGTATGGGCTGGACCCACCCTTCATCGAATCCCCGATCGATGATGTTCCATTCGATGATCCGGATCGACACCGGATCCTCGTTAATGGCGAGGACGCAGGCAGACTCGCAGGGGGCTGGGCAGAGACGCCCGGTGAACTCAGGGAAGTTGTTCGTCGTATGGAGGGCCTTGAGCGCGTCTTCCCAGCGACCGCGATGGACCATATCGTTCCACTCTGGAATCAGGTTCACGACCGGGCAGCCATTATGGCTTTGGCAGAACGGCACCCCGCAGTCCATGCAGCGTGCGCCCTGGGCCTTGAGCTTGTCCTCGGAGATCGGCTCGTAGAATTCCTTCCAATCCATGAGGCGCAGCTCGACCGGCCGCCGCTTGGGGCCCTCACGGGCATATTTCATGAAGCCTTTGGGATCAGCCACGAGCCACCATTGCCTTTTCCTTGTGCGCCTTGCCTTTTGCGGCCGCAGCCTTCCGCTCGGCCAGGACGCGCTTGTAATCAACCGGCATGACTTTCACAAACTTCGGCAGCATCGTCTCCCAGGCTTCGAGGACCTTTCGAGCTTTCCGGCTCCCGGTATAGGCCAGGTGCGCCTCGATCATCGTGCGTACTGTGCGCTTATCCTCGTTCGTGATGACTTTCTCCAGCTCGACCATACCCAGATTGCAGCGCGACTCGAACTCTCCGTCCGCGTTGAGGACGAAGGCGATCCCGCCGGACATCCCCGCCGCGAAGTTGCGTCCGGTTTTCCCGAGAACCACCACGACACCGCCGGTCATGTACTCGCAACCATGGTCACCGGTCCCTTCAATGACAGCCCGCACGCCGCTGTTGCGTACGGCAAAGCGCTCGCCCGCCGTGCCATAGAAGTACGCCTCGCCCTGCGTCGCGCCGTACAGCGACGTATTCCCGATGAGAATGGTCTCTTCGGGAACGTACGTGGCATCTCTCGGGGGTATGACAATGATCTTTCCCCCGGAGAGTCCCTTGCCAAGGTAGTCGTTGGACTCCCCTTCCAAGATGAGCGTGATGCCGCGCGCCACGAACGCGCCGAAGGATTGTCCCGCCGAACCGGTGAACTTGATCCGTATCGTGTCAGGTGGCAGCCCTTCCAACCCGTACTTGCGTGCGATGTGGCTTGAAAGGACCGTGCCGGTGGTCCGGTTGGTGTTCCGGATGGGGAGCTCCAGCGACACCGGTTCGCCACGCTCGATTGCTGGCCGGCACAATTCCACTAGCTTGTTGTCGAGGATGCCGGCCATACCATGGTCTTGTGCTTGCACACGGTGCCTGGCAACCTCCGCCCCGACCTCAGGCATGTGCAGAAGCGGCGAGAGATCAAGCCCCTTCGCCTTCCAGTGGTCGATCGCTTTGTGCGCCTTCAACTTGTCCACGCGGCCGACCATCTCGGCCACCGTGCGGAACCCAAGCTTGGCCATCAGCTCGCGTGCCTCCTCGGCCACAAAAAAGAAGTAGTTGACCAGGTGCTCAGGTTGCCCGGTAAATTTCTTCCGGAGCACCGGATCCTGCGTGGCGACTCCGACCGGACACGTATTCAGGTGGCACTTGCGCATCATGATGCAGCCCTCGACGATCAACGGAGCGGTCGAGAAACCGAACTCCTCAGCGCCCAGCAGCGTGGCGATCACCATGTCACGGCCGGTCTTCATTTGCCCGTCTGTCTCAACTTTGATGCGCCCGCGCAAATTGTTGAGCACCAGCGTCTGGTGCGTCTCGGCAAGCCCCAATTCCCACGGCACACCCGCGTATTTAATGGACGACAGCGGAGAGGCACCGGTACCCCCTGAATCGCCGCTGATCAGGACTTTGTCCGCATGCGCCTTGGCCACGCCCGCCGCCACCGTACCCACCCCGACTTCTGCAACGAGCTTGACCGAGATGTCCGCCTCCGGGTTCGAGTTCTTCAGATCGAAAATCAACTGCGCGAGATCCTCGATCGAATAGATATCATGGTGCGGCGGCGGAGAGATGAGCTGCACCCCGGGGGTCGAATAGCGCAACCGTGCGATGATCTCGTCCACCTTATGGCCGGGTAATTGTCCTCCTTCCCCGGGCTTGGCCCCCTGCGCCATCTTGATCTGCAACTCACCCGCGTTGACCAGATACTGCGAGGTCACGCCGAAGCGCGCCGAGGCCACCTGCTTAATAAACGAGTTCCTGGAGTCACCATTCGAGAGCGGAACAAACCGCTCGGGGTCTTCGCCTCCCTCGCCTGTATTGCTCTTGGCGCCGAGGCGGTTCATGGCGATCGCCAATGTCTCGTGCGCTTCTTTGCTGATCGCCCCGAAGGACATGGCGCCGGTCGTGAACCGTTTCACGATCTCCTTGGCCGGCTCCACCTCATCAAGAGGAATCGGCTCAGGCAAGAACTTAAACTCGAGCAAGCCGCGCAGGTTTGCTCGCCGCTTACTCTCGTCATTCACCAGCGCGGCAAATTCCTCGTACGTTTTGGCGTCGTTGGCCTGGGTTGCATGCTGAAGTTTGTAGATTGTCTCCGGATTCCAGTTGTGGTGTTCGCTCTGAATTCGGTAGTGCACCTCTCCGCCAAAATCAAGCTGGCGGATCGGCGCCGGGTTGTAAGCCACCGCATGCCGACGCAGCGTTTCTTCGCCGATCTCGCGAATGCCGATGCCCTCAACGCGAGAGGCGGTCCCGGTGAAGTACCGGTCAATCAGCACATGGTTCAGGCCGATCGCCTCAAAAATCTGCGCACCGCAGTAAGACTGCACGGTGGAAATGCCCATTTTCGAGAAAATCTTGAGCAGCCCTTTGTTGATGGCCTTGATAAACTTGACCTCCGCGGTCCCTGCATCGATCCCCTCCGGCAGGTATCCCTCCCGCTCCATGTCCACCAGCGTCTCGAACACCAAATAGGGGTTGATCGTGCCCGCGCCATAGCCGATCAGACAGGCGAAGTGGTGCACATCGCGCGGCTCGCCAGTCTCCAAGATCAGGCCGACCTCGGTCCGGGTGCACTCACGCACAAGATGGTGGTGCACCGCTGAGATCCCAAGGAGACTCGGGATCGGCGCCCACTCTTCGTTCACACCACGGTCGCTCAGAATCACGAACTTGTACCCGTCTCTGATCGCTTGGGACGCTTGCTGGCAGAGGTCATCAACGGCCACTCCCAAGCCATCCGGTCCTTCGACCACGCGGAAGAGCATCCGGAGAGTCTTGCTCTTAAAGTGCGGGTCGGCGAGGCCGCGGATCTTTTCTAACTCAGCGTTGGTCAGGATCGGTTGCTGGACCTTGATCCGGCGGCAGGCCTCCGGTGTCTCCGCCATCACGTTCGGCTTCGGCCCGATGTTCGTCACGAGGGACATCACAAGCTGCTCGCGGATGGGGTCAATCGGCGGATTCGTCACCTGGGCGAACAGTTGCTTGAAGTACTTGGACAGGAGCTGTGGGCGATCCGACAACACGGCGAGCGGCGTATCGGTTCCCATGGAGGAGACCGGCTCTTCGCCGGTCACGACCATAGGGGTGATCACCATCTTCAGCTCCTCGACCGTGTACCCGAACGCTTGCTGACGCTGGCGGATCGTCTGGTGATCCGGCTGAGGAACGTTCAACGGCTCAGGGAGTTCGTCGAGCGAGACACGGTACTGCGTGACCCACGACCGGTAGGGTTTGCGGCTCGCGATGTCCGCCTTGATCTCCTCGTCGTCGATGATCCGACCCTGGACGGTGTCTACGAGAAACATGCGCCCGGGCTGCAATCGCCCCTTCTGGCGGATGTTCTTGGCGTCAGTTGGAAGGACACCGGCTTCGGATGCGAGCACGACGAGATCATCGGTGGTGACCTGATACCGGCACGGACGGAGCCCGTTGCGGTCGAGGGTCGCCCCGATCAGCTTCCCATCGGTGAAGCACACAGCCGCCGGGCCATCCCAGGGTTCCATCATGGCAGCGTGATACTCGTAGAACCCACGCCGGTCGAGGTCCATTTGCGGGTTGCCGACCCACGGCTCTGGAATCAACATCATCATTGCGTGCGGGAGCGGGCGACCCCCCAGGAGCAGAAACTCGAGCGCGTTATCCAGACATGCCGAGTCGCTCTGGTGCTCGTAGACGATCGGGAAGAGCTTCGGGATGTCGTCCCCAAACAGCTCAGACTGGAGTCGGCCTTGGCGAGCCCGCATCCAGTTCACGTTACCCTTGAGCGTGTTGATCTCCCCGTTGTGGCAGATATAGCGGTAAGGATGCGCGAGCGGCCAGGTCGGAAAGGTGTTCGTGCTGAAGCGCGAATGGATGATGACCAGGCCGCTGGTGACGGTGGCGTCGGCCAGATCCGGGTAGTACCGCTGCATTTGGTGAGGGAGCAACAACCCCTTATACACAATCGTGTTGCCGGAGAGGCTCGTGATATAAAAATGCTCCCGTCCCTCGATCGCCGACTCACGGACCGCGTGCTCGATCCGCTTGCGGATCACGTAGAGTTTCCGCTCGAACTGTGCCTCGTTCAGCATGTCACGAGCGATGAAAACCTGGCGGATGGTCGGTTCCGTGAGACGGGCCTGGGCCCCGATCGCATCGCTCTTCACCGGCACATCCCGCCAGCCGAGCAGCCGCGCGTTCTCTTCCGCGATCACTCTCTCAAAGAGTGCCTCACACGGTCTGCGGGACGCGGCCTGTGGCGGGAGAAAGACCATACCGATGCCATACTCGCCCGCGTTCGGCAGCTTCACCTGAACATCAAGGGCAGCACGTCTAAAAAATTCGTGTGGGATCTGCAGCAGAATTCCAGCTCCGTCACCGGTGCAAGGATCACAGCCCTGCGCACCACGGTGATAGAGATTCTCCAAGACCTGGAGTCCCCGCTCGACGATCGTGCGCGAGCGTTCTCCCTTAATGTTAACTACGAAGCCAATTCCACAGCTGTCTTTTTCGAACTGTGGATCATAGAGGCCTTGTTTTGGAGGCAGTCCGGGGATCTTCATGGGCGATTCCGTTCCGTCCGATCTGCGCGTGTGGTTCAGCTGGAACAGCGCAGATGGCCGCTTGGACGAAGGCTTTTTCGACCGTCAGGCCCCGCCTTCAGCGATGGTCCAGGCCACCAGCCAATCGAGATGCCAACTTACTGGATAAAACGCTGTCCTGTCAAGCCAATCGGGGTTCAAGCGAACGTCTTTTCACACACTTTCCTCGCATTGGAGTGTCCGGTTCGTGTGCTTGACAAAGACCAGTTCCTGCCCCTACTATCCGGCCATGAAAAATGGACCTGCGACCTCCGCGCTCCAGACGATGGCGGATGTCTGGGAGGCCTACCGGGAGGAGCTCGAGGGGGTCGAGGACCAAGGCCGCAAGAACCTGGACTCAACGGTCTCGCTTGTCAATACGGTTGCCGCCCACATCCTGAGTAGCGGCGGGAAACGTATTCGCCCCCTTCTTCTCCTCCTCTGCGCCCGACTGTGCGGATACCACGGTCGTGATCCGCTTCTCCTCGGCAGCCTCGTCGAGTTTATCCACACGGCGACGCTCCTGCACGACGATGTCGTAGACGAGGCCGACCTTCGTCGAGGCCGACAAACTGCGCGCAGAGTGTGGGGCAACCAGGTCAGTATCCTCGTAGGAGACTACCTCTATTCGAAGGCGATTTGTCAGATCGTTGGATTCCGAAACCAGGCGATCAACGAAGTGCTCTCCGAGGCATGCCGGAAGATGGCTGAAGGGGAGGTTCTTCAACTCTATTACAACGGGAGTCCGCTGGTCTCGGAGAGCGAGTATTTGCGCATTGTTGAGCACAAAACCGCCGGGTTAATCGCGGCCTCCTGCCGGATCGGCGCCATTATCGGCGGCGCGGGAGACGAACAGCAGGAGGCATTGTTTCAGTTCGGGCAGCACATCGGTATCGCCTTTCAGGTCGCGGACGATACGCTCGATTATGCCGCGAACGGTGACCAATTGGGGAAGTCCCTCGGGCAGGACTTACGGCAGGGCAAAGCCACGCTTCCGCTCCTACACTTGCTGCAGCATTGCCCGGAGCAGGACAAGCAGATGATCAAGGACCGCATGGAGACCCGGTCGCTGACGGAGGAAGATCTTCTCAGAATCACCACCCTCATGCAGGAGTACGGCTCCATGGATTACGCCATGGAGCGCGCACGCACGTTCGTGATCGCCGCTAACCTGGATCTGGCCATGTTCGAAGATTCCTCTCCAAAACGAGCGCTCTCGATCGTCGCGGACTATATGGTGAGCCGCGACCGTTAGCATCACGCATGACCGCGTGCACAGCGGTCTCCATCACGATTCCACTCCATGTAGTATACGTCCGCATGCACCAGAGCGTCATCGGGGAGTGTTTTTCGCGCATGAGCGCCGGCTGGGAGGCCCGACTGAACGAGTACCGGAAAACCAATGTCCGAGTCCTCACATCCGCTTGTCAGACTGGCGGAACAGGCGATCACGACGTACATCAGAGAAAGGTACTCCATTGAACCGCCGGAGGGCCTGTTCGTCGAGATGCCGGCCGCGCGGAACCGGGCTGGCGTGTTCGTGTGCTTGAAACAGCACGGCCAACTCCGGGGATGTCTGGGCACAACAGAACCGGCTCACCCGACGTTGGCCGCCGAGGTGATCCACAACGCGGTGGGCGCGGCCACCCGCGACCCTCGGTTCCCTCCGCTTGAGGAATCGGAGCTGGGCGGACTGCTCATCTCCGTGGACGTGTTGGGGCAATCCGAGCCGGTGCAGGATCTGGCAGCGCTCGATCCTCGTCGCTACGGCATCATCGTCCGATCGGGGGATCGCCACAGCGTGCTGCTGCCGGACATTGAAGGAATCGAGTCGGTGGACGAACAACTGGCAACCGCGAGGCAAAAGGCCGGCCTCGGCGCGGACGACCCTGTAGACCTGTTTCGGTTTGAAGTGACCCGGTACTACTAAACGTGAAGCGTGAAGCGTGAATCGCGCATCTCCTTCCTGGGATGTTCCCCGCGTTAAACGATTCACGGTTCACGAGTAACGGGAGTAGCAGATGGCCAATCTTATCCCGTTCCCCGGGGTACTGTACGACCCTGAAGCGGTCGGCGACATTCGAGAGGTGGTGGCACCTCCCTATGATGTGATCGACGCCGAGTCTCAAAGGGCGCTGCACAGCAGGCATCCGCAGAACGTGATCCGTCTCGAACTCGGGCTCGATCAGCCTGACGACGGCCCCTCACAGAACCGGTATTCTCGCGCCGCCGGCTTCCTCCAGGAGTGGCTTGCGAGCGGGAAGCTGCGGCGGGATCCGCATCCCGCAATCTATCTGTATACAATCGAATATCGCGTGCCACCCGGTCGGTCCGGAACAGCCACCCGCGTCCTGAAAGGATTCCTCTCAGCGGTGGAACTGGAAGAATTCGGGACCGGTCGCATTTTTCCGCATGAAAACACCCGGACATCGGCCAAAACGGATCGGCTGAAATTAATGGAAGCGTGCAGGGCCAATTTCAGCCCGATCTTCTCGCTCTATTCTGACCCTGAGGGAGGGATCCTGAGCTTCCTTGAAAAATCGGTCGATACGGACAAGCCACGGATCGATTTCCGTGATGACTCCGGATTTGGTCATCGCCTCTGGGCGATCAGGGATCAAGCGGTTCTCGAAGAAGTCTGCGCGGCACTGAAGCCCAAGCCCCTGTTCATCGCTGATGGACACCACCGGTACGAGACAGCCCTGACGTACAGACGTCTTAGACGTGAACAGATGAACGCCCCGCAGCCCATAGGCTCTCAGCCATACGACCACGTCCTCATGCTGTTTTCCAGCCTGGAAGATCCTGGGCTCACCGTCCTACCGACCCATCGCGTGCTCACGACGCCGGTGCCCACAGCCTGGGACATCACAAACGTTCTCCGTGAGGGATTTGAAATCCACGAATTCCCATTTGGAAGCACGACCGAGCGACGAACGCGGCAACGATTCATCCAGGCCCTTCGTGAACGGGGACACTTAGGCACGGCCTTTGGCCTGGCGCGCCGAGGAGCATCAGCCTACCTGCTCCTCGACCTCCGTTCGAGCCATCGTCCGGGGAGCACCGTACCGGCCCAGGACCGACTGGATGTCTCGATCCTCCAGAACCAGGTGCTCAACAAGCTGTGTCCCTCAGAGACGGATCAAGAGAGCATCTTCTACACAAAGGATGACGACGAGGCGTTGGACCTGGTCAGCCAAGGAACAGCGGAAGCCGCGCTACTCCTTAACCCCACAAAGGTCGAAGAGATCCGCGCAGTGGCGGCAGCCGGTGAACGGATGCCACACAAGTCCACTTACTTTTACCCGAAGCCACTCACCGGATTGGTCATGAACGTGATGGAGTCATGAAAACCAAGATTCTCGTCGTGGACGACGACCCGGATATCGTGGGGACGCTCAAGGACCGGCTGGAGTCGCTGGGGTACGACCCGCTGACAGCAAGCGATGGACTCCGCGCACTCGAGCTGATTGATCAGCAGACGCCGAGGCTGATGCTCTTAGATCTGGAAATGCCCAAGATGTCGGGCCTCGAGGTCCTTAAACGACTCGCGCAGAGCAGGCAGAACGAACATGAACTCCCGGTCATCGTCATGACCGCGTACGGCACCGTGTCTGCAGCGGTCGAGGCGATGAAGGAAGGCGCGTACGATTTTCTGACCAAGCCGTTCGATGTGGACCATCTTACCATTGTCATCCGCAAAGCCTTAGAGCGCGAACGCCTGACGAGGCAAGTCGAATGTCTCCGGACCGAAATCGAGACGCGGTATGCGCACATTATCGGCACAAGCCAGAAAATCACGTCGCTGGTGGCACTCGCCCAGCGGGCCGCCAATTCCGATGCCAGCCTCCTGCTCCTCGGTGAGAGCGGCACCGGCAAGGAACTCTTCGCGCGCTCCATTCACCAGTGGAGCCCACGCCGGTCCATGCCCTTTGTGATCATTAACTGCGTCGCGTTGACCGACACGCTGCTAGAGAACGAGTTGTTCGGGCATGAAAAGGGCGCCTTTACGGGAGCCGACCGCCTGCAAAAGGGCAAAATCGAGATGGCGGACGGCGGGACTCTCTTCCTGGATGAGATCGGCGACATGCCGATACCGTTGCAGGCCAAACTCCTCCGCGTGTTGCAGGATCACGAATTCCACCGCGTCGGCGGAACCCACCTGATCCGCGTGAACATTCGCGTGATCGCCGCCAGCAATAAGGATTTAAAACAGGCAGTCAAAGCAGGGCGCTTCCGGGAGGATCTGTTTTTCCGGCTCAATGTGGTCAACCTCACCCTCCCGTCGCTCCGAGAGCGGAAGGAGGACATTCCAAAACTGGCAGACTTCTTTCTCAGCCGTCATATACGGGACGCCAAGAAACCCCTGATGCAGTTGAGCGAGCAAGCCGTAGCCGCATTGACCCGATATTCCTGGCCTGGAAACATCCGTGAGCTGGACAACGCCATTGCCCGCGCAGTGGTGTTGAGTCCGCATAACACGATTGAACCAGAAGCGCTTGCCCTCTCAAGCACGGATACATCTGAAGCCCCTGCGCTCGGCCCGCAGCCTACCGACTGGGACCTCCCCTACCACGAATCCATGGATCAACACAGCCGCTCCATCATTGCCTCAGCTCTCCAAGCCGCGAACGGTAGCCAAACCAAGGCGGCAGAGAGGTTGAGGCTGCAACGGACCTATCTGGCTCGTCTCATCAAACAGAAAAACATCTCTGTCGAACCACGCCGCGGTTGATTTTCCTCTGACAGTTACTCACGGGCTCCTCGCCAAGGTTGTACGAATCGCTGTGGCTCAGGAACTGTGCACCGCGATCTTTCACATGCTGCGAAAGCAGGAACCGTATCGGGACGTGAGTAGCCCCCGGTAGGGAATGGTCGCCGCGACGGCCCAGATCACATGATTGGGGCACTCACGCTTCCCAGGCTATCATGCCCACAGTGGTAGGGCGGATGGATGACTGATTGATTTGTCCCTGAGACACGCCTGAGGAGCTGTGCGCCAGCAGTTGACAACGTACCTGCGTTTCATGGATGACCCCTATGTACCTGGCGGTGCGGATGCTTCCTCATCAGAGAGCCCGCAGCTTATTGGATTGGTGGCGGTAGCAGATACGCTGAAAACCCATGCCCGCGAGGCCGTGTCTGCAGTCCACCGGTTGGGCCTAAAGGTCGCCATGCTGACCGGCGACAACCCACGGACGGCACGCGCGATCGCCGACCTGGTGAAGATCGATCGTGTCCAGGCCGAAGTGCTCCCTGAGCAAAAGACAAGCGAGATCAGACGTCTCCAGCATGAAGGATAGGTTGTTGCTATGCTGGGAGATGGGATTAACCATGCGCCGGCAATGCGCTCCGCCTGCGGCGGGTTAGGACGCCGATGCCTGTGGGCGCCGGAAATGAACACCAGCCCCTGCGGCCACTTGCGCTCAGGAACCATTCTTCTTATCGGTCAAGCAATGTCCGGAGCGTTCGTGCGTTCGCGACCGCATGCCCCTCAGCATCATTATTAAAGTAGGCATAGACATCGAGGCCATCTCGTAGATACCGTGTCATGTTGCGCGCCTCGTTCCTGAGTTCGGCCTCAGTATATCTGGAGGCAAAAAGCTGCGATCGGCCATGGAAGCGGAAATACATGAAGTCGGTGCTGCTCACATCCCGCCGGGGGTACCGTGGGGAATCGGCGCAGCATAATGCGGCATGATGCCGCTTCAGGAGTCGGTAGATCTCTTCGGTGAACCACGATTCGTGCCGAAACTCGAACGCGAGTTTGAGTGGTGGATTGGCTGAGGACGCTCCCCGAACCATGTCGAGAAATGTGGCCAGACGCCTTCTGTCTTGATTGAAACTCGGCGGAAATTGCAGAAGGAGCGGGCCAAGACGAGAGCCAAGCGCCAACGCGGATTGCACAAAGGCATGCCAGGCCTCCTCCACATCCAACAGGCGCTTGACGTGCGTGATGAGACGGCTTGTCTTCACCGCGAACAAGAACTCTTCAGAGACCTGCCCTGCCCAGCTTGTGCAGGTCTGCACTTTGGGCAGGTGGTAGAAGGAATAGTTGACTTCCGTTGTTGCAAACTCTCGCGCGTAAAATTCGAGGAACCGGCGGCTGGGCAGGTCCTTCGGGTAAAAAGTTCCTCGCCAACTGGCGTAGGTCCAGCCCGAAGTTCCGACAAACCACTGAGCCATACTTGAGACCTTTTTCTTAGCCGAACTCGATCCCAGCTCGCCGCACGCCGCATCGCTCAACCGGCGCGGCGTTGATCAACGAGAAGGTCTGTGATGCCGCGCCTCAACAGCGCATAGGGCTGCATTGATCGTTGTTCGACCCCACCAGCCTCACTGTAACGAGAGTTCAACGATGACGAGGAAATTCCCACGAAAAACCAAGGGGATAGGTCTTCTAAATATACAGTGTTCAATTGACACCTGGCCAAAATTAAATATCCTAGAGTATGAGCCAACGAGCGGGAGGAACCAAGCCTTCATCCTTGCCTGGCACGCCAACCCGGATGGAAAAACTTAAGGACTACATCACCCGGAACTTCGAGCAGGCCTTTGTCCTGCTCACCCTGGTCGTGACCGTCCTCATCAATTACTTCGTCCCACAAAAGATAGCCTTTCTCAATTTTTATTTCCTGCCCATCATCCTAGGTGGATACTACCTAGGCCAGCGCAAAGCAGTCCTCGGGGCTATGTTGTGCGTGTTGCTCGTCTCACTCTATGTCGTCCTCTCACCGGAATCGTTTACCCCCAATGGTTCAGTCCTAGATGTCTATACGTATGTCACAACCTGGGGAGGGTTCCTGATTTTAGCCGGGGCAGTCGTGGGCAAGCTTCATGAGAAGCTGTCTGCAGAGGTTACGACGGTGCAAATCCTGAACCAAGAACTTGGGCGCCATAAGGAAGAACTTCAGCAGGCCAATGTCACGCTCCAGGATTACAGCACCAACTTGGAGATGAAGGTCAACGAACGGACTGAAGAGCTAAAGCAATCGAAGCTCTCGATCGAATCCCTGAAAGCCAAGGTCGAGGAAGCGTTGTACACGACCATGGACTCCTCGGTAGTCAAGTTGATGATCGAGGGCCGGTTGCGCATCGAGAAACGCAATGTGAGCATCATGTTCTCCGACCTGATCGGCTTCACCCGCTACTCCGAAGAGCATCCCCCTGAGGTCGTGATCCGGGATTTGAATCGCTACCTCAGCGATATGGAGCCCATCTTGCTTGCCTATCACGGACATATTGACAAATACATGGGCGACGGCATTATGTGCGAATTCGGTGCGCCCATAGATTTTGAAACCTACCGCCTGCTGGCCGTCCTCGCTGGGATCAAACTACAAGAAAAGATGGCACAATCGAATTATCCCTGGCAGATGCGGATCGGCATCGCGTCAGGTTCGACAATCACGGGCCTGATCGGCTCCAAACGACAAACCTACACCGCGATCGGCGATGTGGTGAACCTGGCATCCCGGCTGGAAAAAGGGTGTCCACCCGGTAAGGTGGTGATCGACCTCGAAACCTACGAGGGAGTCAGGAATTATATCGTCGCCCGCAAATTGCGCGATCTTCCCTCAAGGGAAGTGACCGACGTGGAAAAGGAACGCCAGCTCCAGGCCCTCCAGGACAGGCTCACTGACCGGCCGAGTGACGCGCAACTGTACTTCGAGCTCGGGCGGATTCACATGGAACTCGACGAGGTGGCCGAAGGGTTCTATTACTTTGAACGCGCCTTGCAACTGGATCCGGACAACATGCCGGTGAAGGTCGCCTATGCCGAGGCTGGCATGAAAGTCAAGGAGGCGGAAAAAATCAGCGTCAAGGGCAAACGCCAGCGCATAGAGGCCTATGAAGTGATTGGGCTCAAGGATCCTTTTGAGAACCGGGAGGTCATCCCGCAGAGTTTTTATGACGAATACCGGACTGTGGCTGAGGGCATTCCGATCCCCAATGACGTCGTTTTGCCGATGGAAGCCATGGATGGAAGCATTGGTCATTCCAAGCTGGTGGCCACCATCTCGTTCGCCCTCGCCAACTTCTTCAGGCTGTCGGAAACCGAGAAACAGGACATCCTCCAGGCCGGCTTCGTTGCGGATATCGGCAAGCAAATTGTCCCCTATCACTTGCTCAACCGGAGGGGGAGTCTGAGCACCGGAGAATACGATTTGGTAAGAATGCATCCGGTCGAGGGGGCTACGATTCTAAGAAGCATGGGCTATGACAACGAGGGTCTGCTTAAAATCGTCCATCACAGCCATGAAAATTATAACGGGGCGGGGCATCCGGATGGCCTCCGCGGGGACGACATCCCCACCGGCGCACGTATCGTGGCGGTGGCCGATGTGTACTGTGCCCTCACCTGCAAGCGCCCCTACCGGGACTCATGGGAACGCAATGCCGCCCTGGATGAGATCAGCCGCGGGGCCGAGAAGGGCCTCTATGACCCCCAGGTGGTAAAGGCCCTGAAGGAAATCATCGGCTGACGCCTGACGCAAGATGCAACAAGCGCCTTAGACTTAGACCGCTGCCCGCCTCTATTCGATCTCACTCCGCAAGACGCTCCTCGTGACGTTTTTTACGGCTTTTCCCTTAACTTGCAGGAAGGTGATGGTACAAAATGGATGAACCAATCCGGGGACATTCTGTACGGACATGGCGATCACGATCCCCGACATCGTTCCCTACCTCCTAGCCAGCCTGGGCCTGCTATTCCTCTGGCAACTTCATAGCCTCCAGGTTCGCGCCGGCCGCATCAAAGCGGTGGACATCTGGAATCGGTCGGGAATCCGGCTGTTCCTGCACGTCACACCGGAGGATTCGCACGCCTGCGCGGCCTGTCGGGAAGTAAATAACACAGCCTTCCTTCCCAAAGTGGTCGCATCCATGAAATTCGGCCCCTTGACGAAACCATGCACGACCCCCCCCGGTTTCCGATGCCTGATGGTGGGGCTTCATGGGTCCTGGCCCGAAGCATTGCGTTTGCAAGGGCAGCTCATGAAGCAGCCCGGAAGGGTCTGCTTGTCCAGCAAGGAGATGACGCAACTACTCGACGGAGCCCTGGCCAGCACTACGCCGAGCGATCGGATCTCGATCGCCGTCCTGGATAGCTATCCGTGCGGAAAGCAGCAGCACGGACTTGGCTATCAAGTGCTATCGCTTTGTGATTGACCATGCCCAGGCGGACCGTGACCTCGCCTTCGTCGTTCCTGCCTATCTTCGGCTGAGCGAGCTCTTGGAACAGGTCGGGAGGAAAGACGAGGCACTGGCCGTGGCAGACCAGTTTTTGAAGGTCTACGGTGGCCAGAAAAAGCATCCTCATGGGCCGACCGAGGAGCAACTTTCCTTGATGTCTCTGCGGATGACCCGTCTCCTGACGTCTCTACAAAGAGACCCACCTAAATAGATTGCCTCTACACACCCCAAGCCTGCGCATGTTCTGAATGGCAACTTTCACCCCTTGTTTGTGACGCCGCATTTAGGCGCTTTGTTGCTAGGGACAATTCGCCTCTCTGCGAGCAGCCAGGTTAATGAGCCCGGCTTGGGCGTCTCGTTGCGCCTTCGCATAGCGCTCTGGCGTCCCGACATCAGACCAGTATCCATCCATCTCATAGCCCAGGATCATCGTCCCCTGCACGAGGGCTCGTATGTAGGCGTCAATGATCGATGACTCCTGCCCCCGCGGCATGTCACGCAACACACGCGGATGCACCACGTGCACACCGGCAAACATGCGCCTCTGATGCGCCCGCGTCGGACTGGCGGGTCCCCTTCCCTGTCCGTTAATGGAGACGACGCGCTGCTGCGCGTCCACCTCCACCGCCCCCCATTGCTCGACGTCGGGGTCGTCTCGAACGACCATCGTGGCCAGCCCACCGCGCTCAGTATGGAATCGGATCAAAGCTTGGCAGTCCAGCTCTAACACGGTGTCTCCATTCAGCACCAGGAACGGTTCCCCTCCGAAAAACGGCTCCACTTCTTTCATGCCTCCGCCCGTCCCGAGGACAATTGGCTCGCGCGAGTACGACAGATGCATCCCGAACCGCGACCCGTCACCCAGCTCCTTTTCGATCAAGTGCCCAAGATGGTGCAGATTGATGATCACATCCGTCAGCCCATGCTGGCGCAGCAGCAGCAGATTCCAGACGATCAAGGGTGCGCCGAGGATCGGGAGGAGCGGTTTGGGGAGGCTCTCGGTAAGCGGGCGGAGGCGTGTCCCGTAGCCCGCCGCGAGGATCATGGCTTTCATAAATAGTCAGGCACGGGGCTAGCGGCAAGAGGCCAGTCTCCTTTTGCCTCGCGCCCCTTGCCCCACCTCCCCTTTACTCCAATTCCGGCACGTACGGCGTCAGGTGCTCTCGCAACCTCGCCAGTTCCGGATACTTCGTCAAATTTCGCCGCACATAGCCGAGCGTGCGCGGGATGTCCGCCAGAAATTTCGGGTTCTTCTTGACCTGGTCAATGTAGACAAAACGTCCCGCTGCCTTCAGGTTCCGCTGGATACTGGTGAGATCGAACAGCCGTCGAAATCCCGCTCGATCCAAAATCGCCATTCCGTACTCGGCCATTCGCTCCAGGTAGTGGCTCAGCAGTTCGTCAACCAGCGACTCTTCCAGCTCGACATAGGCATCCCGCAGGAGCGAGGCGAGATCGTAGGTGGCCGGACCCATCAACGCATCCTGAAAATCCAGCACACCCAGACGTCCGCTGCGTGCGTGCGCGTCGCGCACCATCAGGTTCCGCGAATGGTAATCACGGTGGACGAACACCCTTGGTTGCCCTGCGAGCAGTTCTGCGATCTTGCGAAACTCTTCCCGCACCGTTTCATGGTCATCCGAGCACATCGGCTTCCCTCGCCGAGCGACGACCCCATATTCCAGAAAGTGATCGAACTCCCATAGCAGGAGCGGCACATCGAACCCGCGTCCGAAGGCGAGACAGCGGGGGTCACTCGCTGCCCCCCGCGGAGTTGCCTTGACCTGCATGGCGGCCAGCAGATCAATAGCAAGGTAATACAGTTCGCGCAGCTCTTGTGGCGCCAGGGTGGCAGTCGCGTGTGTGAGGGTCAGATCACCAAAGTCCTCCAGAAACAGGAGCCCGGCTTCCTGATCGTAGTGAAAGAGGCGCGGAACCGGGACCTCCGCGCTCGCCAAATGCCTGAGGATATTGGTGAAGGGCAACTCGGTGATTTCAACGGGCGAGGAGCTCACCGCCTCCTCCGACTGCTTAAAGGCTTCGGGCTCCGCAAGTTGCATGAGCACCACTGAATCCGGCGGGCCCCCGTCCAGCTTCAGCCGGAAATACCGCCGATTCGAGGCGTCCCCCTCGAGCGCGACGAGCTGAGCAAGCTCCACAGGGAACGGGAGCTTGCTCCGAACTGCCTCGGCAAGGACGGTGGGGTCAGGGGGGAGAAGCACGGGCTTCGGCTGAGAAGGATCAACCGCCGTCATATCAATCGCATTATACGCAGCCCCTGGCACCTTGTCACGGAAACGCAAAGCCGCTATTCTCTCGCCAGCAACTACAACCAGCCAGGTGCCCTGCACCCGGGTGCCTGCAGGGGAGACCATAATGGAGTACGTTCACATAGGAAGATCGGGCTTGAGGGTCAGCCGGCTCTGCCTCGGTGCGATGAACTTCGGGCCGTATACGAGCGAGCCCGAGAGCTTCCGCATCATGGATCGAGCCTTGGAGCTGGGCATCACCTTCTTCGACACGGCCAACGTGTACGGGGGCAAAACGGGCGAGGGGATCACGGAACAGATCATCGGACACTGGTTTGCCCAAGGGGGCGACCGTCGAGACAAAGTCGTGCTCGCGACGAAGGTCTACGGCCGGATGGGGGACTGGCCGAACCAGTCACGGCTGTCGGCTTTGCATATTAGACAAGCCTGTGAAGCAAGCCTGCGTCGTTTGCGCACCGACCATATCGATCTGTACCAAATGCATCATATTGACCGGGGGACGCCCTGGGAGGAGATCTGGCAAGCGATGGAGCAGCTCTGCAGGGAGGGCAAAATCCTCTACGTGGGAAGCAGCAACTTTGCGGGTTGGCACATTGCTCAGGCGCAGGAGATCGCGAGAAGCCGTCACTTCATGGGTCTCGTGTCGGAGCAGAGCCTGTACAATTTGAACGAGCGGACGGTGGAGCTGGAGGTGATCCCGGCTTGCGAAACATACGGGGTGGGAATTATTCCCTGGAGTCCACTGGCGGGCGGGTTGCTAGCCGGGGTGCTCCATCCTGTGCGTGAGGGGCGACGGGCGGACGCGGACCTCCAGAAGGAGATCGGCCAACACCGCAGGAAGCTGGACGCGTACGAAAAACTCTGCGCCGAGTTGGGAGAACAACCTGCCAACGTGGCGCTCGCCTGGCTGTTGCATCAGAAAGGCGTCACGTCGCCCATCCTCGGGCCGCGGACGTTGGAGCAATTGAACGGCTCAATGCGAGCCTTGTCCCTGACCTTGAAGTCCGACACTCTGAAACGATTAGACGAGATCTTCCCAGGGCCCGGTGGTCCAGCGCCCGAGGCCTACGCGTGGTGAACACTCGACGCCGTTTCGTGTATTGGCGGCATCGGCGATAAACGCGGTCATGACGACAGCTGCGCGGCCTTACGTATCAACGGTTCTCTGCCACACGAGGGCCGCCATGGCGGAGCCAAGGCCGTCAAACAGGAGATCCCACACGTCGGCTTCACGAGTCGGCACGAACGCTTGATGCAACTCATCCGTCACCCCATATCCAACCGATGCGATAATAGCCAATAAGAGGGAGTGGTGAGCAGCCCAGGTGCCCGCTGCATGGCGGAACGCGCGGTACCAGAGAATGCCCAGGACAGCGTACTCGATTGCATGGAGGACTTTATCCCCCAAATCTTCGAGCAGCGAGGGCAGATAGTCCTCAGGGTACGACAGAGAGGACAGGTAAAAGATCAGGCCTGCGTACACGGCAACGGGAAGCCAATACCGCCAAACTGGAGCCGCCTTCCGTATCCTAGGGACCATCGCCTCGTTCCTACAGAGCTCCCAACCCCCGATTTCTACAGCGATGCGTGGTAACTCGTGAGTGCTTAGACACGTTCTTATAACTCAAGACTCAAAACTAAGCACTCAAAACTGTTGCCCCGGACTCCGAAGGGGCTTATCATCAGGGCGATGCGTGTGCTGTTGAGCCACCCGGAGCGGCAGGTTGAAATCAAGGGTCCGAAGCGCGTCGCGGAACTGCTTCGAGATCTGAATCTGGTCCAGGAAGCCTACCTCGTCATCCGAGGAGATAATCTAGTAACCGAAGATGAGGTGCTGAAAGATGATGATGAGGTCGAGGTCAGGCCGGTCATTTCAGGAGGGGAGCTCTCAGCTGACAGCTCACAGCTTGATGCTTGAACCATGAGATGCAGGAAGTGCAACACAAAGGCAGTCATCGGGTTGCCGCGTCATAACGCCGCGTTCTGCAAGGTGTGCTTCAACGAGTACGTGCACGACCAAGTTCGGCGCGCGATCAAGGCCGAACGGATGTTCAACAGGGACGACCGGATCCTCGTCGCGGTCTCCGGCGGGAAGGATAGCCTAGCCCTCTGGGATATTCTGCTGAAGCTGGGCTACCGCACCGATGCGCTCTACGTGGATCTCGGCATTGCCGACTATTCAATCAAGTCGCGTGAGAAGGTCGAGCAATTTGCCCACATGGCTGCACAGTCGCACGGCGCGGCACTCTTGATTCACACAGTTCAGCAGGAAGAGGGGGCCGGCATTCGCGAGCTGGCCGACCTGATTCATCGCCCGACCTGTTCAGCCTGCGGCACGATCAAGCGGTACCAATTCAACCGAGCCGCGGTGGAACATGGGTACGACGTGCTGGCCACCGGCCACAACCTCGACGACGAAGCGGCCCGGCTTCTGGGTAACGTGCTCCATTGGCAAGAGGAATACTTAGACAAGCAAAGTCCCAACCTGCCAGCGTCAGTCGAAGGCTTCGCGAAAAAAGTGAAGCCGCTCTACCGTCTCGCCGAGCGTGAAACTGCCGCCTACGCTGTCTTGAACGGCATCGACTACATTGTCGAAGAGTGCCCCATGGCCAAGGGCTCGAAAATGCTGCTGTACAAAGAAGTCCTGAACCGCCTGGAAACCGAATCCCCTGGCACGAAGCAGGCTTTCTATTGGGGCTTCCTCGAGAAGCAAGCGAGGGTCCGTCCCACGACGCCTGCCATGACCGAGAAGGACCGGCTGACCCTCCACCCGTGCGCCACCTGCGGCCAGCCCACCACAGCCGAGGTCTGTTCCTACTGCAAGATGATGGTACGCGCCAAGGCCTCCATCCCCGACTCATAACCCGCTCGGCACGTGCACCTACGTGTATCACATTCGGCCTCGGCCTCACATATCGGTCCAATGGAGATGGCTGGCGCATCATGACGGAGCTTCTTGTGAGATGAGGGGGCCTCTACTTCTTGCAGCGGGGATCTTGCTCGGGAGTTTGACCGCTTCATCACAGGAAACCCTCGGGGCCAAATCGGCAACTCATGAGTCCACGACCGTCTTACGTTTCGTTTCATGGAAACCCGACAATCCGCACGCCTGGGATGAGGCACTGGCGCGCTTCACCGAAGCCTATCCTCGCATTCGCGTTGTCCGCGAGATCGCGCCGCACTCCTCCACTGCGTTCCATGATCTGCTGACCCAAAAGCTCAAGAACCATGATCCCACCGTCGATCTCTTTCTCATGGACGTGGTGTGGGTGTCCGAGTTTGCGGCTGCGGGATGGGCTTTGCCGCTGGACTCCCTGTTTCCCCCCTCCGAACGGATCCAGTTTCTCCCCAACACCATCGAAGCGGGCAGCTACCAAGGTCAGGTCTATGGGGTCCCACTCCGAATCGACAGCGGGATGCTCTACTACCGCGCCGATCTCCTGCGCAAGTACGGGTTTGAGCCGCCACAGACCTGGGAAGAATTAGCCCGACAAGCCGACATTATTGTCGAAGGTGAAGCCCCAACAGACCCGGGGCTCC
This sequence comes from Nitrospirota bacterium, assembly GCA_022545705.1. Classification (GTDB taxonomy): domain Bacteria; phylum Nitrospirota; class Nitrospiria; order Nitrospirales; family Nitrospiraceae; genus JACZQN01. Next base: position 20,167 of record JACZQN010000005.1, on the reverse strand, counting down.
GGGGGTATTCCGGCCAGTTCAAACAGTATGAAGGGCTGGTCTGCAACATGCTGGAATTCATCGGGAGTCGAGGAGGACAGCTCATCAGCCAAGATGGCCGGCAGCCCGCGCTCGCGACGCCTGAGTCGCTGGCCTCGGTTCGCTTCGTGCGCGACCACATCATCCGCCGACTCGCCTCGCGCGCCGTGCTCACCTACCAGGAGCCTGAGTCGCTGGCTGTCTTTGTCCAAGGCAAGGCGGTCTTTCACCGCAACTGGCCGTACGCCTGGGAGGTGGCGAACAACGCGGAACGGTCTGCCATCGCCGGCAAGGTCGGGATCGCGCCACTGCCGAGGTTTCCCGGTGGTCCCAGCGTGGCTGCTCTCGGGGGTTGGCTCTACGGGATCAGCGCCTATTCGCAACATCAAAACGAGGCCTGGCAGTTTATCTCGTTTTTCTCCAGTCACGAGATGCAAAAGTTTTTTGCGATCAAAGAGGCCCTCGCGCCCTCGAGGACTGCGCTGTACTCCGATCAGGACGTCCTGAAGGCAGCGCCGCAGTTTCGAGACCAGTTCGCCGTCTTTCAAGCCGCGACGCCAAGGCCGCGAACGCCAGTCTATCCAGCAGTCTCCCATATTCTGCAGCGGTACTTCAGCCGGGCGCTGGCGTTCGCCGACGTGGACCTCGAGGCAGAAGCAACCTCGGCGGACCGGCAAATCAACCGCCTGCTCAGGCTCACAGGGGAAAGCTTTTGACCTCGCGCGCGCCCCTTGAACATCAGGCCGCCTGGTGGATGCTGGCGCCAGCGCTGGCCTTCACCCTGGTCTTCGCCCTCTATCCGGTCGTTGACTCTTTTTTCCTGAGCCTGCATCGCATTTTTCTGGGGGTGCCGGCCCTCGGGCAGCCTTTTGTCGGTTTCGAAAACTACCAGACCATGGCCGGCGACCCTGTCGCTCGCCAGGCTTTCCTTGTCACCATTGGATTTGTCCTGGTGTCCACCGCCCTGGAGTTGGTTCTTGGATTGGGAATTGCCCTTGTCATCCACGAGCATTTTTCCGGTCGAGGCTGGGTCCGCGTAGCGGCGCTTATCCCTTGGTCGATCCCGACTGTCGTCGCGTCCCAGATGTGGCGGTTCATCTTCAACGACCAGTACGGCCTGGCAAATCTGCTGCTATTCGGCGAGCGAGTCGAGGAGTATATTCCCTGGCTGGCCTATCCGGGGTTCGCATTTGCCGCAATTGTATTCGCCGATGTGTGGAAAACCTCCTCCTTCGCCGGCCTTTTAATCCTGGCCGGACTCCAGGTGATCCCAGAGGAGGTCTACGATGCGGCTCGGATCGATGGTGCGACTACATGGCAGCGATTCTGGAAGATCACCCTTCCTCTCCTCAAACCCGCTTTGCTGCTGGCGCTCCTGTTTCGCACCATGGACGCGTTTCGCGTGTTCGACCTTGTCTTCGTCATGACACAGGGAGGGCCCGGTGACTCCACCCTGGTGCTGCAGTTCTACGGCTACAAGGCTCTGTTCGCCGAAGGCAGGATGGGGTACGGCGCCGCGATCTCGGTCACAGTGTTCCTGGCGATTTTTGTCCTCTCGTTGTTCTATATCCGCGGGATCGGGTCCAGACTCCTGGAGAAGGAGCCAGCATGACACGGCGGATCCTACTCGGAGTTGGGATCCTCCTTACCGTGGGTCTCAGCCTCTTCCCGTTCCTCTGGTTCGTCGTCACGTCCTTGAAAACCCAGAAGGAAGTGGAGGCCATTCCACCCACCTGGTGGCCATCCGGCTCGCTCGATTTCTACCAGTCCGCGCTTGTGGACCACCATCTGACCGATTACATTTTGAACAGTGTCCTGGTCGCTGGATCGACCACTCTCCTTGCCTTGGGGATCGGGATTCCGGCGGCCTATGCTCTCGCGCGCCTGAGGCTGCCCGGGAAGGTCTGGATCCTGGGAGCGTTGCTGAGCATCTCGATGTTTCCGCAGCTTGCCATCGCCGGACCGGTGTGGCAGATCCTGGAACGCATTGGCGGCCTGAATACCCGTTGGGGGCTTCTGCTCCCCTACGTCACCCTGACCCTGCCGCTCGCCATCTGGATCCTGGCTAGTTTTTTTAAAGAATTACCCGCAGAATTGGAGGAGGCAGCGCGGGTGGATGGGTGCGGCCCCTGGCAAACGATGATCCGTGTGATGGTGCCCCTTGCAGCGCCCGCGATCTTCACGGCGGCCATCCTCACCTTCATCTATGCGTGGAATGAATTCTTTTTCGCGCTGCTGATTCTCACGCAGCCCGAGCGGCAAACGCTTCCAGTGGGGATCGCGCTGTTTCAGGGCGAGTTCACGATGCCGTGGGGCGAGCTGGCCGCGGCTTCCGTCATTGCGACGCTCCCGCTGGTGATCTTGGTGGTGTTGTTCCAACGCTGGATCGTCAGTGGGCTTTCTGCCGGCGCGGTCAAAGGGTGAGGAATGGCTGATCTCGAGCTGCTCTCGATCTCCAAAACGTTCGGCCACGTCACAGTCCTGAAGGACATCACCCTCCGAGTCTGCGACGGCGAGTTCACGATCTTGCTGGGTCCATCCGGATGCGGGAAATCCACGCTCCTCCGCATTATCGCGGGGCTTGAACCTCAAACGCAGGGAGCTGTGCGCATCGGGGGTGATCACGTGGACCACCTCTCGCCGCGCGACCGGGATATCGCAATGGTGTTCCAGCACTACGCACTCTATCCTCACTTCACGGTGAGGGAGAACCTGGCCTTCGGACTGAAAATGCGAAAAGAGCGGCCCCACATCATTGACGGACGCATCCGGGAAGCGGCGCAGCTATTGGGCATCGAAGATCTGCTGGACCGGCGACCTAAAGATTTGTCAGGTGGGCAGCGGCAACGAGTCGCGATGGGTCGGGCGATTGTCCGCCAACCCAAGCTGTTTCTGTTCGATGAACCCCTTTCCAACCTGGATGCTCGCTTACGCGCGTCCATGCGCGTCGAGCTGAAGAAGCTGCATCAGCGCCTGCGCGCGACGATGATTTACGTCACGCACGACCAGGTCGAAGCGATGACACTGGGAGACACTATTGTCGTGATGGACCGTGGTCGAGTTCGTCAAGTCGATTCCCCTTCCCGTATTTACAGCCGGCCGGCCGATCCCTTCGTGGCGGGATTCATCGGGAGCCCGGGAATGAACTTGCTCGAGGGCTCCCTGGAACGGCAAGCCAATGCCTGGTGCTTTCGCTCAGGATCGCTCAGCCTCCCGCTCCCTCCTTTAAGTGGCACGCTTCCCGATTCCCTTGCATCTCGTACCATCCTGGGTATTCGGCCGGAGGACATCCTGCTACGCGCTACAGACAGCCGAGGAACATCAGTCAAAGCCCACGTGGATGTGGTGGAAGACCTCGGCGCCGATCAGGTCCTCCATCTCAACGTCGGCGATCGTCACCTGGTCGTTCGAGCCCCGCAAGGGGAGCGGCATGGCCAGGGAGCGACGCTGACACTTCACCTGCCCTATAAGAGCCTCCATCTCTTCATTGATGACCGCCGCCTGAACTGGGCTGAACCGGACGAAAGAGCGTGACTCCGGACTCCAAGCCCGATCTCCATTGTCCCGGTTGGGAGAAGCGTGGGTGAAGCGAGCGATGCTTGGCCAGTTGTCGCCGGATCGTAGTGCTTGCTGATTGTTGTGGGAGCCCAATTCGACGTTGTTTCCGTGACAGAGAATGCGTACGGAATCGTTACCGCGGGACGTGCTCTTGAAAAGGACACGTGGACCCCGTAAGCTGCATGTCTGGATGAGCGGTGCGGACTGACATTGCTGCGAGTCATGCTGGATGGCCTCATCGACGCGAGACTACTACGACATCTTAGGACTCCAGCGAACAGCGACGGCGGACCAGATTAAAAAAGCCTATCGTCGGCTCGCCCGCCAGTACCATCCTGACCTGCATACCGGCCCGAGAAAAACTCAAATGGAGCAGAAGTTCAAGGAGCTGAACGAAGCGCATGAAGTGCTGGGCAGTCCTGAAACGCGGAAGAAATACGACCGCTACGGCCACCGATGGCAGGAAGCGGAAGCCGTTGAGCGGGCTCGACATCAGGCCCAGTCCGGTTGGACAGCTGGTCCGGAATCCACCACCTTCGAAGGATTTGACTTCAGCGATGTGCTCGACGAGCTCGTCGGGAGACGCTCGCGGAGTGGAGCTGGCGCGGCCTTTCGAGGATCCGCCAGGCCTGGTCCTGACCTGGAAACGGGCGTCCGGTTGTCATTGCGCGACGTGCTGACCGGCGCGACGCGTCGCGTCGAAGTTTCGGAACCAGTCCCGTGCTCAACCTGCAAAGGGACCGGCCACCTCCGTGGGCGGAGGTGCGCAACGTGCACCGGCACCGGCACCAGGACCGAGGCCCGTACGATCGACGTGAAGATCCCGGCCGGCGTTCAGGACGGCACCCGTGTCCGTGTCGCAGGTAAAGGGGCGCCAGGAACGGGGAGTGGAAAACCCGGCGATCTCTATCTTCGTACCCACGTTGTGCCCGATGGGGTATTTCAACGCGAGGGCGCCGACCTTCACGCAAAGCTGCCTGTGTGGCCGTGGGAGGCGGCTTTGGGGGGCGAAGTCCTGGCGCCGACGTTGTCCGGCCCTGTCCGGGTCAAAGTCCCCCGAGGGAGCCGAGCGGGCGGAAAACTCCGACTCAGGGGCAAGGGGCTCCCGACTACATCGGGAGGTCGGGGCGATTTGTTTTTGTCTCTACAGATCGTGATGCCGACTTCCTTCGGAGATGAAGAACGCCGGCTGTACGAGCAGCTCAGTCAGTTCTCTCATCCGGATCCTCGAGCGGACCTGCTCCAACAGACAGGGCAGGCACGGACTGAGGGAACCGGGCCCACACCCAGCAGTGAGCCGTAATGTCAATAGCTGAGTACGCGGTGTTTGCGTTCAGCTCGCTCTTTGTCATCGTGGACCCGATCGCGGCAGTGCCGGCTTTCATCGCCATGACGGCTCGGGACTCCGTCGCGCAGCGCGTACGCACAGCGCGAGTGGCCTGCGTGGTCACCGTGCTGATCCTGGCCGGGTTTGGCTTCCTGGGACAGACCCTCTTTCGAGCCTTGGGGGTGACCCTGCAGGCCCTCCAGGTGGCAGGTAGGCTCGTTCTCTTGCTCGTCGCGCTGGATATGCTGCGGGGGCAACGATCCGCTGTGCAGGAAACCGCCGAGGAGACGGCCGAGGGAGCCGGCAAAGAAGATGTCGCGATCACACCCCCTGCAATTCCGTTGATGGCGGGCCCTGGGGCCATCTCTGCCGTGATCCTTCTCGAAGCGCAGGCGACGGACTGGCTCCAGCGCGGTGTGTTGCTGGCTTGCGTCGTCGCAGCAGGGTTGGCAAGCTACGTGGCCCTGGCCCTGGCCGCACGTGGTTCGCATTGGCTCAGCCCTATCATTGAAAAGATCATCACCCGCCTGATGGGCCTCTTGCTGGCGACAGTGGCGGTGCAGTTTATTTTCAACGCCCTGAAGGGAGAAGACGGCCTACTTGGGCCTTGATCGCGAAGGAATCTTCATTTATCGCTTCTTTGATCGGTTCATAGGGAGGCAATACGATGGGAGAGAGGCTAAGGCGTAACAGTCATGCTCTCCTCGATGGTCCCGGCCGGGCGCCGGCTCGCGCGATGCTCAAAGCCGTCGGGTTTACGGACGACGACCTGTCCCGCCCGTTGGTCGGGGTCGCGAACACCTGGATCGAGGTCATGCCCTGCAACTTTCACCTTCGCCGGCTTTCCGAGAAGGTGAAAGCCGGCATCCGTGCCGGCGGCGGCACCCCGATCGAATACAACACCATCGCGGTCTCCGACGGCATCGCCATGGGAACAGAGGGCATGAAGGCGTCGCTGATTAGCCGCGAGGTCATCGCCGACTCGATCGAACTGGTCGCGCGCGGGCACTTGTTTGACGCGGTCGTAGCCCTCTCAGGTTGCGACAAGACGATCCCCGGCGCGGTGATGGCGCTCGTCCGCTTGAATCTCCCTTCGCTGATGCTCTACGGCGGCTCCATCATGCCCGGTCAGTACCGTGGTCACAGCGTGACGATCCAGGATGTCTTCGAAGCGGTCGGCGCGCACGCAGCCGGCAAGATGTCCACCGCGGACCTGCGCGACCTGGAGGACCATGCCTGTCCGGGACCCGGTGCGTGCGGGGGGCAGTTCACGGCGAACACGATGGCCATCGCCTTTGAGTTTCTGGGCATCTCGCCCATGGGCTGTAACGGTGTCCCGGCCATGGACCCCCGGAAGGATGACGTGGCGATGCAGTGCGGCCAGATGGTGATGGACCTGCTTCGGAAAGAGCTCCGCCCAAGCCAAATTATCACGCGCAAGGCGCTGGAGAACGCGATCGCCGCGGTGGCCACGACGGGGGGGTCCACAAACGCTGTGCTGCACTTGCTGGCTGTCGCCCGAGAGGCCGGGATTGACCTCAGCATTGATGACTTCGATCTCATCAACCGGAAGGTGCCGCTACTCGCTGACCTCAAGCCTGGTGGCCGGTTCATGGCAACCGATCTCTTCGCTGCCGGGGGCACCACTCTGGTAGCCAAGCGCTTGCTGGACGCGGGAATGCTGCACGCTGACGAGCTGACCGTGACCGGCCGGACAATCGGAGACGAGGCGCGGCAGGCAACTGAAACGGCTGGGCAGCAGGTCTTGCGGTCATTGTCCAACCCGATCAAACCTACCGGAGGCATGGTCATCTTGAAAGGAAACCTGGCCCCGGAAGGTTGCGTCGTGAAGGTCGCCGGCCACGAGCGTATGACACATCGAGGTCCAGCGAAGGTCTTTGATCGAGAGGAAGACGCCTTCACTGCCGTTCAACAGAACGAGATTCGAGCCGGGGATGTCGTGGTGATCCGCTACGAAGGTCCCCAAGGAGGCCCGGGGATGCGCGAGATGCTAGGCGTGACCGGTGCCATCGTGGGAGCCGGCCTGGGAGAGTCCGTCGCCCTGCTCACCGACGGCCGATTCTCCGGTGCCACGCATGGACTGATGGCAGGCCACGTGGCGCCGGAAGCCGCGCAAGGCGGGCCGATCGCCGCGCTCCAAAACGGCGACATGATCGTCTTCGACGTGGCTGCCCGCCGGCTGGACGTCGAGCTGACCGAGAAGGAACTCAGATCCCGACTCCGCCTCTGGAAGCCCCCGGTCCCTCGTTACACCACCGGTGTCATGGCCAAGTACGCACGGCATGTTTCTTCAGCATCGGAAGGAGCGGTGACGAGCTAGTGCAACGGCGTCTTGGAGAGAGACTACGTCTCCATCATTTCTAATCTGGTATCAAACTCATTGCCGCAGGCGACACATCTAATGACATCTGACTCGACCATAGGCACATCACTGCGAACCCCCATCCCTCCGCAATCAGGACACCGACTCAACTGGAGCTGCTCATCGTCCACGGTCTCGTACCGGGACCCTCGCAGGCAGTAGATGGGCTGGCCCTCCAGCAACCAGTCGTTCCCGGCATTGTCCACGACAGGGAGGACAGTATAATGATGCGCGACGTAATCCTCGATCTCCTGCCGGCTGGTGAATCCATCTTTGACCAGCTTCCCGCTTTTCACCTCATACAGTGCGTTTCCTTTAGGGATCACCTTGGTTGGTCCCATGATCCACCTCCATGCCTCCGACAGAGAAGGTATCGAACTCAGCGCGGCCTGCGCTACGCCACTCCTGAATAATATCTTAAAATATTTGAAACCGAGAGGACTCCGATGATCTCACCATGTTCAGTCACCGCGAGATGGCGGGTTGCCTTGTCCTTCATCAGCCGAACCCCTTCAATGATCGGCTGACTGCTCTCGATGGTAATCGGAGGCTGCCGCATACTGCCCCGGACGGTTGCGGTGGTTGCATCAAGACCCTGTGCCACCACTTCCCGAGCCAGGTCGGTATCGGTGATGATTCCAACATAATAGCGGCCGTCGGCAACCAGCAACGAACCGATCCTCCATTCTTGCATCAGATGACTGGCTTGCTTCAGGGTCGCGTCGATAGGAACGCTTCGGATTTCCGGGGTCATATGGTCGGCGATCTGCGGACCGATCAACAGTTGTGGGCCTGTGCGCTGCTTCTGCGTCGCCGCTGCTCGGCGAGCTTCAAGGTCCGCGATACAGGTTTCTAACACGCGCCTTCGCAAATGGAGACTGCCCTGATCGCTATCCTGCACTCCGCCTTCTTGTGCCTCTTCCGGTATATTGACAAGGCTTGAGGTTTCGCCAAGCTGTGCATTCTCATACGCCTCCAACATCTCGGAAGTCTCGCCAAAGACCTCTGTGATCAACCGCTCCGCTTCCAGGTCGAACGCTTCAAGCGTTGATGCATCACTCCGTTTCATCAGCAACGGCGTCAAACGAGCGTGTTGCTGCCGCATCCGCTCGAGACCACGATCCAGAGATAACCCACGCGTCGGTTGAGTACTAGCTTGTTTTTCCATAGCGCCTCCCCCCTAGGTAGCTTGATGATACGCTCTTTGGGCAGGCCTGAGCAAGATGGATATGGAAGAGAGAGGCTGCGGCGAGAGGATCCCGTTCCCCCCTGGTTATCGCCGGCGCGTCCTGCCGCGCATTTCCTCGATCATGTCTTCCAACTCAGCCTCAATTCGGCTCCGCTCACTGATCAACTGATCGAGGTCGTACGGGCGAGATTGGCTATGAGGTTCAGGCGTGGGGGCCTTGGGTGTGATGGAAGTTTCGGAAGGTCTACTTCGCGAACCCGTGTGTGCTCGAACTCCTGTCTGAGCCTGCCCCCTGATTCGCTGTTCTTTCAACCAGTTCGACGCCACGTTCGACTTCAGCGCAAAACTGATGCTGGTGATCGGCGTGCCATCCGCAGCCACGCGGGCAATTGCGCTATTCACACCGATCATCTGCCCTTCTGTGTTCAGCAGGGGTCCACCAGAGTTGCCGCGGTTGAGACCTGTCTCTGTCTGAAAGACATGCTTCCCTTTGATCTTGTTGAAATCATGAAACTCCGCGCTCACGACGCCCGTCGTCAAGGTCCAGAGTCCCCCCTGCTCCGGATGCCCTATTGCCACGACAGGGTCCCCAATCCGCACCTTATCTGAATCCCCTACTTCCAAGACCGGCAAGGCTGTAGTGGTCGTTTGAAGTTTCAATACAGCGAGGTCCAGGCCCTGTGAAAACGCGACCACGGTCGCGTTCTTTCTTCTTGATAAGTCAGTCGTCTGATGGCCTGTGACCCGGTCCGGCTTCAAGTACACAAACAGCCTGGGGAATGGGCGTCCCGTGCGTGCCTCGACTACCACATGAGCATTGGTCAGCACCAGCCCGCCCTGCCCGATGATCGACCCTGTCCCGCCGCTTCCTCGCTCGCCATCCTGCGAATAGCCCAATACCAGCACGACTGAGGATGCGGCACGCTCGTAGATCTGTCTGGGAGTGAGATCCTGAGCCTGAGCCGCCGCGGTCCCAACAAGCACAACGAACAGGACCCCAATGATCCGTTGCATGACAGGCCTTGCTTCCTTCACGACCTCAGCCGCGCGACAATCCCCGACCATACGCCGTTGAAGACTCCCTGCGTGCCTTCACTCCGGTGGTCACTTGCCTTCTCAATGCGCCCGGTAGTAACTTGAGATCTGGTCAACGACGTAAACAAGCTGATCGTCCGTGAGCTCGGCATAAACCGGAATCGAGAGCACTTCTTCCGCCGCTCGCTCTGATACCGGCAGATCGCCTTTCTGATACCCCAGTTCACGATAACAGCTCTGCAGATGGAGCGGCACCGGGTAGTAAATTTCGGTCCCGATGCCCTTCTCTTTCAGGTAGGTCCGAAGATCATCCCGCTGTTTCGCGCGAATCGTGAATTGGTTGAACACATGCACATTGTCCGTCTCGGTCTTCGGGAGAACCACCCGATCCAGCAGGTTCGCCTGCTTGAATAACTGTTCGTACCGGCCTGCATTGCGCCTTCGCGCCTCGGTCCACTGATCCAGGTAATTGAGTTTGACGCGTAGGATGGCGGCCTGAAGCGCGTCCAAACGGCTGTTGGCGCCAACGAGCTCGTGCACGTAGCGGACCCGGCTTCCGTGTACGCGCAGCATCGCCACAGCTTCGTTCAGGTTGGGATCGTTGGTGGTCACAAGACCGCCATCGCCGAACCCGCCCAGATTCTTTGAAGGGAAAAAGCTGAAACAGCCAGCATCGCCAAACGCTCCAGCGCGAACTCCGCGGCGTGCCGCGCCAATCGCCTGGCAGGCATCCTCGATGACCGGGACCTTGCGCCGCTTGGCAATCTCGAGGATGTCTTCCATCGCGGCGCACTGCCCGAAGAGGTGAACCGGAATGATCGCCTTCGTCCGCGCGGTGATGTTCTTCTCGATCCCGCTCGGGTCCATGTTATAGGTGTGGGGGACAATGTCCACAAAGACCGGCTTTGCACCCAGACGCGAAATCGATCCCGCGGTGGCAAAGAACGTGTAAGGCACCGTGATGACTTCATCGCCTCCGCCAACCCCCACCGCCATCAATGCCAGGAGTAATGCGTCACTCCCCGACGCGACGCCGGTGGCGTGAGCAGTCCCGACATACCGTGCGAGTGCCTGCTCTAGCTCGATCACGCGTGGGCCTAAGACAAACCCCTGCTCCTCGCAGACGGCCTCGATCGCCGCCATGACCTCAGCTCGTATCTGCCGGTATTGCGCCCTCAGATCCAGCAATGGAACCTTCATGAAAAGCTCCGGTTACCCATCTAATGATTGAGTCATTGATTCGTTGAGTTATACTCTCAATGAATCAATGGCTCAATGATTCAATGTTTCCATCACGCAATTCTTCAGCCGCGGTGTACCAACTCTCGAGCTTCATTCACGGAGGCCCCGTGTGTCAGCCCAGACATCAGCCTCTCGTACTCCTGCTCCTGCCTCCGGACCATTTGGTGGATGTCGAACTCAGACGGCAAGGCTTCCCCCTGCTTCCCCATGCTCCTTGCCAGCTCCGGGTCGTCCAGGAGCGACAGGAGGCGCTGAGCCAGACCGTCGATGTCCCCCGGCTCGGCCAGAAACCCGTTGACTCCATCGCAGATCACCTCCGCAGCGCCATCCACTCGCGTGCCCACGACCGGCACCCCGCTGGCTAACGCCTCCGGGTAAACTCTGGGCAAGCCCTCCCACAGGGAGGTCAGCACAAACACGTTGAGGCATCGCATGATCTCAGCAGTATCGCGTCGCCAGCCGAGGAGCCGAAATGCGTCCTTCAGTTTAAGGCGGTTCACCTCGACCTCCACCGCATGCCGCAGTTCCCCATCGCCGACCAGCACAAATTCGACGTCGGCTCTCACCCGGTGAACAAGCCCAGCCACACGGACAAAGTCCAGGGGCGCTTTCTGTGGTTTGAGGGGCGCGATCATGCCCACCATTGGCCGGTTTGGGTCGCATCCCAGCTCTCGTTTTTTCACGACTACATCCACACGAGTTCGCCGAAGGCCGGCCAGATCAACCCCGCTTCTGATGACCACGCAGCGATCCTCCGGAAACAGTCCCAGTTGGATACCCATGCGACGATTCGCATGCGACACCGCAAAGAATTTGGTCGTCAGCCTCGACACGATCCGCTCTGCAACCAAAAATTCCTGGCGGCGCAAGGGACGCTGATAACGCGTAAAACCGAAGCCGTGGATTGTGTGGATGATGATCGGGACTCCAGCGAACTTGGCAGCTAAGCGTCCCAACACCCCGGCCTTCGAGCTATGGGTATGCACGATGTCAGGCCTTAATCTTCTCAGGAGGCGAGTGAGTGAAAGGAGTGCCCGGAGATCCTTGACCGGTCGAATGTGGCGCACAAGCGAGGGAATCTGGTGAAACTGGACGCCGTTCAGGGATCGGGCCTCCTGATCCAGGAGCCCCGGTTCACCCGTGATGAGTATGGGACGGAACCACAAGCGGTTGAGGTGAGAGACGGTGAACAGGGTGTTCTGCTGCGCCCCGCCCAGTTCCAACTGGGTGATCACATGCGCGATTGTGAGTGGTGTGGTGTGGCCCTGCCGACTCAGGATACTCCTCCAATAGCCATTGTCTTCAGACGATCAGCCAGGTTTTTCCCCTGGCTAATTGCATCTTCCATAGAGGTATGTTCCCAGCGGCCGTACCGACCAATTGAATAGATTCCCCTGGCTTCCAACTCCTCCAAGATGGCTGGCAGCGCGCGTGCCCGATGTCTGTCAAACAGGACATAGGCATACTTGATATCGCGGACATCAGCCACCACGATTTCATCGTCAGGCCGGAAAATGCCAGCGAGTTCCATTCCCTCCCGGATCCGCTTGAGTAATTCAGCCGGCGGAGTCAGGGCTGACGGCAGGTGGGAAACCTCCACGTACAGAGAACTGCACCCGGACTGCCCCATCGCCGGAGAAAAATTCATGGGGAATCCGGCCCGGTAGAATGGGTACTCCGGTTCCGGAAAATAAATCCAGTGCTTGTCGGAGATCCGTTCCCGTGCCACCCCAAGGTTGACATTGTACACAGATACCCAGCGCAGACTCGCAGCCGCTTCGCGGATCGCCTTGGGGAGGTCGGTACATCGGTGGACCAATTCCGGAATCGGAATCGTGGAGACGAGTATCTCGTACTCCTCGACACGCCCTCCTTGGCGGCCATCCTGGAATACGGCCCGTCGCCGGCCCGTGTCAACCTCGACCAGCTCGCTCCCATAGGCAATCTCGCCCACGCCGGACAGGAACGCTTTCGGCAAGGCCCCGATTCCACCCTGAGCCGGGTACAGAAATGAAGGGTTATAGCCGAACGCCTTGTCCTTGATCCCCAGAGCCCCGTTGACCACGTCCTTGAGGTCCGGCTTCGGGATCAGCCACGAGACCCAATCTGAGGTGAGTTCATCCAGTGACACCTGCCACAGCTTCTCGTTGAACGGCACCATGAAATGCTTGGCCATTCCCTCTCCGAGGTTCTCCAGAATCCAGGCCTTGAACGAGCGGTCTTCCGATGCCGTTCTGGCAGGGTTGGTCAACGTGTCTATGAACCCCAAGAGACATTCGCGGACGACCTCCGGCGGCAGTCCATAGGTGTTCACCTGGAAGGGATACTCCGTGTAGGTGCGGTGAGAATAGATGAAGGAGCGGCGGCTGTGTTTCTTTAGCAGTCCACGCAACAGACCTTCGACGAGAGCTTTGATCTCAGCCTGGCGAAAGTGCAAGAGATGTCCGGTCACGTCGAACGTAAAGCCATCTTTTTGATACGACCGACAAAGTCCCCCCGCCTCCTTTTCCTTTTCGAATACACGATACGGGACGCCGCTCAGATGCAAGGCGGTGCTCAAGCCAGCGAGACCAGCTCCGACAATGACGATCATGACCGGGACTCCCCGCTCCGTCCGTCAGGAGCCGCAACACGACGGAACGACAACTCGGCGGGGTGACTCATTTCCACCCGTCGCAGGACCACCGCCGCAATCCCGAGAGTCATGACCGTGAGGCCGATGAGCAGCAACGCGACCTCTTCCCCGACTACCATGACAGCCAGGCCGATCCCGCCCATCAAAGCTGTCGCCAGGCAGCTCAGCACCACCACCTGGGGCACGGTGAGGCCCCAGTGGCGGAGCCTGAGGGCCATGTGGTCGGGGCTGCCCAGGAACACCGGAAGGCCTCGCCGGAACCGGATATACATCACGAACAGCGTGTCGAAGATCGGGACTCCCAGGATCAGCACCGGCGTAAGCAGTGAAACGTGATGGGATCCCGTGTACTGGCCGATCATAGACAGCGCACCCAGCATCAAGCCAAGGAACATCGCTCCGGCGTCGCCCATGTAGATCTTCGCCGGATGGAAGTTGTACCAGAGGAAGCCCAACAGGCTCCCGACCAAGGCTGCCAACATGACTGCGATTGTGGTGTCTCCGTTGAGCAGGGCTACAACCAACAAGACCGCGGCGCTGATGAGACCGACGCCGGCCGAGAGCCCGTCCATGATGTCAAGAAGGTTAAACGCATTGATGATACCGATCATCCAGGCCACGGTCAGCGCAAGCGCCAGCCAGTCCGGGAGAGCAGCGATCTCGATCCTGATCCCGCTCTTGATGAGGACGAAGACAGCAAGGAACTGGCCCGCCAGCTTAGTGCCTGGAGTCAGAACGCCGAAGTCATCAATCAACCCCAGGGTCATCACCAGCGTCCCCGCCAGCACGATGCCCAGGACGTCCTGCCTGAATTCAAAGGTGAACGCGAGGCTCACCAGGAATGCTAAGTAGATGGCGAGCCCGCCGAGATACGGAACCGGCTCACCTTGACGTTTCAGTTGTCCGTCAGGGCTGTCCACAATGCCGTACTTCAGCGCCGCCTGTCGCGCTAACGGGACAGCATAGAGGGACAGCAGAAGCGCGAGGGTAAAGGTCAACACGTAGAGGAGCATCTCCGAGCTTTCCATAGAGGTCTAGATTGGATGTGTAGTGTTTCTAGTCATCACATTCACCACGCGGTTCCACACCTGCGTAAAGAGCGACAAGATGCTGACGATAGCGTTCTTCCGAATGCTGCTCTGCCACGCGACGCCGCCCTGCCTGCCCAAGCCGGTCGCAGCGTGGTGGATCCTTCAACAGCTCGCTGACTGACTCAGCGATGTGTGCCAGGTCCGGTTTCACCCGGATGCCCGTTGTCTCGTCTACCAATTGCCATGTCAACCCAACATCGGTCGCAACCGGCACGGCACCGCAGGCCATCGCCTCCAACAAACTCTGAGACGGGTAATTATCCTGTCGCTGCAAGGACACAAACACGCACGCTTTGCTCAGCACCGGGACAGGGTCCGGCAGGAATCCGACTTGGACCCTTCGGCGAAGTTGCAATCGGTCCAATGTCTCATCGATGGCTGAACGAAGCGGGCCTTCTCCCAATAGGAAGAATCGAGCGGACGGCACTGCCTGGACGATGGCCGGTATCGCTTCGAGGAACAGCACAGGCCTCTTCTCTTCTACGAACCGTCCCGCAAAGACGACCCACGGCTCCTTTTCCGCAGCGGGGTAATAGCGGTCGAGATCGACGACACTCCCGGGCGAGGTAACAATCTTTCTGACCGCGATTCCTCGCTGACTCAAATCAGCGCGTATACCAGTGGACAGAGCATCGATCGCATCGCATCGACTGAGGGCAAACCGATAGATCGGGAGCGCCCACGGTACACCGACCAGGCCAGCGAGGTTGCGGTTCGTCACCGAGTTCACGAACCGATGACCAGGTCTCACCAGCATCAGCGGGAGCGCGACGTAGGTTCCTCCCAAGGCCAGATGGAACAGCCGACGTCGAGCGCATGTGTAGCGGATGAGCAGCAAGCATGCAAAGAACAAATAGTCTAGCTTTTTAATCCAAAACGACAGAGAACCTCTCCATAGCCCCAACCCTACAGCCAGCTTCGAGCAGGGCTCAGCCAGACGCCAGACTCTGGTTTCCTCCTCCGTTACCACACCGGCCGCGAGGAGCTGACGCCACAGCATCTCGTTCACGACCAGACAGGAGCCCGCATCAGTCTTTGCCATTCGGGCAAAGAGGCGCCCCAGCCGCCGCTCGGCCCCCCCCAAGCTGGTGTTGTTAATCAGCACATAGGTTCGGTGCATGAATCTCGATCCACAAAACAGCGGCTCCAGAGTTCCACGTTAATCCACCGCCAGATCGCATTGCCAATGTTCACTCGACCGGCGACATGGTCATCGAACGCTTGTAGTGCCGCCTCGACGTTCAGATACCCTCGAAGGCGCGCTCTGTCATCAGACAAGATCGCTCGTCCGGAGTCTCGAAGCTCGCTCCGAAACCAGTGATCTTCAGGGGTCACAAATCCCATCTTGTCCGACCGCCACCGTACCGCCTCAGGCAAGAGGCCGTCCATGGCATCTCTGAGCACGGCTTTCGTCCATCCGTCTCTGATCTTCAAATGGGCGCCGAGCCCATAAAGAAATTCAACAAGGCGGTGGTCCAAAAACGGGAGCCGTGCTTCGATGCCGAATGCCATAGAGTTCCGGTCCTCATAACGTAGCAACGCCCGGAGTCCGTTCCCCGTCAGCAGTCGGTATTCGAGGCCTTGCACATTCGAACGTGGCTCCGCTACCGAGTCGTGAGATCTGAGATGCTGCCGTCGAAAACCCTGATCCAACCATGTTGCGCTGCCCGTGAGACGACTCCGGATGAAGTTGACGAAAGGTTCGGGCATAAACGATCGTACGAGATTTGCGAGAGCGTAGCGGGATAGTGGTCCATGCAGGCGTCGGTACGCGCACCATTCTCGCAAGAAAGCGACCGCTCTCCCCGTTGCCAAAAGGTCGGCATAGTACGCACCATAGAACCCCTGGTACCCAGCGAGCAGTTCGTCCGCGCCTTGCCCATCTAAGATCACTTTCACTCCTTGCTGAGACGCGAGTCGCATGACGTTCCACTGGGCAAAGATGCTCGTCGAGCCGAACGGTTCATCCTGCTGCCAGATCAACCGGCCGACTGTATCGGCCAACTCCTTGGGATCGGGAAAGGCGTAGTGTGCCTCGGCCTTGGTTTGCTGAACGACGGGCGCGATAAATTGCCGTTCGTCATAGGCGGGGTCCTCAAAACATGACGAGAATGTTCTGAGTGGCACTTGGCCGTTTCCAACAGCTCTCATCAGGCACACAATGGAAGAGGAATCCAATCCGCCGCTCAGGCAGGACCCGACCGGTACGTCACTTCGCAAGCGAATCCGAACCGAGTCGCACAGCAGCTCACGTAACCGCTCAGCTCCGCCGCGTGCGGAGTCCGGCTCCAGCCTCGTTCCAACCGGGAGGGCCCAGTATCGGGCGCTCGTGAGCGTCGCACCCTGCACGATCAGAAAGTGCGCAGGGAGCAGCTGCTGAATCCCTTCGAAGAACGTTCCGTCAGTGTGGTCGAGCATGGCACTGTCGAGGTACTCGAACACCGCACGCTGGTTAGGCTTGGGCCGCCGGTAAGCCAGGAGCAGCGCTTTAATCTCAGACGCAAACACAAATCGTTCCCCATCCCATCCATAGTAGAACGGTTTTTCCCCTAGGCGATCTCTCGCGCAAAACAGACGCCCTCGGACTCCATCCCAGAGTGCAAAGGCAAACATGCCGTTAAAACGTCCAAGACAGTCCTCTCCCCATTCCCTGTACGCAGCCAGCAAAACCTCTGTGTCAGAAGTGGAGCGAAAGCGATACCCTTTGGCACGCAGTTCTGCGCGCAACTCAACGTAGTTGTAGAGTTCTCCGTTATAGGTAATCCAATCTCGGCGGTCCTCCGAGGTCATGGGTTGAGCGCCGAGCGCCGACAGGTCGAGAATCGCTAACCGGCGGTGCGCCAGCGCCACAGTATGGCGCGGAGACAGGGGAACTCTGGCCTCAGTCAGCCGACCCACGACTGAGGCTGGCTTCTGCTTACCTGATGGGTCAAGGAGCACGTAGCCTTCCCCATCCGGACCGCGATGGGCCTGGGCCTGGCCCATCGCCTGCAGGACCCGGCAATCAACTGGTTTGCCTACCGTGCTGTAGATACCCGCGATGCCGCACATTTCGCACCTGAACCCGGTATCAGTGGGGCAGGCACGGCCCCCCCCAATCCACAGTATTGAACTGTCGCTTGTTCGCGCACCATATCACTCCAATCAAGGGAGCATCAGCGCGTCTTCGAAGTGTACCACTCGACGGTTCGTCGGAGACCTTCATCCAACCCAACGACCGCCCGAAAACCGAATTCTTTCTCGGCTCGACTGACGTCGAGGCAGCGACGCGGCTGACCATCAGGCTTTGAGGGATCCCAGACGGTTTCGCCGGAGAATCCAGTGAGGCTGGCGATCTTCTTCACGAGTTCAAAGATCGACATTTCGACACGGGTCCCAATGTTCACGGGTTCCGGCTTGTCGTAGCGCTCAGCCGCGAGAAGAACGGCTTCCGCACCGTCCTCGACGTATAGGAATTCCCGTGTGGCCTTCCCTGTGCCCCACATCTCCACTCGCGACCGACCTTCCCTCACCGCTTCGACACACTTCCGAACAACCGCCGGTATCACGTGCGAGGTGTTCAGGTCGAACGAATCGCCCGGTCCATACATGTTGGCGGGCAGGAGGTGGACCGTGTTGAATCCGTACTGCTGACGATACACCTGGCCCTGCAGCAGCAACATTTTCTTCGCGAGACCGTACGGGGCGTTGGTTTCTTCAGGGTACCCTTCCCAGATCGCCTCCTCGCGGAACGGAACCGGCGTGAATTTTGGATACGCGCAGACCGTCCCGACCACCACACACTTTGCAACACCTGCCTGGTATGCCCCATCAAGGACCTGCACTCCCATCATGAGAGTGTCATAGAAAAACCGCGCGGGATTCCCGCGGTTGGCGCCGATCCCCCCGACTCTGGCGGCCAGATGGATCACCAACGTCGGCCGCGCGTCCTGGTAGAGTCGCCGAACAGCATCCGCTTCGACCAGGTTGTAATCCCGACTCCGCGGGATAAACACCTCGCGGCAACCCCTGGCTTTAAGCTTCTCCACAATCGCGGAGCCCAGGAAGCCTGCGCCACCAGTCACGAGGATCCGTTGGGTATCCCAATACCCCATCAATCCCTACCCACGGAGCTCATTACTTTCCGGTGCCCTCGATTTCTTGCTTCACTCTTGCCATATCGGCATCCACCATCATTTTCACGAGCTGCTTGAACCCGACTCGCGGCTTCCATCCCAGGCGTTCCCTGGCCTTGCTCGCATCCCCTTGCAACCGGTCTACTTCAGCCGGCCGCAGGTAGTGAGGATCTTTCTTCACAAACTCATGCCAATCCAATCCTGCATAGCCGAATGCTTCATCGAGGAATTCCCTGACAGTATGAGTCTCTCCAGTCGCGATGACATAATCGTCAGGCTCAGGCTGTTGCATCATCAGCCACATGGCTTCCACGTAATCCCCCGCATACCCCCAGTCACGCCGGGCCTCGAGATTCCCCAAGAATAGCTCGCGCTGCCGCCCGTGCTTAATGTTCGCGAGCGCGCGCGTGATCTTCCTGGTCACGAAGGTCTCTCCCCGCCGCGGCGACTCATGGTTGAAAAGAATCCCGTTGCAGGCATACAGCCCATAGGCCTCCCGGTAGTTCACGGTCATGTAGTAGGCGTAGGCCTTGGCAGCCGCGTAGGGACTGCGCGGGTAGAACTTGGTCCGTTCGTTCTGCGGCGCTTCGGTCGTGTTGCCAAACAGCTCGCTGCTGGAGGCCTGATAGAAACGAGGTGTCAGGCCTGTCTCCCGGATTCCCTCCAACAACCGAATGGTCCCCAAGCCGGTTACTTCAGCCGTGTATTCCGGAATATCGAAGCTGACTCGGACGTGGCTCTGGGCTCCCAGGTTGTAGATCTCGTCCGGCTCAATGGTGCGAATCATCTTATTCAACGAGCTTCCGTCGGCGAGATCTCCATAGATCAGTCGCAGGCGGGCGCCCTCTTCATGAGGATCCGCGTACAAGTGATCAATCCGATCCGTGTTGAACGTGCTGGCTCGCCGGATGACGCCGTACACCTCGTACCCTTTCGATAGCAACAGTTCGGTCAGAAACGACCCATCCTGGCCCGTGATTCCGGTGATCAATGCACGCTTAGGCCTCATGGTGGTGCGCCCCTCCCCAGCCTACGCAACCGGTGTGCGTCCGCAGGTTTGCCAGATCGCGAGCGTCAGTAAGTATATCATCCTAATCGGCCGGTCCTCCGTTGGAGCTTGCCGCGGCCAGCTTGAAATACCAACTCTCCATGCGTGACATCTCTTGATCCTGATCGCTGATCTTCACGACCAGATCCCGGTTTCTCCGAGCAATGTCCCGCTTGAGTCCTGGGTCGGACAGCACTCCGATCAGCGCTCCCGCAAGATCTCCTTCATCCGGGTCAACGAGGAAGCCGTTCACCCCGTGTTCGATCAACTCTGCGTACTGGGGCAGGCGATTCTCCGCCGCGATGGTGATGCCCCAGGGCAGATCCGTGGGTGGACCGTAGAGCTCCTGGTTGAAGAAGTTGCCCCAGCGAGCGATACCCTGCGCAAGGAGGGTGCCCGGCACGACCACGTCCAGCGCGCGAGAGATGGAGACGTCCTTGCCGCGCACGAAGATCCAGATCCCTATCGCGGCGCCGATGATGCCGCCGTACAGCCCCAGGCCGGAGTAGGGCGGCAACACCGCGTC
>JACZQN010000039.1 GCA_022545705.1 Nitrospirota bacterium | reverse complement strand
GGTCGCGTTTTCGGATATTGGTCTGATCGGGCTCCTTGAAATGTTGGTGTTCATTGGGCTTTTCCTGATGGCGTATGCGTACGCCTGGCGCAAGGGAGCCTTGGAATGGGACTGAACACGAGGGCCGTGATCCGTTCACCGTCAATCGTGAAACGATAAACGTGGAACGGATTGGCGAGACAAACCTCTGTGGCGATTAACGCTTCACGGTTCACGAATCACGGGTGTTAAGAGATGGGGCTTCTGCAGATCGGACGTCATGAAAAGGATGGGGAGCTGGACGTAATTACGACCACGGTCGAGAAGGTGGTCAACTGGGCCCGCAAGGGCTCACTTTGGCCGATGACGTTCGGATTAGCCTGCTGCGCGATCGAGATGATCGCTGCTGTGTCCTCGCGTTACGACATGGATCGCTACGGTGCTGGCATCTTTCGGGCTTCTCCCCGCCAGTCCGACTTGATGATCGTCGCCGGCACGGTCTGCCGCCGGATGGCCCCGGTGATTCGGAAGATCTACGACCAGATGCCTGAGCCGAAATATGTGATTGCGATGGGCTCATGTGCCACGTCGGGCAATATCTATGACAGCTATAGCGTGGTCCAGGGCGTCGACCGGTTTGTGCCTGTGGACATTTATGTCCCCGGATGTCCGCCGACTCCCGAAGCCTTATTCGACGGTGTCCTGAAGCTCCAAGAGCGGATCATGCAAAAGCGAGTCTTTCTGAAGCAGCCCGAACAGGTGAAGGCGTAACGCCGCCATGCATCCGGTAGCCGAGACCATCCAGCGCCTCTTCCCGAATGGTTTTGAAAAGGCCGTGGAATGGCGGGAGGATCTGGCTATCATCGTCAAGCGGGGCTCGTTGCATGAGGTGGCCCGGTTTCTCCATGACGAACCAGAACTTGAATTCGACTATATTGTCCATGTCAGCTCCGTGGATTGGCCGGACGATGAAGAACGCTTTGAAGTGGTGTACGAATTCTATTCCATTCGGAGACGTCAGCGGATCCGACTGAAGACGCGGATCCCTGAATCTGACCCTGTCGTTGACTCGCTCACGGATATCTGGAAAGGTGCGGATTTCATGGAGCGCGAAGTGTATGACATGATGGGCATCCGGTTTCGGAATCACGGGGATCTACGGCGTATCCTGCTTCCTGATGACTACAACGAGGGCTACCCGTTGAGGAAGGATTTTCCGCTGCAGGGGAAAGGGTGGCGGGACACGTTTGAATTTCTGAACGAAACGGCACGGTAAGCATTGTGAGGGATATCGCTAAGAGCCAGCCCCTTGAAGATCAGCGAACCTCCGTCTATCGGGTGGACCCTGAGCACCCAGAGAGTGAGTCGCTGCCGACCCTCAGGACTGAGGAATTGCTGCTCAACATGGGCCCGCAGCATCCCAGTACGCATGGGGTGTTGAAGGTCATTCTGGAGTTGGAAGGAGAGCGGATTGTCAAGTCCACACCGGTCATGGGGTTTCTCCACCGGGGAGTTGAGAAGCTCGCTGAAGACGGGACCTATCATCAGTTCATTCCGCACACCGATCGTCTGGACTACGTCTGTGCGATGTACAACAACTTTGCATATTGTCGGGCGGTTGAGAAGTTAATGAATATTACAGTCCCCGAGCGTGCCGACTATCTCCGCACCATCGTCGGGGAAGTCCAGCGGATCATCGGACACCAGTTCTGGCTCGGAACCCAGGCGCTGGACATCGGGGCAATGACCGTCTTCTTCTATACATTCAGAGATCGCGAGATTTTGCTGGACTGGTTTGATGAGTTGTGCGGCGCTCGGCTCACCACGAGCTGGTATCGGATTGGCGGAGTCGAGCGGGATCTCACGCCCTCGCTGGTGCAGAAGCTTCGCAAATTCCTGGACTATTTCCCACCGAAGATTGATGAGTACGTGGTCTTTCTCGAGAAGAACCGCATCTGGCTCTCCCGGACCAAGGGTGTGGCTGTTATCTCCGGGGAAGACGCGATCAGCTTCGGGCTCAGCGGTCCCACCTTGCGGGGGTCTGGGGTGGATTACGATCTTCGGAAATACGAGAGCTATGCAGCGTACCCGAAGTGCGAGTTCAGCGTGCCGGTGGGGAAGAACGGGGATACCTACGATCGGTATTGGATTCGCGTGGAGGAAATGCGGGAGAGTCTGAAGATCATCCGTCAATGTTTGGATCAAGTTCCTGCCGAAGGTCCGATCATGGCGGACGTGCCGAGCGTCACCCTCCCCCCAAAGGAGCGGGTGTTTACGAATCTGGAGTCGATGATCCAGCAGTTTAAGCTGTTTTCGCACGGGTTCGATGCGCCGCCCGGGGAGATCTATTGCGGGACGGAGGCCCACAAGGGCGAACTCGGCTTCTACATCGTCAGCACGGGAGGGGGGAAACCCTACCGGCTGAAGATCCGCGCCCCGTCCTTCATCCACATGGGGGCGTTCGATCATATGTCGCGTGGCTACATGATCGCAGACGCGGTGACGATCTTCGGGACCTACGATATCGTCATGGGCGAGTGCGACAGATAAAGGGAAAAGGTAAAAGGGCAAAGGGCAAAGCGAACAGGTAAGAGGGAACAACAATGGCATTGAAACCGGTGACCACTTCTGACGTCGAAGCCGCTACCATTGAGCTCTCCATCGACGGACACACCGTGACGGCGAAAGACGGGGTCTCGCTGTACGATGTGATCTCCGATACCGGTAAGATCGTCGCCGCGATGTGCTACCACTACACGTTTGATCCCTTTGGGTCCTGCGGCATGTGTCTCGTCATGGTCGAGGGGAAAAAGGCGCCGGTGCGCTCCTGCACCGCGAAAGCGGCGGCCGGGATGGTGGTCCGGACCGAGGGCGAGGATCTGTTTCAGGCCAGAAAGAAGGCGGTCGAGAAGCATCTCTCCGTACACCCGTTGGACTGTCCGGTCTGCGACGCGGACGGGCATTGCGAACTTCAGGACATGGCTTTCCAGCACCAGGTGACCAATTTGGCCAACGCCAAGCAGAAATTGATTCCAGAAGACACCCGGAGCCTCGTCCTGGACTTCAATATGAACCGCTGCATCGTCTGCGGCGAGTGCATCAATATCTGTAAAGACGTGCAGATGATCGACGCTCTGCAGTTTCTGAAGAAGGACGGATTCACGCAGGTGGTTGCGAAAGGGGACACCGCGCTGTCGTGCGAGTTTTGCGGCGATTGCCTGGCGGTCTGTCCGGTCGGTGCGATCACAAATAAGTACTCCAAGTACCTCTACAAGCCATGGCAGCTCAAGAAGACCACGACGACGTGCAACTACTGCGGCGACGGCTGCCAGATGTACATCGAAATGAAAGACAATGAGGTCGTCCGCGTCACCTCGCCGCTGTCGTGGAAGAACAAGTGGGGCGACCGGGCTGATACGGCGGTAGGACACGGCGGTCTGTGCGTGCGCGGACGGTTTGGATTCCAGTTCATCGACAGCCAGATGCGCCTCCAGCAGCCGCTGGTGCGCCAGAACGGGAAGCTGGTGGAGACCCCCTGGCTGGACACGATCGATTCCCTCGTGACGCGCTTGGCGGACATCAAGGCGAAGCACGGCCCGCAGGCGATTGCTGGACTGATCACAGCCAGGTGCAGCAACGAAGAGCTCTATATCTTTCAGAAGCTCATGCGTGCGGCGATTGGGACCAACCAGCTTGATAGCAGCTCACGGTATGGGCATCTCAACTTTGTCCGCGCGATGCAGCATGCGTTGGGGATCGGTCGGATGATGAACGACTCAGTAGACATCACCAAGGCTAAGGTCATTCTGCTCGTCGGCTCAAACATGACCGAAACCAATCCGGTCGCAAGCCTGCGGGTGAAGGAATCGCTTCGGGTGTATAGATCCCAGTTGATTGTGGTGGACTCGGCACAAACCAACAGCGCGAAGTTGGCTTCCCACCCGTTGCTGGTGAAGCCTGGCACCGAAGGGCTGTTCGTTCAGGGCCTGGTCAAGTCCGTTCTCGAGCAGGACCTCATTGACGCGGAGGCCACCGGCAAACACCCCGAAGCGTTCGCGGCGCTGAAGCAGGCGGTCGCCGGGTTTTCCCTGGCTTCGATTGCTAAGCAAACGGGCGTGGCCGTGGATCAGATCAATGAAGCGGCGGCGGTCTTTGCGGAGGCGCCGCGCGCGGTCATCATCTGCGGGGAAGGCATCGTGCGGCGACCCGGCGGCTATCACCATGTGCTGACCCTTGTCGATCTGGCCTGGGTCACGGGCAAACTGGGCCGTCCTGGATGCGGGATTAACACCGTCACCGAGGAGCCGAACGAGCAGGGGGCGGTGGACATGGGCGCCGCGTCTGAGTTCCTGCCCGGTCAGGCCCGTTTCGAAGACGAGGCAGCGCGCGCGAAGTTTGCCAAGGCTTGGGGAGTCGAGCTCCCCGCCAAGGGCAGTGAAGCCAACCTCATGGATATTGTGGCGCGTTGCCGGAGCGGTGAGATCAAGGCCCTCTACGTACTCGGCGAGAATCCATTGGCAACGTTCCCAGCCTCACTGGGGGTCCGGGCGGCCCTGGAGCGGCTGGAGCTCTTGATCTGTCAGGATCCGTTTCTGACCGAGACGGCTCAGCTCGCCCATTTTGTGTTGCCGGCGTGCACGTTTGCCGAGAAAGACGGAACCTTGACCAATCAGGAAGGGAAGGTTCAACGCATCCGAAAGAGCATGGAACCGATCGGGGAGAGCCTGCCTGATTGGCACGTGATGGTTGCGATCGCTGGGGGCCTTGGCTTTTCGATGGAGTATGAGTCGTCTCAGGATATCCAGACCGAGATCATGAAGCTCGTGCCTGGCTACTACAATCTCGGGCAGCCGCGAAAAGTCGAGCCGACTCCGGAGTCGTACCTGGCCAATGGGTACAAGGTTGAGGTGGGGACCCGCTATCGGCGCAGCCAGGAGCCTTCCGGCTCTGAGAACGGCCAGCGTCCCTTTGGCCTGATCATGGGTCAACTGCTCTATCACTCGGGAAAGTTGTCTACGCAGGCCTCAGGCCTGGTCAACATTTCTCCGAACAGCGGCCGGTTGCACATGAGCGTCGAAGATATGGAGCGCATGGGCCTCGCAGACGGCGCCCGCGTGCGGGTCACGTCGGAATGCGGCGCCTTGGAGTTGGGTGTGGAGGGCGACCGTTCCGTCCTGCCCAAGAGCTGCTTCTTCCCGGAGCATTTCAACGACCCCGCGGTGAAGGATCTCATGCCGGTCGAAATCGATTCCATCACCGGAGTGCCCTATTTCAAGTTAGCCCGAGTCACGATTGAAAAGGTCTAAGAGGAAATCTCAGTTCGCGGGTCCCTGGAAAACAGCGCGACCGTTCAGGAGAGGATCATGCGCATTGGCCTGTTGACGAAGAAGCTCTTGCATGCGGCTCTGTTCGACGAGATCTGGGATGCGATGAAGGTGACCTTCAAGCACATGTTTCACCGGCCGATCACTTTTCAGTATCCTCGCGAGCAGCGGACCATCCCCGATGCGCACCGGGGAGCTTTGGGGCTGTTGCGCTACGATGATGGGGTGGAACGATGCGTGGGGTGTGATCTCTGCGAGGTTGCGTGTCCCTCGCATTGCATTAAGGTCGTGAGCGCAGAAGACAAAAACCTTCCCCTGGAACGGTACGCCAGTGAGTTCTACATTGATATTACCAAGTGTGTCTTTTGCGGGTACTGCGTGGAAGCCTGCCCGGTCAATGCCCTGGCGATGACGAAAATGTACGAGTACTCGACCCATGACAAGCGAACTCTCCTCTTTGACAAGAAGCGGCTCAATGAAATCGGCGATCGCTATCTCGAGGACGCCAAGAAGTACTTGATCGCCCATAACCAGGAAAAGGACGATCAGAGGAGCCGCGAGTACCGCTATTTCTTCCCCGAGCCCGTCCTCAAATCCAAAAACTAAGACTGCATGGTTCCTGTATTTTTTTCGTACTTCTCGCTGGTAAGTATACTGGCGGGAGTCCTCACCGTTGCGCTACCAAACCCCGTCCACTGCGGACTTGCGTTGCTGACGCTTCTGCTGCACGTCGCGGGGCTGTTCTTGCTCCTCAACGCTGAATTCTTGTTCGTCATTCAAATCATCGTCTACGCCGGCGCGATTGTGGTCCTGTATCTGTTCGTGTTGATGCTGCTTAATCTCAAGACCGACGAGCGGGTTCTACATCACCGATATGCCGTGATCCTGGTCGCTGCCGCCGCAATCTGCGGCGGGCTCTTGTTGATGGCGTTGCGGTCGCCGTTCCAGGGCGCCAAGGGTCACGCTCCAGTGGAAGCGGTGCTCCAGGATGGGGGCAGTTATGCGATCGGCATTACGATATTCAACGAATACTTGCTGCAGTTTGAAATCGTGGGCGTGTTTCTGTTGGGGGCGATTATCGGGGCCATTGTCCTGGCCAAAACTCCGACTGCGGTTGATGTCGAGCCGGAGTAACCGTTCGTCGTGATGCGTTCAGCCTGATGAGTCATAGATCATCAGGGTCGGTAGGCACGAGTCACTCCATGCCTACCACTCATCACGCATCACTCATCACTCATCACTGAACTATATGGTTCCTCTCTCCGCATACGTGGCCGTGAGCGCCGTGCTGTTTGTGACCGGCCTGATCGGGGTCTTGATCCGGCGGAACTTCATCATCGTTCTCATGGCTATTGAGATCATGTTGAACGCGGCCAACGTTAATTTGGTGGCCTTTTCCCATTACCTAGAGTCTATGACCGGCCAAATCGTGGCTCTTTTCGTCATCGCGATTGCGGCTGGCGAAGCGGCTGTGGGATTAGCCATCATCATCGTCGTGTTCCGGGGGAAGATCTCGACGAACGTGGACGAGATCAACCTGTTGAAGTGGTAAGTTGTACGACCTGCTAGTCATCCTCATCCCTGTGTTTCCGCTCCTGGCCGTTCTGATAAACGGTCTGGCGGGGCACCGTTACTCCCACCATGTCGCCTACCGATTGGCCTGTGGGTCGGTCGGGTTGTCGTTTCTCTGCTCAGTGGCTGTGTTCGCGACCACGTTGCGGACCGGCATCACGCGTGAGGTCGTCGCCTACACCTGGATCTTCGGCGGCGATCTGGTGGTCAATCTGGCCTTCCTCATTGATCCGCTCACCTGCGTCATGCTCCTTGTCGTCACGGGCGTCGGGCTCCTGATCCATCTGTATTCGATCGGGTACATGCACGGTGAAGAAGGCTTTACGCGCTTTTTCACGTACATGAACCTCTTCATGGTCTCGATGCTGCTCTTGGTCATGGGGAATAACTACCTGGTGCTCTTCATCGGCTGGGAGGGCGTGGGGCTCTGTTCCTATCTCCTGATCGGGTACTACTACGACCGGGTGTCTGCGGCGAAGGCAGCGACGAAGGCATTCGTGATGAATCGAATCGGCGATGCCGGGTTCCTGCTGGCGATCTTTCTCGTCTTCGTGAACTTCGGGACGCTGGACTATACCGAGGTGTTCGCCCGGGCCGGAGAACTTTCGACAGCCACAGCCACGGCCATCGCTCTCTGCTTGTTGATCGGCGCGGTGGGAAAGTCAGCGCAAGTTCCCCTCTACACGTGGCTGCCGGATGCGATGGAGGGACCGACGCCGGTGAGTGCCTTGATCCATGCTGCGACGATGGTGACGGCAGGGGTCTACATGATCGTGCGGAATCACGCGATTTTTGACATGGCGCCGGTTGCCATGACCACCGTCGCCTGGGTGGGGGGAATCACAGCATTGTTTGCAGCGACGATCGGATTGGTGCAGAACGACATTAAGCGCGTCTTGGCCTATTCGACGGTGAGCCAGCTCGGCTACATGTTCCTGGCCTGCGGCATCGGGGCGTACACAGCCGCAATCTTCCATCTGATGACCCACGCCTTCTTCAAGGCCCTGCTGTTCCTCGCAGCCGGCTCCGTGATCCACGCGCTGTCTGGTGAACAGGACATCCGGAAGATGGGAGGGCTGAAAGCGAGGATTCCGATGACCCATGCGCTGTTCCTGGTGGGGACTCTGGCCATCGCCGGAATCTTTCCGCTCGCCGGCTTCTGGAGCAAGGATGAAATCATGGCGCACGCGTTTACCCACGGCCACTACGCATTGTACGCGATGGCGGTTCTTGGAGCTCTGTTGACCTCCTTCTACATGTTCCGCCTCACCTACCTCACCTTCTACGGGCAGTCACGGGTCGAGCCTCACGTGGCCGGACATATCCACGAGTCTCCTGGGATCATGATCAAACCGCTGCTGGTGCTTGCCGTGCTCTCCGTTATCGGCGGGTTTCCCGGGGTGCCCCCAGAAGAAGGCTGGTTCCATCATTTTCTCGATCCGGTGACTGTTGGGGTCCTGAGTGGGGCGGCGCATCAAGGCGCAACCCATCCGATCGTACTCCTGATGGTCGTGGCCACGGTGATTGCGTTGGCCGGCTGGGGGCTGGCCCATTTTCTCTACAGCGCTAGGCCCGAGGCCGCCTCGCAATGGGCCGCGCGTGCGCCGGCCGCGTACCGGACCCTGTTCAACAAATACTACATCGATGAGGCCTATGATGCGGCATTTGTTGAGCCTGCCAAGCGAGTGGGAAGGATCTGGGATTGGTTTGACCGGACCGTGATCGACGGCCTGGTGCGCGGCGTGGGTGGGATGACCCAAGGTGGGTCCGCCCTCAGCACGTGGATGGAGAAATATATCATCTACGGATCCATCAACGTCCTGGGATACGCCAATCACCTTACGGCGCGCTCCTGGCGGAGGCTTCAGACCGGGATGGTGCATCACTATGCGGCGATCATCGTTGCGGGGCTGTTTATTCTCTTGCATTTGATCCTACTCTGGTAGACCGGGCCGTCCGAGTCGAGCAGGGCGATGCAGGACGGGTGTGTGAAAGAGACGAACCCATGCTGCAGGAATTGACCTTCGGTTTTCCGATTCTGACGCTCCTGGTGTTCCTGCCGCTTGGCGGGGCGCTCGTGCTCTGGCTGCTGGAAGACGGGGATCTGATCAAGAGGCTCGCCTTGGCGATTGTGGTGCTGGAGATGGGGCTCGCCGTAGTGGTGCTGCGAAGCTTTGTGCCGGATTCCGCCGCGATGCAGTTTACCGAGCATCACCAGTGGATCCCGCCGCTCGGGATCAGTTATCACCTTGCGGTGGACGGCATCAGCGTCCTCTTTGTCGGCCTGACCGCGTTCTTGACGATCCTGATCGTCCTCTATTCCTGGGACACGGTTCGCGGACAGGTGAAAGAGTACTACATGGCGCTGCTGGCCCTGGAGACCACGATCGTGGGGATCTTCGTTTCGATCGACCTGATCCTGTTTTTTGTCTTCTGGGAGTTGATGCTGATCCCGAGCTACTTTCTCATCAAACTGTGGGGCACAGGCGGCGAACGCGAGCACGCTGCGCTCAAATACGTGCTCTATACGCTGTTGGGCAGCGTGTTTATGCTGCTCGGCATCTTGCTGCTCGATTTAAATTACCACGAGTGGGCTGTCAGGTATGGGATCGAGCCGTCCTATACCTTTGACTTTCTCCACCTCTTGAACGCGCCCATTCCTCCTGACCGGCAGCTGCTGATCTTCTGGCTCATGTTTCTCGGATTTGCGTTCAAGGCGCCGCTCTTCCCGTTCCACACCTGGCTGCCGGATGTGCTTGGTGAGGGCCCGTTCGGGATGGCGGTTGTCCTCGCTGGAATCAAACTCGGGACCTATGGGTTCATCCGGTTCAGCCTTCCGCTGCTTCCTGACGCGTCGACGAACAGTGTCGTCGTCTTGGTGCTGATGACCCTCGCGTTGCTCGCGATCGTGTATGGGTCGGTCGTGGCGCTCATCCAGCCGGACCTGCGTCGGTTGCTGGCGTTCAGCAGCATCGGCCATTTGGGATTCTGCGTGCTGGGTCTGTTCGCGCTGAATTTTCAGGGCTTGCAGGGCAGCCTCCTCACCATGATCAATCTAGGCTTTACCACTGCCGGGCTGTTCTTTGTCGCCGGGTTCCTGTACTCCAGGTGCCAGAGTACCCATCTGTCCGCGTTAGGCGGACTCGCCAGACAGGTGCCGTTACTGGCGACGTTTTTCCTGATCATCGGACTCGCCTCAATCGGGTTGCCCGGGACGAACGGATTCGTCGGGGAGTTTTTGATCTTGCTGGGGGCTTTTAAGGCGCACTGGTTCTACGGAGCCGTGGGCGTGCTCGGCGTCATCTTCGGGGCTGCGTATCTTCTGTGGTACTACGAGCGCGCGATGTTCGGGCCGCTGGCCCAAGGCCTCAACCGAGCCATCGTGGACCTGAACGCGCGGGAGCGGCTCATCTGCCTGTCCCTCTGCGTCATGATTTTCTGGATCGGCCTCTATCCGGCGCCTTTTCTCCGGATCATGAACGGTTCAGTTCAGGCCGTGGTCGAACGGTTGGAGCGCGGCTCGACGCCTACGGCAGTCGCCGCGCGGCCTCTGGCCCGAGCCGAAGTCGTGGAGGAGTAACGGTGGCGGAGTATAGCCTCCTGATCATTCTGTTTGCGCCATTTGCGGGAGTGATCGCGCTGATGTTTGTTCCCAACAGGAGGGCGCTTCAGGTTCGGCTGACCGCCGCGACCGCCGCGTTCGTCTCGTTCCTCGGCTCCTGGTACGTGTTTTTCGCGTACGATACGGCCAAGGGCGGCTTTCAGTTTGTCCAACGGTTTGAGTGGTCGAAGGAGCTGGGGATCGCGTTCTACCTCGGCGTGGATGGCATCGGGACCCCCTTGGTCCTGGCATGTACAATCTTATTGTTTGCGGGAATTTTCGTCTCCTGGCACATCAAGGACCGCACCAAGGAATTCTACATTTTCTTGTTGATCCTTGGTGCCGCGACGATGGGCGTGTTCATGTCGCTGGACCTGTTCTTTCTGTACTTTTTCTACGAGATGTCGGTC
The DNA here is from genome assembly GCA_022545705.1 of Nitrospirota bacterium. Taxonomy (GTDB): domain Bacteria; phylum Nitrospirota; class Nitrospiria; order Nitrospirales; family Nitrospiraceae; genus JACZQN01. The sequence continues at coordinate 8,426 of JACZQN010000039.1, read as the reverse complement.
ATCCCGATGTACTTGCTGCTTGGGGTGTGGGGGAGCCACACCCAAGGTTATTTGGAGATGACGGACCCTGCCCAGATGAAGAAGCGCGACTCGGTGTCGTTCATCTTCAATTTCGCCGCGAACAGTAAAGAATATGCCGCGATGAAGCTAACGCTGTTCCTCTCGGCGGGGGCCGTCTTCGCGCTGATGGGCATCCTGTTAATCTATAAGTTCTCAGGCCTCCACACGTTCGACATTCTGGTTCTGCGGGAGCACGCCGAGTTGTCCGGCTCGCTGGCCTGGGTCATCTGGCTGCTGGTCTTCTTCGGGTTTGCCTCCATCGCGCCGATCTGGCCGCTGCATTCCTGGTCGCCCGTCGGGCACGCGGCAGCGCCAGCGGCGACGAGCATGCTGCACGCGGGCGTGCTGATGAAGCTGGGGCACTTCTCGATCATCCGAATCCTCTACGAGATCATGCCGGATACGACGCGAGAGCTCATGCCGATCGCGGCCGTGCTCTGCATTTTCAGCATCATCTATGGCGGCTTGGTGGCGTACTATGCCAAGGACACGAAATACGTGATCGGGTATTCCAGCTCCAGTCACATGGGATACGTGTTCCTCGGCATGGCGGCGCTGGACTATATCAGCTTGACCGGCGCGGTGCTCTATATGTTTGCCCACGCGCTGGCCACCGGGATGTTGTTCGCCATGGCGGGGTGGGTGTATGACCAGACCCACACGCGCGAGATTGCCTCGCTCGGAGGACTGGTGAACCGGATGCCGTTTGTCACGGGCTGCTTCCTGGTGGCCTGCGTGGCCTCCATCGGCATGCCAGGCACGGTCAATTTCATCGCCGAGATCATGATTCTTGTCGGGAGCTGGAACAAGTATCCCTTCCAAGTGCTCGTCGCGGTAGTTGGGATCGTGCTGACTACGGGATACCTCTTCCGCATGATGCGGGGGGTGTTTTACGGCCCGATGGAGGAAAAGTACAGCCATTCCCACGATGCAGTGACAGTGGTCGACCGGCTCCCGTTACTGCTCATGATCGCGTGCACTATCTCATTCGGTATTTTCCCCGGCCATGTCTATGATGTGATCCGGAGCGGCGTGGAGCCGCTGATTGCCCGCATCACAGAGGTCGCACCGTTGATCTCCCAGCACAGCGGGGGGGTGATGCCGTGAAGTTTACCCTGACCATGTCGGGGGCGGACCTGCTCCTGCTGCTGCCGGAAATCCTCTTGACCACCTGGTTGTGCGTGGTCCTGGCGGTGGATTTCGTTTGGCCGCAGCTTCGGAAGGACCGATTAGCCTATCTCAGCGTCGGCGGGTTAGCAGTGGTGCTGGTCACCCTCTTCTGGTTCGACCTTGCAGGGATCAGTGGAACCCTGTTCAAGCACATGTTCGTCGTGGATCGGCTGGCGATCTTTTTCAAGATCTTGATCGTGGGAACCACACTCCTAGTCATCCTCGCTTCAATGGACTACGTGCGGCGATTCCGCTTCTTCAGAGGTGAATACTATTTCCTCGTGTTGATGTCGGCGCTGGGCATGATGTTCATGTCCTCGGCGAACGATCTCTTGTCAGTCTTCATCACCGTCGAGTTCTCCACGTTCGGCTTCTACGTGCTCGTGGCGTACCTCCGCCAGGATCTGGCCTCGAATGAGGCAGGCCTCAAGTTTTTCATACTCGGGATATTTGCGGCTGGACTCTTGGCGTACGGGATCAGCCTTGTGTATGGGGAAACCGGGAAGATTGTGTTTTCGGACATCGCGTCGGCCTCAGCCACGCCGGGCTTGGTCATCGGTTTTCTGCTGATCTTCGCCGCGCTGGGATTCAAGATCGGCGCGGTGCCGTTCCATGCGTGGATTCCCGATACTTACCACGGGGCTCCGACGCCGATCACGGCCTTTCTCTCGATTGCACCCAAAGTGGCGGCCTTCGCGATCCTCTTGAGGATGCTCTTTGTCTCGCTGGCTACCTTCAAGCCGGCGTGGGTGGTGTTATTGGTCGCGGTTTCGATCCTGTCCATGACGTATGGCAATATCGTGGCCATTGCCCAGCGAAACATCAAGCGACTGCTGGCCTATTCAGGGATCGCGCAGATCGGCAACGTGCTGATCGGGTTGGCCGCCGGGACCAAAATGGGCAGTGACGCGATGTTGTTTTACCTGTTGACCTACCTCTTCGCGAATCTGGGTGCGTTCGCGGTGGTCATCGCGGTCGGCAATGTGATCCGGAGCGATGAGATCGAAGACTACAGCGGCCTGAATCGGCGGTCCCCGTTCCTTGCTTTTGCCATGCTGGTCTTCCTGCTCTCGCTGGCCGGGGTGCCCCCGCTGGCGGGGTTCATCGGCAAGATTTACATCTTCCTCGCGGCTATCGATGAGGGGCTGTACACACTGATCGTGGTGGGCCTGATCAACGTCGTCATCGCACTGTATTACTATCTGGTCATCGTCAAGAAAATGTACATTAACGAGCCGGTCGATCCATCGCCTCTGAGGATTTCAGGGCCAATGACGGCTGTCGTCTATGTCGGCCTCGCCGGGACGATCATCCTGGGCATCTACCCACGGCCGTTCATTGATTGGGTCGTGGGAGCGACCCTGATGTTCTCCAATCTCGTCGGTCCCACCGCCTCCGTCCTGCCGCCCACAGTCCTCCCCTTCGGCGGGTAACCGATCGGTCTCGCCAATCAACATGAGATCCTGGTTGTTCCTTACCACCTCCGCTTGATGGCCGGTCCAGTAATTCAGCGGGTTGAGTGCTGAGTGACGGGCCTGATCAATCCTCGGCTGCCGGCTCGCGTCATGCCCGTGTGCCCGACCCCGCTCAATGCTCTCCCTGCCCCCCCCTTCTTCTCATTGATGAAGTAGGCACCGGGGGATAGAATAGAGCACGAGCAAGGGTTTCGTAGCAATCCTTACCAACCGCAAGGCACCCGTCAGATAACCAGTGGGTGAGGGAGGTTATCATATGGACACAATTCGTACTGCTCAATACTTCAAAGTTCAGGTACCGGATAAGCCAGGTGAAGGAGCCCGAATGCTCGAGGCGCTTCGTAACTCGGGCGTGAATCTCTTAGCCTTTTCAGGGTTTCCACGGAATCGCCGAGCCCAGGTCGACTTTGTTCCGGAAGATCCGTCCTTATTTAAGACCGTGGCGAGACAGGCCAAGCTGAAGGTCCAGGGACCGAAAACCTGCTTTCTTGTGGATGGGGATGATCGGCCTGGCGCCGTGGCGAAGCTGATGGCGAAGCTCGCCGAGGCTAACATCAATGTCACGGCCATCGATGCTGTTGTCGCGGGCCAGGGCCGTTATGGCGCTCTCTTTTGGGTGAACACGCGCGATGTGAAGAAAGCGGCAAAGGTTCTCGGCGTCGGGTAGAGCGGTTCAGTTTTCGTCACCCCGTGCTGAATGGTCTCTTGTCTGGGGAAGCAAGTGATGCGCATCGTCGTAACCGGCGGGACAGGGTTCATCGGGCGGCCGCTGTGCCAGCGCCTCCTCGAGATCGGACATTCGGTGACGGTCCTCACCCGCGATCCGGCTACCGCCCGGATCCGGCTTGGTCCTCGCGTTCAGTCGGTGGGCTGGCGGGGGTATCGGGAGCCAGCAGGCGAATGGGCAGCAGCCTTGGACGGCAGCGACGCCGTGATCAATTTGGCCGGCGCGCCGATCGCGGACAGACGCTGGAGTGCTCACACTAAAGAACGCGTACGGCATACCCGGGAAGGGGCAACGATGGCCCTGGTTGAGGCGTTGCCCAAGCTTCAGCGCAGACCGGATTTATTGATCAGCGCTTCCGCCATCGGATACTACGGACCGCGCGACGAGGAACGACTCACGGAGGATTCGGCTTCCGGCACCGGGTTCCTGGCGAGCCTGTGCAGAGAGTGGGAAGCCGCGGCCCGCGCTGCAGAGCGACACGGGGTCCGGGTCGTGTTGCCTCGTATCGGCATCGTGCTGGAGAAGGAGGGTGGCGCGCTGGCCAAGATGTTGCCGGCGTTCAAACTGGGCTTGGGCGGGGCTCTGGGGCGCGGGATCCAGTGGATGTCCTGGATTCACCGTCATGATCTGGTCGAGCTGCTCGTGTTCCTCCTCACCAAGGAGATCCGAGGTCCCGTGAATGCGACCGCGCCATACCCGGTCAGGAACCGGGAGTTTGCCCGCGCACTCGGGCAGGCGGTGCGGCGGCCAGCAGTGCTTCGCACCCCTGGCTTTGTCCTCAGGCTGATGCTCGGCCAGATGGCGGAGGAGTTGCTGTTGACAGGGCAGCGCGTTCTCCCCCAGCGAGCCGAATCCATGGGATTTCAGTTTCGCTATCCGACGCTACCGGAGGCCTTGCATGCGATTCTGCGTTGACTCGCGTTGGTCCGCTGTGCGCGTCGGCGTGACTGTGCGTCGGGGAGCACGGTACTGGAGGAGGCTTGGCAGCACGCTCGCAGTCTGCGGCATGTTCTCGGTCAGCCTGGGCTTGGCCTCGGCACAGGGGCTTTCGTGGGAGCAGCTTGCTGAGGGGATGGTCGTCACAACCTGGGATCCGGGAACCCGCTGTGACGGTCAGGTGCCCCGCTTGTTCATGGTGAAAATTGATCCCGAACGATTCCGCTTTTCAACCTACCATTTCCGGGACGAGGGCTTGCCCGCGCCGCTCACGATCAAGGAATGGCAACAACGCACTCGCGCAAGCGTCCTCTTTAATGCCGGCCTGTTTCGGGAGGATTTCTCCTATATGGGCTGGTTGTTCAAGAACGGACGGTCGTTAGGGTCCAAGCGGCATCCTCTGTGGAAAGGCCTGTTCGTGGCTGAACCGGTCGGGACGGGCCTACCGAAAGCCCGTGTCTTGGACCTTGCCGTCGAACACTTTTCTCCTGACGACCCGGCCTACCACGAGGCGGCTCAATCCCTGATGTTGCTCGACCGAAGCGGAAAGCCAAGAGTTCGTCGAACCGAGCAGCGGGCGCATCAGACCGTGGTGGTGGAAGACCGCGCAGGCAGCCTGGTGGTGATCAAGACTGCTGGGGAGGTGACCATGTGGGAATTGGCGGTGTGCCTGCAGGAGGGGCTCCCCGGGATCGCCCACGCGATGGCTATGGATGGAGGTGCTTCGTCAGATCTCTTGATTAGCTCGGATCTGCCAGGAGTCCGCGAGGCCGGGAGGGATCCTTCCTTGTGGCAGCGATTGGTGGACGGGAACGGTGTGGAGCACATCACGCTCCCCGCTGTCATCGGCGTCGCAGCCCGTGATGTGGCCCGGCAACGGTAGATACCATTCGTGCAGGCCGGCTGTCGTGTCTGGGTGCTTAGTGCTTCGATTCGCAATTACGGTTACGTATTTAAATCCGTAAATTCAACGCCGGATGCTCCCTCCCGAGCCCGGTCGAGGGACGGGCTCACCGTCCCGAGCCCGGTCGAGGGACTAAGTCCTGAGGGAATAAGTTCGTCCCTCGATTTCCCTCGGGATGACCCTGAGCCTGTCGAAGGGTCGTCATCGAACTTATGAATCGATGGACTTAGTGCCCTGGCGGTTGGATCGGATAGCCAGCATCCAACCAGGCGTTCATACTGCCGTAAACGTTATAGACGTACTGATACCCCAGATCAGCCAGCGTTTCCGCAGCAATGTTGCTTCGGTGGCCTGACTGACAGTAGACGACGATGTGGTCATCCAGGGAGGCGCCGATTTCTTGGTGACGATACTGCATCTCTCGAAAATCAATATTCATGTCCGTGCCCGGGATGACTCCAGTAACATGTTCCTGGGGGGAGCGAACATCAATCAGAAAGAAGCCCTTTTCCCTAGGGGAGGGAGCCTTCGCCAAACCTGCATTGAGCTGCTGCACCGTGAGTACGAAGGAATGGTCCGCGGAGACGCCACGGGCTCCGGCTAGCAGCAGCACCAGCCCCAAGCCAAAGCATGCGATGAATGTTGTTGGTTTCATGGCTCAGCCTCCTTCAATCATGCGCGCGCGATCGGTACAGAGCGGTTGAATTATGGAACCTGGGTATCAGACTCTCTACCATCTTACGACCGCCCTCAAAGAATGGTCAAGAGCTCGCTGCCCACTGGTCTTCCTTGCAGTGATCCTCGCGATGTCCGGTTGCAGCGAAGGCGCCAAGCTCGTGCGAGCGGATGACTCGGGGGGGCTTGCGACCTATCCCTTCAAGGGGGAAACCGGGTACCTCTTTTCACCCTTTCGAGAAGACGCGCTTGCCCTGCTCCGGCAGCGCTGCCCACAGGGCTACACAGTGGTGCGAGAGGGGGAAACCCAAGGGCGGAGCCGTCTCGTGGAGAATGCCGCTGGGCTGGAGATGATTACGGAGCGGCGCTGGGGTCTGGAGTTCCGCTGCACATGAGTGGGGGCATCACACGGGGCGCCGTGTCAGTTCAAGGTGTTTGGCTTTCAGATCATCAATCGTGAGCAGGCTGAGGAGCGTAATGGCCTGCTGCTCGACGCGTGTGCGCCCGTCCTGCTCCTGGCGATCCACAATCACGAGCGCGTGAGAGACCTGTAAGCCCCTTTCACGGGCCACCTGCACCGCTTTCATCACCGAGGCTCCGCTGGTCAGCACATCGTCCACGATCAGCGCCCGGTCTCCCGGCTTGGGCGCTCCTTCGATCTGCCTGCCTGTCCCATGGTCCTTGGGTTGCTTACGCACGATGAAGGTGCGCCACTCCTTTTGAGCTGTGCGGTAGGCGTAGTCCGAAAGCACGGTGGCGATGGAGATGGAGCCGATCTCGAGACCGCCGATGCAATCAAAAGCGAGATCTTTGCTCACGTCGAAGGCTAATTGGGCGACGAGGTGGCGACTGGCGGGGTAAGCCATGAGCGTTCGGCAGTCTACATAAAACGGGCTGACGACCCCGGAAGCCAATGTGAAACCTTGACCCTCGCCCCATAGAAAGGACTCGGTTGTCACACATGCCTTTGCCAGCTCATCTTTCAGCACGGCGAGCCCCCAGGACGAGCTTCCTCAAGATCACGTATCGGATGCCGCATTGTGCCAAGCGCGTGGTGCTGCCCGTTCGCAGTATAGCGAGATTCTGCCCAGCAGTCACCCCTGCACGTTTGTAAGCGGACGGGGTCTCTATGATGATCGGACAGTCCCATGAGGTCAGGAGAGGCTCTCGTACGAACCTACGCTGGGAGCCAACGGTGGAGCTGGCGGGGGGAGCGGTTGGTGATGTCACTTCGAGAAAGGGAGAACACCACGGCGCGATGAACGCCCAGCGCCGTATGTCGATGAGGGGGAAACCGGCTCGGTGTCAGCCTTGAGTGGTCGGCTTGGTTATGTTGGCAGGAATCCGCTCGAAATGGAATTCAAAGCCCTACTGATCCGAGAATTCGATAGGGAGACTCGAGGAGTCATTGGGGGGGTGGGGGAAGGAGAAAATCTTTGGGTGCAGTGGAAGCTGGCTGGGCCTCAATCGTCTTCACACAGCGGTGCAATCGCTCCTGCTCTTCACTCCGCATGCGGATGAATTCCAGTCCGAACTCACTTCCCCAGGCCCATCGAACCGCCGCCAGGTCGACCTCCATCGGTGGGGCTTCGTCAGGGAGCAACACGTGCAGCGCCAAATAGGTGCCTGGCCGTGGCTGCGTGGCGCTCCTTACCCTCCATCCGCCCGTTGAAAGGTTGACGACTGTCCCTTCTCCGATAGTATTGTCGTCGCCTGAGAACGCAATCGGGCATTGGATAGGATAGCGCGGATTGCTGCGTAATTCCATGCGAGCCTCCCTTGTTGATCGGGACATACTCACTACGTCTTGGCTCGAAAAGTGTTACGTCCTGTACCGATGCCCGGGCCTTGCAGTCAGGAAATTTAGCATGAACCATGCCACTATCTGCCTGTAGCTGATTCTAAAATCAAGCACGCTAAAATACTGAGCAACATTATAGCGTTATGTCCTACTTCGGCTTTGAGGGCTTTTTTCTTAAGCTCCCTTTCACCCGTACAGAATTGAACGAATGCAGCAGAACTGTACGAAAGCAAAGGAGTTATCAGTAAGCCTCGCCTCGATCACGCAATCGCTACGTCGGACTTCTGTCAAGGGGTCGTCGACGTCTCCGTCAGGGGTCTGTCGCGGAGCCCGAACGGAAGCGATGCCACGCGAACGAAATAATGACGGGGAAGAGGGCCGGGCTAGAATGCGCGGACGGATCGATGCGCGTGGAGCTCCTGGGATTGGGCAGATGGTGCCGAAGCCGGGATTGTATCGAAGGGGGTTGCTCAAGTCATTGACGACCTGGGCAATCCCCTTGTTCGTCCTGCATGATCGCCGCATCGGTCATTCGTCTCTCTTTGTTTCTCTCCCTCGCTCTCCAGCCCATTGTGTCGGTCCCGCTAATACGTATCTAACACCGACGAGCGACCCGCGTTTATCCCCGCTGCCTGGCATTGTGTCCACAAACTTGCTCCGGCGGAACTCGGTTCACAA
>JACZQN010000119.1 GCA_022545705.1 Nitrospirota bacterium | reverse complement strand
ACCCGCCACGATCGCGGAGAGGATTCGGCGCGCTATTCCTGATCCCGATAGTCGCAAGCAGCTCCTCGGCCATCTCCGCTATTCGCGGAACGCCTTCGAGACAGACGGCAAGGACGAGGCCGCGGAAACCCTGGAGCAGGTCGTTAAGGTATTGGAAAAGCCGGAGGTCACGTAGGAGGCTAGTAGCATGAGGGAGCCAACCTTGAACACCCCGACCCATCGCCGGCTCCAGCCCCTTGCCCGGCCCTGTAATCCCAACATGATAATGTCCGCTTTCACCAATATAGAAATGTCCTCTTGCTTGGTAGACTGGCGGCCTTCAAAAGGAGGGCCGGATGGTCGGAGAGGGCAGGGTCATCATGAGTGGAAAGGAGCTGCGGCGGGTGCATGTGATCCGCCAGGCGATGGAGAAGCAGATCACCCAGGTGAAGGCGAGTGCGCTGTTGCAGCTGACGACGCGGCACGTCCGGCGTCTGATGGAGCGGGTCCGGGGTGAGGGGGACCGGGGGCTGGTGCATCGCGGGCGGGGCCAGCCGTCGAACCGGCGGATCGCGGCGCCGATCAAGGCGAAGATCCTCCGGCTCTATACGCAGCGGTACGGGGACTTTGGGCCGACGTTGGCGGCGGAGAAGTTGGCCGAGCGGGAGGGCATGGCGATCGGGGCGGAGACCTTGCGCGGCTGGTTACTGGACGCGGGGGTGACGCACTTCCGGCGGCGAAAGCGCCCGCATCGGGCGTGGCGGGCACGCAAAGCCCACGTGGGCGAACTGGTGCAGCTGGACGGCTCCCACCATGATTGGTTGGAAGGGCGCGGGCCCCGGTGCGTCTTGATGGCTTATATCGACGATGCCTCCAGTCGGGTCTGGGCCCGGTTCTATGAGTATGAAGGCACGGTGCCCGCCCTGGAGAGCTTCGGACGCTATGTGCGGCGGTATGGCCTGCCGCTGGCCGTCTACGCGGACAAGCATACGACCTACAAATCGCCGGCCGAGCCAACGGTGGACGAGCAACTGGAAGGCCACAAGCCGCGCAGTCAGTTTGAACGGAGCCTCGCGGAGTTGGGGGTCGAGCTGATCCATGCCCACTCGCCGCAGGCCAAGGGTCGGGTGGAACGGCTCTTTGCCACCTTCCAGGATCGGCTGATCAAGGAGCTGCGGTTAGCCGGGAGTGCGACCCTGGAGGCGGCGAACGGCTTCTTGGAGACCTATCTGCCCGCCTACAACCAGCGGTTCACGGTCCCACCCGCGCAGGCGGCCGATCTGCATCGGCCCCGTCCGTCGGCACACGAACTGGCCTGCAGCCTGTGTCTCAAGACGACACGGGTTCTGCGTCGGGACTGGACGGTGGCGCACAACAGGCACCTCTATCAGATCCACGACCCGATCCGGGCCACGCACGTGCAGGTGGAAGAACGGGTGGACGGGACGATGCGGATCACCCACCAGGGCCGGACGCTCGACTATCAGGCCATCACCGCGCGTCCGGCGTGCACTCCGGCTCCCCCAAAGGCCCACCACCCTCAGCGGTCGGTCACGCCGCCACGGGATCATCCCTGGCGCAAGCGCCTTCTGCCTGAACGAGGACAACACGCGGCGACGCCCATCACCTAAACCGGACATTTCTACTTGGGGAGAAAGAGGACATTTCTAAATTGGGTTGACATGCGCCGCGTCCTCGCCTTGCAGTTCGGTGGGGCATTTGTTATTCTGCCCGCGCCCTTCGGTAGAGAGATCGACTGAAGCGCAAAAGGAGCAGGATGGGTGGTCCGAAGCGCGCGCTGATCAGTGTATCTGATAAAACTGGCGTGGTGGCTATGGCCCGAGGATTGGCCGCCCTCGAGGCCGAAATTCTTTCGACCGGTGGGACCGCGCAGGCGTTGCGGGAGGCAGGCCTCGTCGTGATCGATGTGGCCGCCTATACCGGATCGCCGGAGATTCTGGATGGTCGGGTGAAGACCCTCCACCCAAAGGTTCACGGCGGGCTACTGGGACGCCGCAGCGTTCCGAAGCACCAAGCTGAGATGCAACAGCACGGGATCGGCCCCATCGATGTGCTCGTGGTGAACTTGTATCCGTTCGAAGCGACGAGCTCCAGGCCCGATTGCACAATCGAGGAGGCCATTGAACAGATCGATATCGGTGGTCCGTCCATGTTGCGCTCTGCAGCCAAAAATCATGAGGATGTGGTCGTCGTGGTTGACCCCACTGACTACCCACGTGTGCTGGAGGCCCTCCAGGCGGGGACGGTACCACTTGCGCTCAGGCGTGAGTTGGCCATGAAGGTGTTTCAGCATACTGCCCGCTACGACAGCCTCATCGCCGCGTACTTTGCAGGTCATAGGGATGCCTCACCGGCCGCTCGCTTCCCAGCCATCCTGTCGTTACAGTACGAACGGGTTGAGATGCTCCGGTACGGGGAAAACCCACACCAGCAGAGTGCATTCTACCGAGAGCTTGGCTCCAGAGAGCCTTGCGTATCGCGTGCGACCACCTTGCACGGGAAGGCGATGTCCTATAACAACTTCCTTGACGCCAATGCTGCGCTGGAGCTGGTGAAAGAGCTCGATGAAGCTGCCGCCGTCATTATCAAGCACACCAATCCTTGTGGCGTCGCGTTAGGAGCCACCCCCGTGGAGGCCTATGTCCGGGCGCGTGAAACTGATCCGGTGTCGGCGTTTGGCGGCGTGATTGCCTTTAATCGTCGAGTGGATCTCGCCGCGGCCAAAGAAATCACTGCGACATTCGTGGAGGTGGTTGTGGCGCCGGGGTACGAGGCCGACGCCTTGGTGGAGCTGAAGCGAAAGAAAGATTTACGGCTCCTTGATGTTGGGGACCTGAGACTCGCCCCGCGCGAGGGGCAGGATTTGAAGAAGGTGGTCGGCGGACTGATTCTTCAGGATCGTGATTTCGGCGCCCTCAGCGACCTGAAGACTTTGCCTGTTCCAACCAGTCGTCACCCCACTGATGAGGAGTATGCTGCCTGTGCTTTCGCCTGGAAGGTGTGCAAGCACGTGAAGTCCAACGCCATTGTGTATGCACGGACCGGGCAGACAGTCGGGATTGGGGCAGGACAGATGAGCCGTGTGGATTCAGTCAAGCTTGCCGGTATGAAGGCGGTCTTGCCGGTCAAGGGTTGCGTCATGGCATCGGACGCGTTCTTTCCCTTCCGAGATGGGCTCGATGCCGCGGCTCAGGTTGGCATTACGGCCGTGATCCAACCTGGCGGGTCCATTCGTGACCAGGAGGTCATCAAGGCCGCCGATGAGCATCAGATGGCGATGATTTTGACCGGGATGCGACACTTCCGCCATTAATGTCTCCCTCTCGACCGCTGTAAGTTCTTCAGTGCTCCGAACGAGGTTCCGCCCTCGGTGTCTGACACCCAGAGTGGCGGCCTACGGCCCTGCCTGTTTTCTATCGTGGTACGAGGATGAAGATCTTACTCGTCGGTAGTGGGGGCCGCGAACACGCCCTTGCCTGGAAGATCGCGCAGAGCCGGCGCGTGACGGCACTCTACTGCGCGCCAGGCAATGCCGGGATTGAGCAACTCGCGCGGTGCGTCCCGATCGATGCTGAGGACCTGGCCGGGCTCAAGGCGTTGGCCAGGGCGGAACGGATTGATCTCACCGTTGTGGGACCCGAGGCGCCGCTGGCGCTTGGGATCGCGGATGAATTTCGAAGGGCGAAGCTGCGGATTTTCGGGCCGACCCGAGCAGCCGCGCAGGTTGAATCCAGCAAGAGCTTCGCCAAAGATCTGATGCTCCGGCACCGGATTCCAACCGCGGCCGCCCGGAGCTTCGACGCGCTCAAGCCTTGCCTTGGCTATCTAGACCGTCAACCCCTGCCGGTCGTCGTCAAAGCGGACGGCTTGGCGCAGGGGAAGGGGGTCGTCGTGGCGAACACGCTGGAAGACGCCCGTCGTGCGGCCACCGAGATGCTCGAGAAGAAATCCTTTGGCCAAGCTGGCGAGCGGGTCGTCATCGAAGAGTTTCTCGAAGGCGAAGAGCTCACCGTGATGGCGTTTACGGATGGCAAGACCGTGGTGCCGATGCTGCCGGCCCAGGATCATAAGCGGGTTGGCGATGGGGACACCGGTCCGAATACCGGTGGGATGGGAGCGTATGCCCCCGCGCCAATTGGGACGCCCGCATTGCGAACGGCGATCTTGCACAAGGTGCTGCAGCCTATCGTTGAGGCGCTGTCGCGTGCAGGGAGTCCGTTTCACGGGGTCTTGTATGCCGGTCTCATGATCGTGAAAGGCAAGCCCTATGTGTTGGAATTCAATGCGCGGTGCGGAGATCCGGAGACACAGGTGATCCTCCCACTGTTGAAGACCGATTTGGTGGACGTGATGGAAGCTGTTGTCGAGCATCGCTTGGACCAGCTTCAGGTGGAGTGGGATGAGCGAGCCGCCGTCTGTGTCGTGCTCACGTCCACCGGCTATCCTGGTGCCTACACCACCGGGGCCCAGATCGCAGGATTGTCTGATCTGAACCTCACCGAGGATGTTCTTCTGTTTCACGCGGGGACGAAACGACAGGGTGATCAAGTCATCACGGCAGGCGGTCGGGTGTTGGGCGTCACGGGGCTCGGTTCAACCTTGGCGGGGGCTCGGGAACAGGCCTACCGGGCGACGCGCGCGATTGCTTTTCAGGGTTGCACGTGCCGCTCTGACATTGCGAGCCGCGCGCTTCAGTCAGGGGCCTGAGCAAGCATGGCTGGGGGCATCAATGGTCTCTCTTCGGGTCCTTCAGAACGAGGCGCGTGAGGGTCTGCTCGCGGAGGCGGCGCAGATCCTGCGCGAGCGAGGTGTCATCGCGATGCCGACAGAGAGTTTTTATGCGTTGGGCGCGTGTCCCTTGGATGAAACCGCTGTCCGCCGGGTCTGCACGATGAAAGGTCGTCCGGAAGGAAAGCCGATTCCGGTGCTGATTCCCGACCGTGCTCATCTCACCGCATTCGCGTCGGACCTCACACCTGGTGCGACCGTCCTCATGGACCGGTTTTGGCCTGGGCCGCTGACCATCGTGTTTCCTGCGCTGAGCAGACTCCCGAGGCGCCTCACGGCCGGAACCGGTACGATCGGTGTGCGGTGCCCAGCGTATCCGATGCTGCTCACGTTGCTACGGCATGTGGGACCCGTGACTGGCACCAGCGCGAATCGTTCCGGTGCAGCGCCGGCCTGCTCCGCTTCGGAGGTCATGGCGGCCTTCGGAGCTCAACTGGATCTGATCCTCGATGGCGGACCTGCTCCCGGCGGCCCCCCGTCAACCGTTGTCACTACCGTGGGGCGCCTTCGTCTGCTGCGGGAGGGACAGATCCCCCAAGACCAGATCGAGGCGGTCTTGGCGGAATCAGGTATGAGCTTGGTGCAAAGCAGCCTGGACGGACTCGTGTCGTCTTGAGCCAACACATCTCAGCGGCGAGTCCCGGGTACCCGTTGCTCCGTGAGATGCAACGGGTGA
>JACZQN010000118.1 GCA_022545705.1 Nitrospirota bacterium | reverse complement strand
ATGATGGATACACTGGCACGCCGCATCTGATCTTTCAAGCCATAATCCTTTGAGAATTTACTATTCCTCGTCAGCTCATAAGTCATCCTGGTCAACTCTCTGGCTTGTCGCCAGCAGTCGAGGTCTTCGAAGCGGGACACCTTCATAGTCGATTGCGTCTATTGCGTCGGTTGCGTCAATAGCGTCTATCGCGTCCATGGCGTCTGTTGCGTCACGAGTCGCGAGGTGGGCGAGAAGGGCGATCTTGGGTCGCATTGACTCGGCGTAGCTTCGCCCTGTCACTTACAGCGGCCAGATCGGGGATCTGATCGAACTGACTGATTGCGAAAGCTATTTCCAGGCTAATAGCTGCTCAGCGGTTAGACTCGCCGACCGCCAGCTTGCTGTTAGCACCTACTAGATTCTACTTGCTCTGTTTGGCGTAACGAGTCTCAGGTGACGCTTGAGCACTGGAGACACCCCATCACCCCACTATCACTCAAGAGGGCTTCGTGTGCCTCAGATGCCCAGATGAGTGTTTGTGGCGTGATGTCAGAGAGTTGAGCTGGTGCGTGCTACGGCTGGATGGTTAGGGGGGGGAAGGCTTGGTGTCGCGGACGTGGAAAGACTTACATCATAACTAAATAAATCTGCACGCCTTCTGTTCCCCGTTGTTAGCCAGCCCTAAGTTTTCACCTCCTGATTTCGAGTTAAGGGCAGAGCGTCTCAACGATCAGGCGGTCAATGGAAAGCCAAGCCGCTCTTGTTACCCTGTACAGTTCCCCAGAACAACGACCTATTGCACGGCCTAGCGCGGCATTATTTCGCATACTTTCGCGTTCAAAGTCAATAGGATATGTTGACGCATGTTTAGTGCCAATATTGTTTGTTATCTCATGCTCTAGCTGCGTTTTGAGGACGGAATCATGACGGCTGCGAAGGTCAGAAGATGAGGTTCTATAGGGTGGTGGAGTACCAGGGAATTGCTGCATCGAGCCCTTGGGCGACTGCATGGACTGGGGCATAGCCAAGCAGGCGTTTGGCTTTGGAAATATCGGCCTGGGAATGGCGGATATCTCCTGGCCGGAAGGGGCCGAAATGAGGCTCGACTGCATGAAGTTCGGGGCGAACTGATCGCAAGCTCTCCTGAATCATCGCGTACAACTCACAGAGGCTTGTCTGGTTGCCGACGGCGATATTGTAGACCGTGTTCAGCGCCTCAGGGTTGCCGGTGGTGGCAGCCAGGAGGTTGGCCTGCAGGGCATTGTCAATGTAACAGAAGTCGCGCGTGGTCTGGCCATCGCCGTTGATCACGCAGGGCTTGTCGCTCAACAGATTGCCGATCCAGATCGGGATCACCGCCGCATAGGGGCCCTCCGGGCTCTGCCTGGGCCCGAAGACATTGAAATACCGAAGGCCGATGCACTCCATCTCGTAGGTCTTGCTAAAGACGTCAGCATACAGTTCGTTCACGCACTTGGTTACGGCATAAGGCGACAACGGCCTGCCGACGACATCTTCTTGCTTGGGAAGCCCCGGGTGGTCACCGTAGACAGAGCCGGAGCTCGCGTATACGAATCGCCGGATTTTCGCGTCCCTGGCGGCGATCAGCACATTGAGAAAGCCGTCAATGTTGGACCGGTGGGTACTTTTAGGGTCGGCAATCGAACGGGGCACGGAGCCGAGGGCGGCATGGTGGAGCACGTAGTCGATGCCTGCACAGGCTTTTGCGCAGTCGTTCTCGCGAGCAATGTCGCCTTCGATCAAGGTAAATTTCGTCCAGCGCTCCGCGCCGACCGAGCGGTGCACATCATCAAGATTCCGCCGATGTCCGGTCGAGAAATTGTCCAGCCCGACGACGTTCTGGCCACACTGCAAGAGGAGTTCGAGCAGGTTTGAGCCGATGAATCCGGCTACGCCCGTGATCAGCCAACGCTTGGGGGAAGCCAAGATCGTCTCTTTGACGTGTTCGAAGGGAGTCATTTCAGCCAACCTGTGGCATGGGCCTCATGATCGGCGGATGTGCGTGCTCAACCGTCACGTCAATCGGGAGCACGTCGGCGGCATCGATTTCCACGGCGGCGGCTTGCTTGATCAGATGCACCATAATGATGAGACGATGGCGTTTGTCCTTGCGAAGCAAGATGCCCCGCACGCCCGACAGCGGCCCCCGGATCACCTCCACCGCCATCCCCTCATGCAAATAGGGATGCGCATCATATCCGAATGGGCTTGCGATCAGCGTTTTAAGGGCGTCGATTTCCTCATCCGGGACTGGCTCAGCCCGCTTGCCCGCGCCGACTACACTCACGACTCCCGACACCGTGAGCACCCGCAATTTGTCTGCCCATTGGAACCGGGCAAAGCAATACCCGGCAAACAACGGCAGTTCCACTTCTTTCTTGCGGTCCTTCCATCGGCTTAACCGCATGATGGTCGGGAGAAACTGCTCGACCCCGGAACCGGCGAGCCGATCCCGGACCAGTTTTTCATGACGCGACCTTGTGCGGATTGCGTACCACCGCAGGGGCTGGTCGAGCTCTAACATCGCGGTGCCTCCTCCACACGCTCTGTGAGTGATCTCGGGTCAGTTGCCTCGACTACGACCGGGCCGCCTGACGCGCGAACGGCGGATCCCCATAATCGAGTCGGTACAGCGACAAGGGCGCGAGGGTCTCGGCAGCCGATGCTATGTCTGTGCCTCCATCGGCTGTCGGACGGAAGATGTCCAGCGCATGGCTGTAGTGGTAGCCGCACCCATAGGGCGCCAGCAACTCGCCGAGTTTTTCAGGCGGCTCCCAGTTCGCGGTCAGCAGCGCCGTGCGCGCCGGGTTGCGCTGGCTGAACATGAACGACAAATGATCGGGATACCAATCAGCTCCCCCTGTCGCATAGGAAACAAACAACCGGGCCTTGGCGCTCGCAGCCAGTTGCGCCAGATACCCGTTTGTTAAATATCCATTTTCGCCGCATTCCAGCCACTGCCCCGGGTGCGAGAGGCAGGCATGCGCGGCATAGGTGCGCACTTCCTGCAACTGCTGTTGGGACGCGAACACCGTCGCGATCGGGCCATAGCGCCGGACCAATTCGTCTATCACGCCCTCCTTCACAGCTGACTTCCCATTGTTGGTCGGCCCGCTGTCTACATGCACCAGCGTATTGCGGCCACGATCGCTGATCAAATAGCAGTTCCGCGGCATTTCGATATCACACGGGTCTTCCCCGAAGAACGGCACCGCGACGACGGCGCCGCCATCAAAGCTCCAGGATTCGCCATGGGCCAGTTCGATGACGCGGCCAAACCCCAGTTCGCCGAGCAGCGCTGGGTAATCGTAGTACAGCGCGCGACGATGCCGCCGGTTCGGCACAATCAGCGGAATATCCTTCGGCATGTGCAACAGAGTCCTGGGATCCACATGGTCATCATGATCATGGGTGAGGAAGATCGCGGCGGGCCGTGGAAGGAGCGACGCCCAGAGTGATGGCACCGGAGCTTCGGCAAACCAGGGCATCAGCCACGGGTCGAACAGGATAAACCGATCCCGCTGCCGGTACAGCAAGGCCGCGTGGCCAAGGTGGACGATATCTTGGTCACGAGTCACTTCGAGCCATCGGTCTTTCAGCGAGGTCTGCGGCGAGAAGCCCAGGCAGTCATGTTTTTTGAACACTTCCATCAACTGGGTGAGGAACCGGGAGATGTCGCGGCCTTGTGCGGTCGCCACAGTTCGCAGCTCCGCTACCGTATGGGTGCCATCCAGGTGCCCGAGGAATGTTCCGACCGTGGGAGCAATTGGCCGGTCAAATCCAAGTGGAATCGCTTGGCGCGTGTGAGCATTGAAGACGCGCAGGCCCATGTACGTGATCGTGGCGGATTTCGTCGGATCTTTCGGAAAATCCCAGTGAAAGGTACCGTCAGGGCCTCGGCCGCAGCGGATATGCGTGCTCAAATTCGGCCTCGAGTTGACGAGTTCTGCATACGCGTCTTCCAAGCGGGCGCGAAGCGAAGGATCGCCGAGTGCGGCGCGGCGCGAAAAGATATCGCTGATCGCGGTCTCGATCGAGCTGAGCAGCAGACTGTGCGCTTCGTGGAGGCTCGCCACTACTTCGGGCGCGACACCGCCGACGTAGGGAAATGGCCCAGGGGATTCCGCGCTCTCGAACTGAATCCACACCCATGGCGCAAGGCTGACGTATTGATCACTGCGGAGGGAATCCCAAATTTGGCCCATAATACATTCAGGACTGTGGACTGAGGACTGAGGACTGAGGTACAGCCCTCAGACCGGGTCGCCTAGACTTGCCGTTGCCCTTCTGCTTGTGAACTGCTGAGCGCAGACCACCGATAATGCGCGCCACTTCTTCTGCCTG
The DNA here is from genome assembly GCA_022545705.1 of Nitrospirota bacterium. GTDB lineage: Bacteria > Nitrospirota > Nitrospiria > Nitrospirales > Nitrospiraceae > JACZQN01. The sequence goes on along the minus strand of JACZQN010000118.1, from coordinate 1,117 downwards.
GGCTAAAAGCGCGAGATACGTCGGGTGATCGAGATACCGTGCATCCAGCGCTACGTAGATCTGAGACCGAAGCTCCGCGCACGATCCCTTGGCAATGCTTAAGAATTGGTGAAACTCTGATCGTCCGCCACGCTCAAAACCCTCTGCGAGATTTGACATTATCGAAACTGCCGCACGGCGGACCTGATCCCGCAAACTAAAGTCTTTGGCAAAGGCACCTGAATTCGTCAGTTCATACACACTGCGGGTCAAGCCTCTGGCCTTCTGCCAAGCCACCAGGTCTTCGAATCTGCGCACCTTTCCCTTCTCTTCCATTCTTCCCCTTTCCCCATCCTAAGTCCTGAGCCTTGAGTCCTCCTTGCTCAGTCCTCGTCGCTCAGGACTGAGGACTGTGGACTGAGGACTCAGTCCTGCTTTTTGGTGACCAGTTCCTGTCCGCTGATCGAGGGTTCGTAAAGGACCTGGACCGTGTTGCCGTCAGGGTCGGCCAGATAAAAGGAGTAGCTGCCGTCGCGATGCCGTTTCGGGCGCTGGATGATCCGGGCACCCAACTGTACAGCCTGCTTGTCCACCTGCACAAACATGCGGTCGACCGACTCGGGCGTGTCCATAATCAACCCGAAATGGTCCATGAACTGGCCACGCCGATCTGCGTAATCAGCGAGCTCAGAAGTTTCAATCCGGTGCAGCGCGAGGTTATCGCTTCCAGAACTGAGATACAGATTGTCGGGGTCGGGTTGCCAGACGACCTGCATGCCAAAGAGCTCTTCATAGAAGGATCGCGACCGATCGAGATCCCTTACTTTAAGGGCTAGGTGTCGGAGCCCGCGCATCCCATGAACGACCGGTGAAGCCATAACCCACGGGTATGAGGACTGAGGACTGAGTGCTGAGGACTGAGGACTGAGGACTGAGGACTGAGTCCTCGTTCCTCGGTCCTGACCCCGTGGGAATACTATGATGAGGGGCCTCTTGCGTCAACCGGAAATTCGGCCAACCTTCCGAACTGTCCAAGCGTTTGGACAGAGGATTGTCGATTCGGCGAGATCGGTGTGATAGCATCCAGCTAGGCTTGGCCTAGGAGCCTGTCCGACATTGGTAGCTGCAGCATCTTATG
>JACZQN010000038.1 GCA_022545705.1 Nitrospirota bacterium | reverse complement strand
GATCATGTCCAGCACTTCCTGCTTGGTGAGGATGCCCTTGCGTTCCAGCAGTTCCACCAGCGCCGAGGTCTCCCACATGTTGGAGATGGCCAGCTCTTCGAGGGTCACGAGGTCTTTGGGGTCGAGTTTCTCAGCCATGATGCTAAGCCTACTTGCACTCCTCCATCCGCCCAGCGCACTCCGGGCAGTACGTGGCTCCGGTGTCGCGTGACGTCAGATACTGCGTCAGCGGACCGGCCCCGCAGCGCAGACACGTCGCTTGAAATGGTGGGCCTGCCGAGGCAAGCATGTGCGTTTCCGCGTTCCTGATGTCGGCCGCAAAGGCCGCCTCCGTCCCACGCATCTCCCTGAGTTGAACGGCAACCACCAGATTGTACGCTTCCTGAGCCCTGGCAGGTGGGTAGCGCAGGGCAAGCTCACCGCGCAGGGTGAACTTGTTCCAGAGGCGCTCGAGCTCGGCTGACCAAGTGGCGGACCAGTCAAGATCGTTAGGGGACAATCTTTATATCCTTTCGGCCAAGCAGATTCTTCGGTTTGTAGTCAATACCCGCATTGATTCTTTCTAAGACACTTTCATGAACAAGAGCGCCCTGAGGAATGATGCGTCTCCACCAAAGAAGCAGCCACCAGAAGGGTAGCAGCGGATTATGCATTTTGCCCTTGTGGTCAGTTCTCTCAACCACCATTGTTTTGAATTTGGGCCAATCGATCAACAATTTCTGCGCCTTCGCCTTCTCAACCATCCATTTCAGGGCGATATTTGAAAGTCCGTCTTCGTCATGCCAGCCACCGACGTCTGCATGAACGCCTGCGAACCATACCTGTTCTATTGTTTGTCCAGAACCCGGTGGGTCCCAGAGATGAGGGCGGAACTTACTACGCTTTTCGTCTATAGCGATCGCATGATAGCCGTAGGCCACATCCTCGTTTAACTTAGCAATTGGGTATTTCCGAGGTATGAACAGACCCACCGACTTCACCGTGTCCCAGATTCCAACGAAGTGTGGCTTGCATTCCCTTGAACAAGTTGACTTGAATCCGTTTGCGAGCTCATCGCTGCCTTCCCGGTACATTCTGGCCGCGTACTGTATTAGGTTCCTGTTTCCTTTCCTGAGGAGACCACACTTGTGCAGCATCCCAGCCAACGCTCGCGCGGTGTACGCACCCCGGCTGAGGCCGAATATAAAGACACGGTCACCCTCTTCATAGACATTCATCAGGAACGCATAGGCGTCTTCAATGTTCTTTGTGATCCCATAGGCAAACGCCAAGCCGAGAAGCCGCATGATATATGTCGCAGTTTGAGTCGCAACGATATTTGCCCCAAGAGTTCCTACGCCTGGGTCATAAAACACAAGCTGGTTAGGCGATCCCCTCTCAAGGACCTCGACGAGTTTTACTACGTTGGTATTGTACTCGCCGTACTGATTGCCGGTTCCGTCGCAGCAGATGACAACATTCTTAGCCATACTGTTTCCGATAGACGAGTACGGCCACGAGCCGGGTGTTGTCTGTAAGCTTACTCACTTTCCCTTCAGCAGGGGTCCGTTGCATTGTAGCTCTTGATGCTGCCCTTTAATCGTGCACCGACGATGGCGACAACCTGAAAAGGCGTGGACCCTCCTTCAAACTGTGCCTGCATGGCACGCGCTTCCTGCTCGGCGGGGATCTGCTCATACATCTTCCCGTTCATAGCCCATCCAGTGACATACTGCTTGATGCATTCGTCTATCCCCAAAATGTCATACTGGACGACATGAACTAGCTCGTGAAACAGTAAGGACAGGTTTGAGGTGTGCGACTCTACAATAAGCACTGTGTCGTGAACGGTCAGACCCCACTGTGTAAAATCGAGAGGTGTGAAAGAAACCTGTTGGTAGAAGGGGGGATTCTCAATCCGCGGTACAAAGTCTAGTCGGGTCTTTTCGAGAATGTGCGGAGAGAAATATGCAGCCAGTGCGGTCCATTCATCCGTGCTTAGGGGGCGGCCGCGAGGCCGGTGGTCGTTGCGGAGTTGCCTCACCCATGCAGTTCCCTCTTGTATGAACACATCGAGCAATTCTGTCTCATTCATTACCAGACCTTCTTAGGAGCAGTCTCGTTTGGCAGCCTATCCCTTCCCCTTCGGCAAAACCCCTTTCCGCTCCAACTCCGTGACATGACCTTCAAATAATTCTTTGAGATAGGCGGTGAGGCTTTTCCCTTGAAGGGCAGCGGCAGCCTTGAGCTTCCGCGCTATTTCGCGAGAAGTCCCGCGCACATAGAAGGTTGTAAGGTCTGGCTTAGTTTTCGCCATCGGTGTAGGCCAACGGTATAGGCCAAGCCTACCTTAAAGTCTTGCCATCGTGCAATGTCTTCTTGGCAAGAATGCAAATGAATGCTATCATTATAGCAGATGCTGGCATAATAATAGAAGGAAAGGAGGTGATTCCATTGAGAATGGAACGAATTGTGATCCAGCTTCCGACAGTGCTCAAGCACAAGCTCGACGCCTTGCGGGCACAAGGCTACACAGCGGCCGGCTACATTCGGAGCTTGCTGGAACGCGAACTCAACCAGCCCCCACTGGGACGGAAAGGGCGGTGAGCGATGGCACGCAAGGGACGAGTGGATCGTGGTTTGTTGCGAAAGACAGATGCCACCGGCCGCCTTGTGTGGTACGTGCGCGTGTACCACGAAGGCAAGGAGCGTCGGTTTGGGAGCTTTGCCAGTAAGACGGCAGCGCGTGAGTTCTATGAAAAGGCCAAACGGGAGCAGAAAGAAGGGCGATTCTTCCCCGAACGGTATCAGGCACGGCATCGGCCAAAGCCGATCCTCTTTCAGGAGTACGTGGAGAGTTGGCTCGAGACTCAGCCGCTCAAAGGCAAGAAGCCGACAACCGTTCACTCCTATGAGGGCAGGATTCGGAAACGCATCTTGCCCGTCTTTGGCTCAGTGGCACTGCCCGCCATCACACTCGCCCCATAATCAAAACGTGGGTGGCCAAGCTCGTGGACGAGGGCCTGGATTACGATACGGTCTCCGGGTATCTCCTCACGCTGAGCGCGGTGTTGTCAGAAGCCATTGAGGATAACTTGATCCCAGTCAACCCTGCTCTCCACGCGGGCAAGATCCTGAAACGCCCCAAGAAGCTGGAAGAGGGAGAGCTAGAGATCTTTACCCCTGAGGAAGAGCGGGACTTCCTACGCACGGTGAAGGAACATCGGGCCTGTTTCTACCCGATGGCTCTCTTGTTCTTCAGGACTGGGATGCGTGCCGGCGAAGTCCTGGGCCTACATCGCAAGGACCTGGACTTTCGTGCTCGGACCATTCACGTCTGTCGTAATTGGACCCATGGCCAGCCAGCTTGGGACACCCAAGAATGGCAAGGCCCGGAAGGTTGATATGTCACTGGAACTGGCAGCCGTTCTCAAGGAAGGGGTTGAGGTACAAGACCTGGAAGCGGCTGCGGCGGATCAGCCACAGCCCGAAATACTGTTTCCGGGGAATGTGGGAGGGACGCGCAGACGACCATTGTACATGGCGGAGAACTAGCGGCAGTATAAGCTCTGGTATCCGCTGTTGGAGAAGGCAGGGATTCGGCGGCTAGACCCGCATGCTACGCGCCATACCTTTGCGAGCCGCCTGATCGCCAACGGTGAGAACCTGAAGTACATCGCCGAGCAGCTAGGTCATTCGTCGATCAAGGTCACGGCGGACATTTACGGCCACCTGATCCCTGGTGGCAACAAACAGGCCGTTGATCGCTTGGATACCTCACAGGCCAAGGAGGGCACCTCGGCCCCGCAACGGCCCGTTTTTTCCTCCCAACCGTGACATAAACCGTGAGTTAGGAAGCCGTCTTTGGCGAAGTCTTTGATTTCTCAGCAAATACATTCGCATCGCATGCAAAGTATTTGATTTGCTTCATCGGGATGATGACGACTTCTTTAGTGGAATCCACTTCTAACACTTCCATGTCCTCGCTGATCGTATGCCGAATGGCATCCTTGATGAGGAGTTCCTGATTATCGGTGAAGACCACTTTGACCCAATAGATCACGTACCACTCCTGGTTGAGGGTTGAATGCCGAGCTCCCGCGACCGCGCGGTTGCAGCCTCGACCGCGGCGATGAGGGCGGCGCGGAACCGCCCCTCTTCCAGTTTGTACAACCCAGCGATGGTCGTTCCCCCTGGTGAGGCTACCCTGTCTTTTAAGCGAGCGGGATGTTCGTCGCTATCAATGACCATGCGGGCTGCGCCGAACAGAGTCTGGGCGGCCAGGAGCTCGGCCACATGGCGAGCAAGACCCATTTTGACCCCACCATCGGTCAGCGCCTCGATCATCAGGTAGATATAGGCCGGCCCGCTCCCGCTCAGACCGGTCACGGCATCCATCAGCCGCTCCTCCACCACCACGACTTTCCCGACTGACTCAAAGATAGCCCGGGTCACCTGCACATCTGCCTCCGGAAGATCATTGTTATATGCCAGGGCGGCAATTCCTGCCTGCGCGCTCGAGGGGGTGTTCGGCATGACGCGAACGATGCGAGACTTTCGCGTCAGGTGGCTGGCAACCCGCGAGATCGGGTACCCAGCCGCGACAGAGATAATGAGGCATTCATGCTGTAATACCGGGCTGATATGGCGTAGTACATCATCCAACACTTGAGGTTCTACACTAAGGATTATAATATCCCCCTTTTTGGCTGCCTCCGCGTTGTCGCCGCTCACCTGAATGTGATATCGACCCTTGAGATAAGACAGCCGTTCCGGCAAAATATCCGTTGAATACAGTTGGTCAGCGCGGGCTACTCTGGCCTTCAGCAGACCATCAACCAGGGCCTCGGTCATATTTCCTGAACCGATGAGGGCAATCGTCTTGTCGACCAGCATGCGGGCGATTATACGGATTGGCCCTCGCTCCTTCAACCTGTCCTTCGGAGGGTGGGTTGGAACCGTGCTTGACGAGGACCTATAGCCCCGCGTGGGATGAGGTGACGTTCTCAGCGCGGGCAGTAAGAGTGGAGACAGAGGAATGCACAGGCTAACAACGTGGGTCGGCATCATGATTCTGCTGACTACCGGCCTGAGCTCGGTGGACACCGAGGCTCGGCGCGACGTGCGGACGCCCAAACAAAAAGAACGCCTGGCACAGGTGCAAACCATCTTCCTTAACGCCATTGCGTTGACTGATAGGGGGCAGAGACCGGCGGATCAGCTGACCGAGCTTGTTTCACGCCGGTTGCGCGAGGTGGGTTACACGGTCGTCACGAGTCGGGACAAACCGCATGACGTGATGTTGAAGGTTAAATGCGAGCAGCGGAAGATCTGGCAGGGCACCACGCGATCAGGCGGCGACGCCGACCTCCCCGACTCGCCCTCCCGGGTCTGGAAGGGTCCCGCCTGCCAACTGACCTACCTGCTGCGCGGCCGCAATTTGGGCTGGCGGAAGGAGGTACGGACCGACTTTGTGGACGCCGTCAAAGCGGCGGGGAAAGCCAAGGCCAACGATCCCGGTTCCTATGCCTTGGCGAAGCTGATGCAGCGTCTAGAGGAATATGATTTCCCTGTCCTGCTGACCGCCGATTGGAGGCAGGAGGAGCGCTTGTTGAAGGTTCTGGATGCTCCGAGCTCGTCCCCGGCACGACGCGTGAAGATCGTCTCGCAGTTGGGTGAGACGTTCTCAGCGAAAGCGGTGCCTCGGCTGCAGGCTGCCCTCAAGGAGTCTGATCTCGAAGTCGCCAAGGCAGCCGCGATCGCGTTGGGCAATATCGGTCACAGGGAGAGTATCGCAGCATTGGTGGAGATGCTGAACACCGACAACCTCGATCTCAGGGCTGCAGCTGTGAGAGGGCTTGGGAAGGTGGGCGCGCTCCACGGAGATGTGTCAATTATTTTGCCTTTGCTCGAGGCACTCAACACCGACGATATCACCCTGAAGACGGAAGTGGTCTGGGCGCTGGGCCAGCTCCCGGACGAGCGGGCCCACGAGCCCCTGCTTGCGCTGCAACGCTCCTTGCGTCATCTCCGCACGAGCGACCGAGACTCGAAGGAGGGGAAGCTCTGGGATGCGGTGAGCTACAGCCTCAAACAAATTGACCGATATGATCAAGTGAATTAATGGATCCACCGACCGGGGCAAGTTCCCGACGATCCGTGCAGGGCGTGATTTCAGCGGGCATGTTCGTCGCGATCATGTCGGGAATCTGCTCGCTGGCTCTGGGCCAGGTTCTCGGCGAGGAAGCGGAGATGGAACGCCTGTATCTGAGGGCCGAGGAGGCCATCGCCAACGAAGATCCGGAGGGAGCCGCGATGAATGCCGGAAGGGCGGCCCTCATGGCCTCCCAATTGGCCAAAAGTCGGGAGGGTCAGGCTGAGGCCCAGATGTTCCGAGGCGCAAGCAGGCTCTTTCGTGCCCAGGAGTACGCCTACAGAGCTCTGGCCCTTTTCGAACGCGCCGGAGGTCAGCCCCCTGCCTCCTCTGGAGTCTGCCAATCTACACAGCTCGCTGAGCAGCATATTCGTCACTCGCTCAAGCTCCTGGCAGGTGACGAGGTGGCCGTCCTCAACCAGCATCGTCGCCAACAGGCGCAGCGCTTCCACTCCGACGCGGCCGACTGGGTGTTGACCATTAACGGCTTGAACGAAGACTTTGAATGCCGCTGAGTAGAGAGTTGAAAGCTAGTCGTCCTCCGGGTTGATCGGTTTGATCCCGTACGGCCGGCATAACTCGAGGATTTGCCGATCTGCACTGACCAGCGCCAGCCGGAGCGGCTTCAGTTCAAGGGCCAACGCCAGATGGATGGCCTGCGATGCTCGCAGATGCGGGTGATTCATGATGAGTTGTTTGGTGGCGGCGTAGGTGCGACTGGACGGCGTAATATAGTGGAACAGCCCACGTTCGGATTCGGCTTCAAACTTGTAGATGACTGAATACCAGTCATCTCTCGTCAGCTCCCCTTCCCGTGCCTTAAGCGCCACGACGGAATACAACTCGGAAATGGCCGGTGTGCCCAGAATGACCGGCTTGTCCCGCTTAGCCACGATGGCGTTGACGATTCGCGTGCCGCGTTCTCTGCTGTATCGCTTGACGAGCGCTGTTGAGTCGAAATAGTAGTGAGGCATGGGTCACCACCTCCTGGAGACAATAAATTCGCCCAATGCCGTTCGAATCTTCGACAGCCGGTCCTGGAGTTCATCCAGCGGAAGCTCTTCGTAGCCCTGTTTCCGCAAAATCCGCAAGAGGTCGCTGCTCTCCTTCACCTCTTTGGTGTCGAGTTGGATGCGTTCTAGCGCCCGCGCCTTCGCTGCTCGGCTGGTAGTCTGGCGGGCCCTCTTGCGTCCGCTGGCTCGTGCTGGGGGCCGTTGCGCGCGATTTTTGGCCGACCGTCCGGACGAACGTCGCCGAGGGGATGCTCTACGCATAGATCTATCCTTGGGTTAGAGTGAAGGGGAAAGGCTCGTGCTATGCTTCGGTCGGTCAGCGCCGTGCGTTCCGCGAGGACAAGCAGCCGGCGGGCTGTCTTCAAGATAATCGGCTTCCCCGTACACGTAGCTGGCGAGGGCGTTGGCTAACTCGGTCGTCAATTCTTGTTGCATGACCCGCACCGCTCTTGCCATAGCCTCGCTCCGGCTCAAGTGTCCTTCCCTGCCGCTCCGTGACACAGCTCCGACGACACGTTGGGTTCTTAGGTCGAGAATCACGAAATCGCTGCACCACCGGACAAATCGAAAGCGGAGATCCCGGGCATCCAGATGCCAGAGTCGAACTGTCCCTTTTACGAGCAGCTCCGTGACCGAATCGCGTGGGCTCCCACCTGACTTGGTGCCGGCGCCCACTTCCTCAGCCGTGGCGGGCAGTCCTTCCCTGATCAGCCCTTCGAGGAGCGCGCGACGGACAGGTTCAGCTTGATCCCCGGTAATCTCGACGCCGACGATCAGGTGAGCGGAGAGAAATTGCTCAAGCTCGCTGGTCAACTCCGCCACGCGGTAGGGCGGAGGACTGCCTTGTCCACTCGTCCGAATGACGCGAAGATCAGCGTTGTAGGCTTCCCGCAGCAGCAGATCTTTGATGGCGCGTCTCAGGTTGCGGATCTTCGCTAAACTGTCCTGAGTCCGATGGGCCTCCGTGATGGCGCTGTCTATGGCCCTGTCCAGCATCACGATGCGCTCTGAGAGCGCCACTGCCGCCTGCCCCCGGTGCATCCCGGCGAGAGCGTAAGACTGGTTCGTGTCTCGGTCCCGCCATCGGTTCAGGATCCTCACGTTTTCTAAGACCTTATCCGTCGAGACGCGGGTGACCCGATCAAGCGTCAGCCGCCGTTTTGTCTTCGCGCTGCCCCGGGTCTCCAGGAGGAGATAGGACTCCCAATCCCGGAACTGCGCGGTCACCTCCGCGTTGAAGATCTTCGCGACCCCCGCGTAGGCGCGCTCCTCGGCGACCTCCTGTGATTCCGCCTGCCCGAGTCCGAGCAAGTAGTGATCAGCGGGGTATTCCTGGCTCATTCCGTGGACCCAGTCTGGTGCGGAACGAGGTCCGAACCCGCTACAGCCCGTCAGCGTGGTCACCATCACCCCAGTCAGGACTACAAGGGAGGGGCCCAGCCTTCGATCGCGCATGCAGGCGAACATCACAGCACCCGCTCTGTGAAGAACTTGGTCGCCCCGCTCCTGAGCGTGACCGTCCTCACCGATTCCTCCCCCACGGCTTTTCCCCCGTGAGTGAGCGCGCGGACCCGAAGCTCATACGTGCCTGCCGGGACCCACAGCCGGGCAATCTGCACCTCGTCCGGCAAGGTTCGCCAACTCCGCTTATCCGACTCCTCAGTAGCAATGGCAAATATCTTCGCCAGGATGCCCGCGACCAGCCCGACCGTCGGACCGGCATCTTTTCCGGCGGCTGCCTCAGCGCCGCGCCCGACACCTTCGGCCAAGCCAAATTTCAACGCTGCCCGCGCGACCGCTTTTATCGCGAGGCTTGGGTAGCGGTCACTGAGATTCTTGGCGGCAATGGTGGTCAGATCCTGGACCAACTCAGTCCGAGCGCTGGCTGAGGTGCCGTTGCCCTCGAGACTCACCTGGCCATAGGCGACTTGAGTCTTCTGTCGGACCAGCCGGGGGAGTGCCACGCGCACGACACGTCCACTCAGGCCATACAACAGACTTTCGGCCGCGCGCCCTTGACGAGAGTTCGAGCTGACCGCTCCCTTGGTCAGCAGGACCAGCTTCAGGGCATCGAGGCTGATCGGCAGATCGATGAACTGATCCTCCTTGTGCGGTGCGCGACCATTATAGCTGATCACGACGATCTGGGCGAGTCGCCGAGCCTCTGCCATCGGGAGCCATGACACGTCAGGGAATGCTCGGCGGTACTGTTCGTGTTCCTCGTTCAAATGCAAGCCCTCAGTGATCCGCAGCAGGTCGGCATGGAGCATGGGCGGAATAGGCGTCCGGGACCATCCACGAGTCTCACGGTAGAGGTCGTACGCCTTTCGATAGGCGATGAAGGCGTTGTTCAAATCGCCATCGGCCTCATACAGCACGCCGGTGAGGTACCGGGCGAATGCATCGTCCCGATACGCCTCGCTATCCTCAACTGAGTCGGAGAGCACATTCAGCCGGTGATCGATCCGCCTCGCCTCGACCAGTGACTCGTCCCAGTCCTCCAGCAGGGCGTAGTTGATCGCCTTGAGGACGTTCATCATCACTTGCTCGTAGGGCGCTCCCGCATACGGTAATTTCGTGTCGTTGACAAGAAGGGCCTTGGCTTCGGTCCGGAGCCGACGGGTATACAGTTCTTCTACACTCTGTTCCGCCTGCTCCAAGATGGCGTTGCTCTCTTCATACCGACCGGACACATGCAGCGTCATGCCTCGGTCGAGCTGGTACAGCACACGACTGTTCGAATCGTATTCCTGTTCGGCTTGCTCGATGATGAGGTCGGCACGCGTTGTATCTCCGGCGCGCAGGCTTTCCTCAACCAACACGTACCGTTTACTTACTGTCCCGCAACCTTGCAGGACAGCCGCAGCGACCAACAGAATGAGGGGGATGGAAGTGAGATGGCGCGAGGCCACGGAGTGCAAGAACTGTGGGATTGCGGTCCCGGTGGTCCGACGTCGGGACTAGAAGAGCAGGCGTTGGCGTTCGACCACTTTTTTAATCTTCTTTTGGCCGAACCAGGCCTTCACGTTGTTTTCCAAATCAATCATCTCGAGGTCGACTTGGTAGAAGACGGCCTTGACCCCGTCAGTCTCATCCAAGATGCTCGAAATATTCCCCGTCAAGATATAGTCGGCGCCGATCTCTTTGCCCGGCGCCTTCTGCGTATCCTCCTGAGCGTGCATCGCCTGCTGGCGTCGTTCCTCACGGATCTCTTCACGTTCTGCTTGACCGGCGACGAAGGTCACTTTCTGGGAGTTCGTCAGTTCGCGCGCAAGGTCTGTCACGAAAGTCTGGACGTTGATGTGCTCATGGCTGCGGTTGCGTATTGCTCCGACCACAACGACAGGCCGCCGGTCTTTACTTCGTGTGAAATTCGGCAACCAGGGGTTTCCCAGCACCTCTTTGACCATGGCCTCAGCCACCATTCTTGAATCGGTGTCGTTCCAACGGCCACTCAGATCCGTGACCACCGAAGTGTCGACGCGAGTCACCTTCGTGCCGCTCGCGCAGCCCACCGAGACAAGGCAGACCATCAGGACCGCGGTCAATGACGACAGGCCCCGTGCTTGCCTGACCGGCTGATCCACTGGAGGCCGCTGGGAGGTGATGCTAGCAATCCCGGGATTCATGACGAGACCCCACGATTAGGTGCCAGGCTTCGCATGTTCTTCTTGCTCAAGGCGATCAAAGAGGCGCTCGGCGTTCTGACGGACGAAATCCCGGACCTCGCCATTCAACTCCTTTGCCTGTGCCAGAGCTTCCTTCATATCTTTCAGATCCAGCTTGGCCAACACGTAATACGTTCCGGTATCCTCGTCCTTGTACCGATCAATGGGTCGTACGCCGGTCAGCGTAATGGCGGCAAAGGTTTTTATCGCACGCTCAACGTTCTGCTCTTCGGTGGACTTGGTAAAGTCGGCGGCATTGGTGGAAGCCGCATAATCCCGCATCAGGTAGGCGGTGTACGTCTGGAAGTTCTTGGCCAGCTCCGCCCGAGCTCGGTTCTCAGCCGCATCCCAGGCCAAAGGCTCGTTCTTGATCCCGACGATGGAGCCCACGCCATAAAACGCCTTGGCCCCTTCCGAGTGGTAGGCCCCTGACCCCTGCTTCACCCAGGCCGGCACACTGCTACAGGCAGCGCCGCTTGCGAGCAGGACCAGGATCAGCCCTCCACGTAGCCATCCTGCAGTCAAGTTTCCGTTCGAGCTCATGTGGTATCCCCTCGTTGGACTGTGGGCCCTGTGATCGCGAAACAGATCACAGCCGAGCAGCAAGGCAATCCCTCTGGCCAGGACTCAGTGAGGACCTACAAAGTGAGCGAAATCATGCTAACATGCGGTTTTCCACCTGTCAATCAAACGCACCGCCGTGACACAGAACCATGCAGGTCTAACCAGGTGAGGGATCGCATCCACCACTCAGGTGAAGTCGATACGAACGCGGGAGGGCATTGTGGCAGACGTGAAAATTGAGGATGGGATTATTAAAGTCATGGACCTGGAAATCCAAGACCCGAAGGCCGCTGCAGTGCTGGCAGAATATCCAGCAGTGCGCTGGGCTGAGATTACCCGACGTGCCATCAAGATCGGGTTGGGGTATCTCAAGGGAGGGGGGTGAAGGACTAACACTCAGGACTGGCCTACTTTACGCGGGAGAGCTCGCCGGCGCCGGATTTCTGGAGGTAGTCCCGTGCCTTATTCTCAGTGCCGCCGGTCTGCAAGTACCGACGGTAGGCCTCGACGGATTTCTCACGATCGTTCAGGTCCTCGGCGTACAGATCTCCGAGTGAGAGATACACGTCGGTATAGTCAGGGTTCACACTGAGCGCTTGGCGCAGGGCCTTTTCGGCCTCCACAAATTGGCCCCTGCGTTGAAGAATCAGTCCTAGCGTATAAGAGGAGTCCGGATTCTCCGGAGCGTGCTTCACTGCAAGCTCTGCCGCCGCCAAGGCTTCATCGAGGTCGGGCAGAAATTCTAAGTGCAGGTAGCTCTTCAAGATATAGGCATCCCCGAATTTCGGGTTAAACGCGAGCGCCCTGTTCAGTCGGTCAATGGCTGATTGCGCCGGCCGCTGCTGCTGCAAAAGAAGAAAGGCTTTGTCGTATTCCTTTTGGGCCGCCGCTATCCGTTCAGCCTCGGTCGTGGGCTCGAGTTTAGCAAAGTAGGCCTCTTTTTTGCCCTCGATCAACACCATGTCTCCGTCGCCGGCCAGCCGCGCGAACTGAGGATGCTGAGCGTCGCCGCTCGAGGCTTCCACCTGCTGTTTGACGTAGTCGCCCAGCTCGCTCGCCAACAACCATCCGTTCCCGTCCTTATCCGCGTCGCCTTTCAAACCGGACAGGAGGGATTGGACAAAGATCCCCTGCCCGTCTTTCCGGATGAGCGCCTCGCCCTTGCGAGCAGCGGTCAACACTTGGACCACGCGTTTGTCGGTCTCTTCCTCCGGGGACAACCGCCCTGCAAGCGACAACTGCTGAGGCGGGGTCACATCCCAGCCGCTCACACCGGCGTTGAGCAGAAAAAGAGTGTGCTTGGACATGACGCGCCGTGAAAAATCCTTTAAATCATCAAGGGTCACGGATTTCGCAGCGTTGTTCACCTGCGCATCCCATGGGACTAAATGTCCGATTTCTTTGCCGCGCATGTCCTTGCCGGTCCCCGCATGGCCGGCGAAGAAAATGATGACTCGATCCTGGCGACCAGCCTTCCGCGGCAGATATTCAGTCAAAATGGATTTGAGGCGACGCTGGCTGGCATCCTTATCGTACAGTTCGAGGACTTCCTCGAAGCCGAGCTCTCGAAAAGCTTCGGCAACTGCCTTGGCCTCGGTGATCGCACTGCTCAGTTTGGGCGCCAACAGATAGTTGTCGATCCCGACGACCACGGCCCAGGACTTGTAATACAATCCTTCTGGTCGCCCGAGTTGGCCGTCGGCGGTCGACGCTGCCAGGACCCAGCAGCAGACAACCACGACTTGGAAAGCTCGCTTAAGAAACGCGTTCATCGTGCAATGCCGTGATGTGGCAAGGGGGCTACCGCTCCGGTCGTCAGATCGACGCTCGAGAGCTTTTTAAATGCTACTCTGATGCTCTTTTGGCTGTCAAGGATGCCGGACCCATGGGTCGTCAAGACAGCCCATGCTGATCCTGACGTGACACGCTCGGAGCTCCACGTCTTGACCATCTTCGTGCGCTTGCGCATAATGGGCGACCGTTTCGGCCAGTTTCGTGCCGGCGACGGGAGAACTCCCTGAATGCTTGAATGGTTCTACAAACGAAGGGAGAACGATGAGCGATAACGTTCAGGAAAAGCTTGAGAGTCTGCTTCGCGTGCAGCGGGTCATTCCCCCAACCGCTGAAGCGAAAGCCGCGAGTTACATCCAGGACTACGACGCTGCATACCGGCAGTCTATTGCGGATCCAGAGGCATTTTGGGACCAGGCCGCGAAGGAGCTTGAGTGGTTCAGCCCCTGGCAACGAGTCTTGGAGTGGGATTATCCCTGGGCCAAATGGTTTGTGGGGGCGACGTGCAATATCACCTCGAACTGTCTGGACCGGCACGTCAAAACGTGGCGTAGAAACAAAGTCGCGGTGATCTGGGTTGGGGAGCAAGGTGAGGAGCGGGTGTTTACGTATGCAGAACTGTTCCGGCAGGTGAATCGCTGCGCGAACGGGCTGAAGAGCCTCGGCTTGCGACAGGGCGATCTCGTCACGATCTACTTGCCGAAGATTCCCGAGCAAATCGTGGCCATGCTCGCCTGTGCCCGCCTCGGAATTATCCACAGCGTGGTGTATTCCGGGTTCAGCGCGCCCGCGTTGGCAACCCGTATTCAGGATGCGGAGGCGAGAGTGGTCATCACGGCTGATGTCGGGTACGACCGAGGGAAGCCGAGCAATCTCAAAGAGGTGGTGGATCAGGCCATCGCGACCTGCGGGACAGTGGAGAAGGTCATCGTGGTTCGGCGTGAGCAACCCGGCATTCCGCTCTCGTCGCCAAAGGAAATTGATTGGCAGACCTGGCTGGACGATAAGCCAGCGACCTGCGAAGCGGTGCCGCTGGATGCTGAAGCGCCACTCTACTTCCTGTACACGTCAGGGACCACCGGCAAGCCCAAAGGAGTTGTGCATGTACACGGCGGCTATATGGTCGGGACGTACCTCACGACCAAGTATGTCTTCAATCTCAGGGACGAGGATGTCTATTTCTGCGTGGCTGACCCGGGTTGGGTGACCGGGCACAGCTACATCGTGTATGGCCCCCTCCTGAACGGCGCGACCATTCTGACTGCCGAGGGGAAGCCCGATTATCCGAACCCGGGACGATGGTGGCGCTTAATCGAGCGGTACGGCGTCTCGATCTTTTATACGACGCCCACGGCGATCCGGCTGCTCATGAAGTACGGAGAGGAATGGCCGAAAAAATACGACCTGTCCACATTACGGACGCTTGGGAGCGTCGGGGAGCCGATCAACCCCGAAGCCTGGGAGTGGTTCCATCGGGTCACTGGCGGGACGTGTCCGATCATGGACACGTGGTGGCAGACGGAGACAGGGATGATCCTGGTCACTCCCCTCCCCTCGATGCCGTTGAAACCAGGCTCTGCGTCCCGTCCGTTCTTGGGCATCGAGGCAGACGTCGTGGATCGGGAAGGGAAGAGCTTACCGCCCAATGCCGGTGGGTTCGCAGTCATCAAGAAGCCGTGGCCGGCCATGATGCGCACGATTTACAAAGACCCCGATCGCTACAGGGCCTATTGGAACATCATTCCGAATTGCTACACGGCCGGCGATGTGTGCCGCAAGGACGAGGATGGGTACTTCTGGTTCATGGGGCGGGCGGATGATGTGATCAAGGTGGCGGGCAACCGGATCGGCACCGCCGAGGTGGAAAGCGCCCTGGTCAGCCATCAGGCTGTCGCCGAGGCGGCCGTCATCGGGAAGCCACACAAGACTGCGGGTGAAGCGATCAAAGCCTTTGTGATCCTCAAACACGGGCAGCAAGGGAACTCTGAGCTTATTCAGGCCCTGAAGGACCAGGTCAAAAAGGAATTGGGGAAGATCGCGGTCCCACAAGAAATAGATCTGGTTACTTCGCTCCCCAAAACCCGCTCCGGCAAAATCATGCGCCGTGTGCTCAAGGCCAAGGAGCTCGGCCAAGACCCCGGCGATATTTCGACGCTGGAAGAGTGACGGCAGAGAGCCGTCAGCGCTCAGCCCTCAGCGATCAGCTTTCAGGATCTGCCTACTTGCTGACTGCTGACAGCTGATTGCTGAAAGCTTCGATCAGATCAGCCCGCGCTTTTGCAGATATTCGCGGTCGATGGCCGGCGCGGGTTTCGGGGGCAGGTCACCGCGTTCCTGGAGCAGCCGCTCCACATATTTCCCGATGAGGTCCGCTTCGAGATTGACCGTCTCGCCAGCTTGCTTGACGCCTAACGTCGTCATCTTCGCGGTGTGCGGGATGATGGCCACGCTGAACGACCGATCATTCAGCTCATTGATGGTCAAACTGGCGCCATCGACCGTAATCGAACCTTTGGGCACACAGTAGCGCAAGACTTCCTTCGGTGCCTCGATCCTCAACACAATCGCATTGCCCTCCTGCCGCCGACTCGTCAGCGTCCCCACCCCATCCACATGCCCCGACACGAGATGGCCGTCTATCCGCTCGTTGATCTTCAGGGCCCGTTCCAGATTGACCGGAGCGCTGGTTATCAGCCTGCCAAGGGCTGTAACGGACAACGTTTCGCGCGACACCTCGGCCGAGAATTCCCGGTCGCCGACCGCGACAACCGTCAGGCACGCGCCGTTGACGCTGACACTGGCTCCTACGGTCAAGGTTTCCATGACGGTGGAGGCCAAGATTGTCAGGCGCGTTCCCGCCAGACTGCTCTCCAGCGCCTTGACAACCCCGATTTCCTCGACTATGCCGGTGAACATGGCCTATTCCTTCAGGACATTCCTCACGAGAACGATGAAGAGGATGATGAGCACGACGACGCCGAGCACGGCGAGAATCCCGACGATCACGTCGCCTGTCCCGATTTCCGGACTCATTGTCTCCTCGCTGCGTGCGTGCGCCAGTATTATAACACCGTGGAGCTCGTTTGCCTGCCCTTCCCTGCGTGCCTCATTGTGGCCCAGAAGATCACCGCCGCGACCACCTGAACGACGGCAATGATGCCGAAGGCGCCTTGGAAATTCACGTGGGCAATTAAGAATCCGGCGAGCAGTGGACCACTTGCATGGCCGATGTCCATGATGGTCCCCTGCATTCCCATCCCCGCTCCCAACGTTCGCAGCTCCGAAAGGTCCGCCACCAACGCAGCGGTTGATGAAGTCACGACGGCCTCGCCGAAGCCGAATCCCGCCGCGAGAGCGAGCAATTGGACCAAGCCGGACACATGCGGGACCAGTCCAAACGTGCCGGCACAGATCAAGAGCCCGATGAAGATGAGCGGTGGCCGACCGAGGCGGTCTGAGGCACGCCCCATGATCGGTTTGGAGAGAAACGAGGTGATGCCTTGGATTCCGAACAACAGACCGACTTCGCCTGGGTTCAGGCCGACGGAAAGTCCGTACATGGGCAGAAACGCCATCAGCGCGCCATTGCCAACCATCTTGGCGGCATCTGCCGCGCTAGTCACCAGCACAGGCGTATTCCGCGCGACCGTGCGAAACCCGCGCCACATCTCCGCCAAGACCGGCTGCCATCCCTTGGCCTGAGCCCGGGGCGGCGGTGGGCTCATCCGCAGGCTGAAGAAAAAGAGCAGCCCGAGGCACCCGAAGGCTCCGCCCGCGACAAACGTAATCGGAAAGCCAGCCGCATACACCAACCATCCGCCTATGACTGGGCCCAAGAGCGCGCCAGCTTGCGTGGAAGCGGTATACACACCGAGCGCGGTGCCGCGCCGTTCGGTGAACATCTCCGCGACGGTTGCCAGTGCGATCGGGGCAAACACCGCCGTGGCTAAGCCATGGGCAAACCGTAGGGCGGTCAGGACCTCGAGGTCTGACACGAATGGATACGCGAACGGAGGGATTCCAAAGGCCAAGACCCCGAGCCGTAGGAGGAGCTGTCTACCGTAAATATCGGAGAGCGCCCCGGACGGCAGTTTCAGAAGCACCCCGGTCAGAGTGGACACTGACACAATCAAGCCGATCGCCTCCGGGCCAGCGCCGAGCGAGTCGGCATAGAGAGCCAGCACTGGCATCCGAACCAGGTTGTAGCTGAGGAAGCAACACACTCCGGTCCCGCACAGAAGAAGGAAGCTGCGGGTCCGGGTCATGGTGTTGGGCGGAAGGGTTGGGCGGCAGCGCTGTGCCGGGATGTGTCCCGCAGCAAGGCTGTAAGGGTGGACAGGTCTTCCGGATCCAGAGCCGAAAGCGAAGCCGCTCGTTGGGCAATGCCGTCCGGATCCTGCGCGATGCGGCTCGCGAGTTGATCGGTCACACGGAACCCTTTGACGAGTATTCCGGTGACGGCGTCGCCGATCAGCGGCCTGAGGACCCGGACCAGGGCGGCGAGCACAGGATCATTCAGCCGTGTGTATGCGACCATCAATGACTCCACGGCAGCACCGCCTTGTGTGGTCAGTGTAGGCCGGATGCTCATAAAGACCACGGCCTTCGCGCGAACGAGCGGGAAAATCCGTCCTTCATGGTGGCCGTCCATATGATAAATCCTACTCGTCTCGTCCCGGTAAGCCACCGATAACAACCCGCGAGTTCCTTCTCCGTCGTCAACCCAATACCGGTTATGGCCTCGCTCCGAAACTTGATAGGCGCCCAGCCCAAGCTGCCGGACGAGCGAAGCCATGATGACGGGCCGATCCAGGAGATGGGTATAGAGTCGCTTGGCGATCGGCGCCTGAACCGGGCCGATCACCCCGACGGTGGTGTACCCGTTGACCACCTCACTGATCTTGCATCGTGAAGAAGCGGAAAGCCGGCTGACCGGAAACGTGACACCACCCTGCATTGCTGAAACGTGACAGTCTTCGGCTCTCAGCCCGTGCCGATCAGCCCCCGTGATGAGGAATAGGAGAGCGACCAACACCCGCCAGATGCACGGTAGGGTCCCTTGGACAGTAGGGAAGCGGCACGCCTTCATGGCCCGCTGTCCACGGTGATCCTCACGATGGCCGGAAACAGAACCTGCCTTTCTTGACGAAGTCGAGCCTGGCGGAGGAGGGTTTCAAGGCTGAGGGGCACCGTCCCTTCATAACTGACCCGCCCGTTCGTGACGATGGTGACGGGACGACGGAGGTTGATGAGCTCCTCGTTCAGAAACAAGCTGTATCGCCTCACGTGCTGAGTGTGCACCTCAATCCGGTTCGGCGCCACGATTGACGCGTCGAGAGTGGCGTAGATGCGGTTGACGATCGCTTCGTCTCGGCTGTTAATGAGTTGATCGGAGAACGAGGCAATGCGGTCGGTCGCGTCAATTCTCACCCAACTGAATGCGGTCAGGTGCGAGGCATCGCGTATGACCGTGACTCGCTTGGGAAGCGGGTCGCGGCGTTGGGCACTGAACCAGGCAACCAAATCCCCAAGTTCCTCGCGGGGGAAGAAATGCCCTCCCGCCATGGGATGGCGTGAGTGGTGCTCGCGGTACACGAACGTGTAGCCGAGCCGGGTGAGCTCATCGACGATCGAACGGCTCAGTTCGACAGGCATCACCTGGTCGTATTCGCCATGGATGATATAGACCGGCGTGTGCAGCAGATTTTGAAGGAACGGGAACAAGACGTCGTCCAATCCGCTCGCCATCGGCGCCACTCCCGCGAAGAGCGGAGATTGATGCATGCCGATCAGATACGCACCAATCCCGCCGTTTGACATGCCGGTGAGCAAAATGCGATCTGCGTCGATCCGATACCGTGCGCGCACTGTCCGAATCGTGGCGAGCACCAGGTCTTCCGCTTTGCGCGACCACCAGTTCCCGTTCAGCAAGGTTGGGCAAGCCAAGATGTACTCGTTTCCTAACCGGGACTGCCAACGGGCCAGGTAGGAATCACCCGTAAACCCGGCGCCGTGCAGACAGACCACCAATGGGTAGGCTTTGGTTGGCCGGTATGAGGACGGCACAGAGAGGCCATACCGATAGGTGCGCCCATGTACGAGAACCGGTCTGCCAGGCTGGAGTCCCACTGGCTGGGGCGAATAGGGCTGTCCGCTGCGAACGAGCGGTTCCACAGTCGACAAGTCAGCGCCCGGATGACGGAGAATCTGCTTAAGCGCATCAGCCGCTTTGGCTCCATCTCCGGCCTCCAGGTACTCCTGGACCAGAAGCGAGAGCGACCGGAGGTCAGCGGGAGCAGGAGCCTCGTCTGTTACGTGGGCGTTCGGAGTAGCCTGATCCACCGTCCACAAGACCCAGACGATTGAGACGATGGAACCGAAGATGGCAAGGCTCAAAGCGCGCGTGAGGGCGACCTGAGGAAGAATGAGGCTGAGAAAGACGTGT
>JACZQN010000004.1 GCA_022545705.1 Nitrospirota bacterium | reverse complement strand
TATGAATTCACTACTTGCCCACCCCTGCAAATACTGCTTGACCTGGACAATCCGGTTAGCGTAGATGTTCCACGTGGAACAACAGGATCAGTGGAAGGAGGTACTGGTTGAAGGAGCCTCCGCACTTAGGTTACAGCTCAAGGCTCATCACTTACATGCCTTTACTATCTATCTTGAGCAGCTAAGGAAGTGGAATAGGAAATTCAACCTGACGGCGATCAGGGATGAAAAGGAAGTCGTCATTAAACACTTCCTGGATTCATTAGCCTGTAGCAAAGCTTTGGATCAGACCAAAGAATCCCCATTACTGGATATCGGGAGCGGGGCAGGGTTCCCAGGGCTTCCGCTGAAGATCCTCCACCCCCGCATCCACCTTACTCTTATTGACCCGAGCCAGAAGAAGACCGCGTTTCTCCACCACATCATCGGCCTACTCGATATCCAGCAGGCAACGGTTCTGTCAGAAAGGATTCAGGATATAGATCGAATGCCGGACTATCACCGCAAATTCTCCTATATCGTGACGCGAGCCCTCAATGTGACGCAGTTGTTTCCGTCTATAAGGCTCCTGCTAGCTGAACGGGGACGGCTGATTCTTTGCCGGACAAAGCCTCTTGAAAATCTCGACGTGCACTGTGGCTTGAGCATCACGAAGGAGATCCTCTACGAGCTCCCTTACAGATCAGGACGGCGAGTCCTAACAGTCTTACAACCCAGCCCATTGTGATGAAGTCTTTGTGTTCCACGTGGAACATTAGAGAGGCTTTCTACCTTCCTTAAAAGGGCAATCTTCGGTACCGGGTACTGTGATGGCAAAAATAATTGCAGTAGCGAATCAAAAAGGAGGTGTAGGAAAAACAACAACTTGCGTGAATATTTGTGCCTCACTGGCCGTCTCTGGAAAGACCGTGTTATTGATCGACATGGATCCTCAGGCTAACGCCACGAGCGGGCTCGGGTTCGACTCTCGAAACAACCCACTGACGGTCTACGACTGCCTGATTCGGGGGACTCCCTCAGCGGATGTCATCAAGTCAACTGGAGTTCCAAAGCTTTCTATTATCCCGTCAAGTGCAGACCTTGCTGGCGCTGAAGTGGAGCTCGTCACCCTTCCCGAGAGAGAGTCCGTGCTCAAGGCTGCCCTAGACCATACCCTTGAGCAATACGACTTTGTCGTGCTGGATTGTCCACCCGCCCTTGGCCTTTTGACAGTGAATGCCTTGGTAGCAGCCACCTCAGTGCTGGTCCCTGTGCAATGCGAATACTACGCGATGGAAGGCCTAGGACGGCTTCTCTCGAACATTCAACGGGTTCGAGAGTCTTTGAACCAGGCGCTCGAACTGGAAGGCATTGTCTTAACGATGTTCGACAGCAGGAATAGTCTGGCTCGCCAAGTTGCCGAAGAAATCAGAACGCACTTCAAGGAGAAGGTCTATCAAACGGTTATTCCTCGGAACGTCACATTGGCTGAAGCCCCAAGTTATGGACGCCCGGTGCTGCTCTATAACGCGGCTTCCTCGGGTTGCCAGGCCTACCTTGAGCTCACAAAGGAGTTTCTGAACCATGGAAAAGAAGGCACTCGGCAAGGGTCTTGAGGCCCTGCTTCCAGGGACGACACAGACGACAACTGTTACTATTCCTGAAGTCGCTCAGAGAATACCGCTTGAGCAGATCCTCCCAAACCCTTTTCAACCAAGAAAGGATTTCAGCGAAGCTGATATTTCTGAACTAGCTGATTCTATTTATAAAAATGGCATTCTCCAACCTATTTTGGTCCGTAGAAAAGGGGACGGACGGTATGAACTCATTGCGGGGGAACGCCGCCTGAGAGCCGCCAAATTAGCTGGTCTTTCCACCATACCGGCTATGCTCCGAAACTCCACTGACGAGCAAACCATCGAACTGGCTTTGGTTGAGAATCTCCAGCGTAAGGACCTAAACCCTATTGAGACAGCGAGAGCCTATCAGCGGCTCATTACTGAGTTTGCCTTCACTCAAGAAAAGCTCGCCGAACAGCTCGGCAAGGAGCGATCGTCAGTTGCCAATACCCTGAGGCTTCTCAATTTACCCAACGAAATACAGCGGTTAGTAGAGTCAACGAAGCTAACCGCAGGCCACGCCAAGGTGATCCTGGGACTCCCTCGGCCCGATTTACAGCTCAAGGTCGCCCGACAGATCGTCGAGGGGCAGTTGTCTGTCCGGCAGGCTGAAAACTTGGTGAATGCTGAGCAGCGACACCCAAAACCAAAACACGCGGCCCCTCGGCCTCGGCCGTATCCCGACCTTGAGGACCGACTGCAAAAGCGGCTGGGGACGCGGGTGACGATCGAGAAAAATCGGAAGGGAGGAAGGATTGTGATACACTGTTATGGTATAAGCGATCTCGACCGAGTATTAGAATTAATAATGGGCTAAAAACCGTGCGGGCCGCCCAAACCGCACTGGGCCAATAAGGAACACGTTCGCTTAGGACGGCTAAGTATACTCAGTATGTCTCGCCATCTTGCACAATGCCCCGTCACTAGGATTGGCTCTCATGGTGTGGAGCCTCAACACTTCTTCGTGATTGTATTTAGTTACGCTTTTGACGAGCTGCGCGCTTGCTAGATCACCATTTCACACGATTCACCGGCCAGTCCACTTAACATCAGGAGGGTCCCTTATGTGGAAGAAGGACAAGATAGATGACCGAGGCGTCCCCGCCAACGGCGACGCGACGCTCCAGGACGGCTCCCCGGATTCGTTATCTGGCGAGTCTTTAGACGGTGCGGACGTCATCGCTTTTGTAGGGAAGGGTGTGGAGTTTAAGGGTATCATCAGCTACAACGGCACCATCCGCATCGATGGCCACCTAGATGGCGAAATCCATACGGAAGGCATTTTGCTTGTTGGCGAGGACGCCACCCTGAGCGCTAAGGTCAGTGCCGGGACAGTCGTGAGTAAGGGCAAAATCACTGGCGATATCGTGGCGAAGGAGAAAGTCCGACTTCTCTCCCCTGCGGTTCTCACTGGGTCTGTCAAAGCGCCCATACTCTCCATGGAAGAAGGAGTGCTTTTTAACGGGAACTGTGAAATGGCGCGTGCCGAGGTGCGAGAGTTACCTCGGGAAACAATGGCTCGCGCTGCCAACGCCGGCCGTCAATGAATGAATGCTACGTGGCTCTAGCACGATACGCGGCTCGCTCAGGCTCGCGCTGCAACGTTCGCGGAGGGGGCGTCAGCAATCTGGGCAGGAAGCTGGTCAGACCGGCGCGGTCCTGACTGTGAAGGCGAGCAGGTCGGTTTTCTGAAGAGCCTGGAGCGCGCCAGAGCCCGGTTCGAGGAGGGTCCCATGTGGAAGCGCAACGGAAAAAACAACAGCCTTCGGGACGA
Organism: Nitrospirota bacterium; assembly: GCA_022545705.1. Taxonomy (GTDB): domain Bacteria; phylum Nitrospirota; class Nitrospiria; order Nitrospirales; family Nitrospiraceae; genus JACZQN01. Next base: position 45,119 of record JACZQN010000004.1, on the reverse strand, counting down.
CGAGAACTTTACGTTCCTCGGCAAAGGAGTTGACTTCAAAGGTGTCATCCAGTTCGATGGCACGGTTCGTATTGACGGTTGTATCGAGGGAGAGATTCACACGAAGGGCACGCTGATCGTCGGTGAAAACGCCGTGATCAAGGGGATCATTTCTGCTGGTTCGCTGATCTGCAGCGGCAAGATCAACGGCAACATCAACGCGGCTGAAAAGGTCGAACTGATGAAGCCCGCAGTCCTCATTGGGGATGTGCGGTCACCGTCATTCTCGATGGAGCCAGGAGCTCACTTTCATGGCATGTGTGACATGGGCGCAAACAAGTGGTTCAACGAGGAGCACCAAGACCTCGAGAACGTGCATGACCTGGCTGCGCACCGCGGCAAGATACGCGCCCAAGACGCCCAGTCGTGACCCAGCCTACCGTCATCCTCGGCATGAGCGGGGGCGTCGACAGCTCCGTGGCTGCGGCGCTCCTTGTTGAACAGGGCTTTGCCGTCCACGGCATCACACTCCAAGTCTGGGAACACGAGGACGAATCCGCCACAGTCTCAAAGCGCTGGCAGGAACGAGGCTGCTGCAAAATCGGCATTGCGAAATACGTGAGCAAGCGGCTCGGCATCCCGCATGAGGTCATCGACACGCGCGAGGCGTTCCGCGCCGGGGTCATCGACGACTTCCTGTCCGGCTATCTCTCCGGCACCACCCCTAATCCATGCGTGCGCTGCAATGAGCGCGTGAAGCTGCGCTCGCTCTATCGGATTGCGCAAGAGCGGGGTGCGGACTTTGTTGCTACAGGCCACTACGCACGAATCGAACGCAACTCACGCACGCTCGCGTTGCGCCGCGCCTCTGATTCGCGCAAGGATCAAAGTTATTTCCTCTACCGGATCAGGCCCTCCTGGCTCTCGCGGATCCTGTTTCCGGTTGGCGCCATGCCGAAGTCCGAGGTCTGGGCCAAAGCCGAGTCCCTGGACTTGCCACTCGAGGAGTTGAAGGAGAGCCAAGAGATCTGTTTTGTCACGCAAGGCGACTACCGTTCCTTCATCGAATCTGAAGCGCCCCAGTCGAAACAGCCGGGCCGCTTCATTGATGTCCAAGGGAAACTGTTGGGACAGCACGACGGCATCGCCTTTTACACACCGGGCCAGCGTCGCGGCCTCGGGATTGCTGCAGGCCAGCGCCTCTATGTCCAGCGAGTACAGCCTGAGACACAGACCATCGTCCTAGGCACCGAGGAAAGTCTGTTCCGATCGGAGTGCCGCGTCGGAGAGCTGAATCTGTTTGACGAAGGGATCTTGAGCAAGCCTGCCCAGGCTCAGGTCAAGGTACGCTACGCGACGCCTGCCACGCCTGCGACTTTGCAGCCGAACAATGACGGGACCGTGGTGGTGCAGTTTCACCGTCCGCAGCGGGCGTTGAGTCCCGGTCAATCCGCTGTCTTCTACGACGGTGACCGCGTGCTCGGCGGAGGCATCATTCAATAGTCTCCTCCTCCAACGTGCCAAGAGTGCTTTGGCATGTGCTCTGGACACGACGCGAGTTACGCGGTACCCCGCGCTCTTCTTGACACGCCCCTCAATGCAATGCTAATGTGCGACGTTTTTGTCGTGCCCACCCGCACGAGCGTTTTCCTTTTCTTCGCTGGCATCTCCGGATTGCGCTGTGATTAAGAGTTCCGTTGCGCGCCGCTACGCCAAAGCCCTGTTCGAACTCCTCGATGCCAACAGCCTAGAACTAACCCGCGCCGGCTTATCCAGCCTGGCGAAGACCTTCTCCGAGTCCAGTGCGCTGAAGCATGTGTTAGTGTCCCCGGCTTTCGGGGTACAGGACAAGCAAGCTCTGGTCATGGAACTCAGCCGCCGGCTTCAATGCCCAACGGTCGTCAACGCTTTTCTTGGCCAGCTTGTCAAGAAGAACCGGATCGGGCTCCTGTCGGAAATCGTCGATGCGTTCACCGTGCTCGTGGACCAGTCCAAAGGTACCCAGCAAGTGATCGTCACCTCGGCCACGGCACTGCCTCCAGCCGAAGAAACGAGACTTCGTACTCGGCTCGGCCAGTTGCTGCAGCGCGACGTGGAGCTGACCTTCGAGACGCAACCGAGGCTGCTGTCTGGGTTGCAACTGCGCATCGGGAGCACCGTGTTCGACAGCACCGCCCGGAGCAGGCTGACCGCGATGCAGGCCCTTCTGGCCAAGGAGTAACGGATGCAGATCAAGGCTGAAGAGATCACGGCGATCATCAAAGAAAAGATCAAGGGCTTCGACAAGCAGGTCGATGTCAATGAACTCGGCTCCGTGATCCAGGTCGGAGACGGCATCGCGAAGGTGTACGGGCTGGAAGGTGTCATGTCAGGGGAGATGCTGGAGTTCCCCGGCAGCCTGTACGGCATTGCGCTGAACCTGGAAGAGGACAACGTGGGGGCCGTGCTGATGGGCGACGACACCGGTATCAAGGAAGGCGATCCGGTCAAGCGCACCGGGCGCATCGCAGAGGTGCCGGTCGGAGAAGCCCTCGTCGGTCGAGTGGTCAACGCGATCGGCGAACCTCTCGATGGGAAAGGCCCCATCAAATCTTCAGCCACCCGTCGCATCGAGGTACGCGCCCCCGGCGTGGTTGCCCGGCAGTCTGTCCGAGAACCGCTGCAAACCGGCATCAAAGCGATCGACGCAATGATCCCGATCGGCCGGGGTCAACGTGAACTGATCATCGGCGACCGGCAGACCGGGAAAACCGCGATCGCGGTGGATACCATTATCAATCAGAAGGGGCAAAACGTCTTCTGCATCTACGTTGCCGTCGGCCAGAAACGCTCTACGGTTGCCCGCGTCGTCAAGACGCTGGAGGAATATGGAGCCATGGACTTCAGCATCGTCGTCTCAGCCACGGCGAGCGAGGCGGCCTCGCTGCAATTTCTCGCCCCATACGCGGGCGTGGCCATGGGCGAGTATTTCCGAGACAGCGCGAAGCATGCGTTGATCATCTATGATGACCTCTCCAAACACGCCACCGCGTATCGACAGTTGTCCCTGTTGTTGCGCCGTCCGCCCGGTCGCGAGGCCTATCCGGGCGATGTGTTCTATCTGCATTCGCGCCTGCTGGAACGCGCCGCCAAGCTGAACGACGCATTGGGCGGAGGGAGTCTGACCGCTCTCCCGATCATTGAAACGCAGGCTGGGGACGTGTCCGCTTATATCCCGACCAACGTGATCTCGATCACGGACGGACAGATTTACCTTGCGAGCGACTTGTTTTACTCAGGCGTTCGCCCCGCGATCAATGTCGGGCTTTCCGTCTCACGGGTCGGCGGCTCGGCTCAGATCAAGACCATGAAGCAGGTGGCTGGTACCCTCCGCTTGGACCTGGCGCAGTACCGAGAAATGGCCGCATTCGCCCAATTCGGCAGCGAGCTCGACAAGGCCACTCAGGCACAATTGGCGCGCGGCGCTCGGATGGTGGAGCTCCTCAAGCAGGGACAGTACAAGCCGATGGCGGTCGCTGATCAAGTGCTAACCATCTACGCGGGCGTGAATGGATTCGTGGATGACGTTCCGGTCAATAAGATCAGACAGTTCGAAGAGGACATGGTACGGTACTTTAGTGAGCACCACCCTGGGCTCAAGAAGGAGATCGTGTCCAAGAGCAAAATTGACGAGGCCTTTGCAACCGAGTTGAAACAGAAGATCGCCACGTTTAAACACACGATGGGATACGGAGCGAAGCCCTAGCCCCACCTCACATCCTCAGCATGCCTAGCCTTCAACACTTGCGTCGGAAGATCGGCGCCATCACAAACACCCAGAAGATCACCAAGGCGATGAAGATGGTGGCCGCGGCCAAACTCAAACGCGCTCAAGCCCGTATTTTGGCCGCCCGCCCCTACGCGCACAAGATGCGCAACGTCCTAGCCAACCTGAGTCGTCGCGTGAACCGTGCCTCGCATCCCTTGCTCCAGAAGCGGGCCGGGGAAGTACTCGAAGTTGTCGTTGTGACCAGTGACCGCGGCCTGTGCGGTGCGTTCAACGCCAACATCTTGCGCAAGGCGACAGAGTTCCTCCAGGGGTGCGAAGCGCGAAGAGCCAGGGTGACGGTGAGCCTTGTTGGCCGGAAAGGTCGTGATTATTTCCGTCGTCGACACTGGCCGATCCGACACCAATGGACGGACGTATTTGACCGGCTCTCCTACGAGCACGGCCTGGACATCGGACAGGATCTCATCCAGCAGTTTACGAAGGGCACTTTCGATGAAGCCTACGTGATTTACAATGAGTTCAAGTCGGCGATCCAGCAGCGTGTGGTTGTCGAGAAACTCTTTCCGATCGAGGCGCCAGACGAAGACGGTGAGCCAAGCTCACTCATGGGCGGGAGCTATGAGTACGAGCCGGACGAAGATGTCTTGTTGCACGCACTCCTCCCGAAGCATTTCCAGGTCCAAATGTTCAGGATCCTGCTGGAGTCGTCTGCCGCGGAGCAGGGCGCGCGGATGGCCGCCATGGATGGTGCCACGCGAAATGCCGGGGAATTGATCAAGAAACTCACCCTGTATTACAACAAGACACGGCAGGCCGCGATTACCAAAGAATTGATGGATATTGTGGGTGGAGTTGAAGCGTTGAAATGAAAAGCACTGAGCAGGTCCTGTCGCTGAACAGCCCAGCCGTGCTCAAGACCCGGCCGCCTCACCGACTCGGCGGCGCGCACAGACGTGGCGCCGGGTACCTGTTGCTCTGCTGGTGCAACGGGTGGATCATCACGCCGTGCGCCCCCGCCCGGTGTGGGGACCCCGCTGCGCGCGCCTGGGCCCTATCCAGCGCCACCCGCTCAGTGCAAAGAGAGATGATGGGGGACAATGAAAGGGACTAAGTTGGGAGCCTTTTTCAGCAGGCTGGTAATCGAGAGGAGCTGAAGTGAAGATAGGCACAGGGAAGGTTATTCAAGTCATTGGCCCGGTCGTGGATGTGGAGTTCCCTCCGGGTCAGCTCCCTAACATTTATAACGCGCTCCGGATCGACGAGGACGAGGACAAGAAGGCCGGGAAACCAGAAATACACCTCACCCTAGAGGTTACCCAACACCTCGGCGAGAACCGGGTACGGGGGATCGCCATGTCCACCACCGATGGGCTGGTCCGCGGCATGCCTGTCAACGACACGGGCGCGCCGATCACGGTGCCGGTCGGCCGTGAGGTGCTTGGTCGCTTAATCAACGTGCTGGGTGAGCCGGTGGATGAGCTCGGGCCGATCCAAGCCAAGAAAACATACCCCATTCATCGGCTGGCTCCGCCGCTTGACGAACAGGAAACGAAGACCGAAATGCTGGAGACCGGGATCAAGGTGGTGGACCTGCTGGAACCCTACGCGAAAGGCGGGAAGGTCGGCCTCTTCGGGGGCGCCGGTGTCGGCAAGACAGTCATCATCATGGAGCTCATTAATAACATCGCGCTCCACCACGGCGGATTTTCCGTCTTCGCCGGCGTCGGTGAGCGAACGCGTGAGGGCAACGATCTTTGGCATGAAATGCAAGAGTCCAAAGTCATCGACCCGACAGATTTTACCAAGTCCAAGGCGGCGCTCGTCTACGGCCAGATGAACGAGCCGCCCGGTGCACGACTGCGTGTTGGTCTGACCGGCCTCTGCATCGCTGAGTATTTCCGCGATGAGGAGAACCAGGACGTGTTGCTCTTCATTGACAACATATTCCGGTTTACGCAGGCAGGCTCTGAGGTGTCGGCACTCCTCGGGCGGATGCCCTCGGCCGTCGGCTATCAGCCCACGCTCGGCACGGAAATGGGCGCGCTCCAGGAGCGCATCACCTCGACCAAGCGCGGCTCTATTACGTCCGTGCAGGCGATTTACGTTCCGGCTGACGACCTCACCGATCCCGCGCCCGCGACGGTGTTTGCGCACCTCGACGCCACCACGGTGCTCGCTCGCCAACTGACCGAGCTTGGTATCTATCCGGCGGTCGATCCGCTGGACTCGACCTCCCGCATCCTGGATCCGCAGATCATCGGCGAGGAGCATTACACGGTGGCGCGCGCGGTCCAATCGGTGTTGCAGCGCTACAAGGACCTGCAGGACATCATCGCGATCCTCGGGATGGATGAGCTGTCGGAAGACGATAAGTTAGCGGTCACCCGCGCCCGGAAGATTCAGCGTTTCCTGTCCCAGCCCTTCCACGTCGCCGAGGCCTTCACAGGCACGCCAGGCAAGTACGTGAAGTTGAAAGACACGGTTCGGAGCTTTAGGGAAATCATTGATGGCAAGCATGACGATCTCCCGGAGCAAGCCTTCTATATGGTAGGGCCCATCGAAGACGTCGTGGCCAAGGCCGAGAAATTGGGATACAAACGCTAATGCCGGGACAACTGCTGCTAGAAGTCGTGACGCCTGACCGCCTGTTGTTCAGCCAGCAGGTGGATGAAGTGATCGCGCCCGGGACCGACGGCGAGTTCGGCGTGCTGCCGGGACACTGCCATTTTCTCTCGACGCTGAGGATCGGCGAACTCCGTTATCGAGTTGGCGAGACGACTTCTTACATGTCCGTGCTCTGGGGCTTCGCCGAAGTGACGCCACAGAAAGTGACGATCCTGGCCGAAATCGCCGAAAAGGCTGAAGATATTGACGTGGAGCGGGCGCAGGCGGCGGTGGCCCAGGCCGAGCAGCGACTGGAGGTGGGAGGGCTCCCATCCGAAGTGGAAGAGGCCAAAGTGAGCCTGGAAAAAGCCCGCCTGCGCAAAAAGACCGCCGAACACGCCCAACGGATCAGCCAGACCTGATCCAGTTCGCAGCGGATCCGCCCCCGAAATACGGCACGCCCCGTCCTACCACACATGCCCTTCACTGAGGTACGCACTGAACTTCTTGTCACAGCCGGGGAGTCGCCGAAGCGCCTCGATCTGTTTCTGGCCAACCGCGACCCGTCGCTGTCCCGATCCGCCCTCCAACGGTTGATCCACGAGGGACGGATCACGATCAACGGCAAGGCTGCCAAGCCCAGCCAGAAGATCCAACCAGGCGACCGGATCCTGCTGGAGGTTCCCCGGCCTGAACCGCTGGAGCTTCGGCCAGAATCTATCCCTCTCGACATTCTTCACGAAGACGACTCTTTGGTGGTTCTGAACAAGCCAGCCGGGCTGGTCGTCCATCCGGCACCGGGCCATTGGTCTGGCACGCTTGTGAATGCACTCCTGTACCACTTTGCCTCAACCGGGAGTGTCTTGTCCTCGATCGGGGGAAAGGAACGTCCGGGACTCATCCACCGACTCGATAAGGAAACCTCCGGCGTGATGGTGGTCGCCAAGTCGGATCAGGCCCACCAGGCGCTCAGTGCACAATTCAAGCGACATAGCATCATGCGAGTCTATGAGGCCCTCGTATGGGGTACCATCAAAAAGACTGAAGGCCTGGTCGAGCTGGCCATCGGACGAGACACGAAGGAGCGAAAAAAGTTCTCCCCTCGGACGGCACGACCGAAGCCGTCGACCACGCAGTTTCGGGTAGCCGAACGGATCGGGAAGCTGGCGACGCGCGTGGTCGTTGTTCCGAAGACAGGTCGGACTCACCAGATACGGGTGCACCTGGCTTCACTCGGCCATCCCTTATTGGGGGATCCGACCTACGGAGGTGGCAAGGTGCGGAATCTCCAAGGGATAATGATCCCTCGTGTCATGCTGCACGCCAGGACCCTAGGGTTTGTCCATCCCGCTTCTGGCGGTCCTGTGGAGTTCGTAGCGCCACTTCCCGCGGACATGCACGCGGTCCTTGACCAGCTTCGCGCCAGAGCCTCAACGTCCCGCTCGACACACCCTTGACAGACCTAGATCCGCAGGGTATGTGTCACGTCAGGGAAGGAACCCGCCCGTGCAGACGTCCCAAGTCTTAGATGTCATTGGGAGCCTGGTCTCCCACCTCAAGACTTTCAGCGCAAAACTCCCCGAGCTCGTACCCATGTCGGTGGTACCGGGAGGCGTGAAACCGGCGCCGGAAGCGGTCGAGGTCTATGAACAGGCTGTGTCTCGATTCCGCCAACAGAATAGCGCGCCGGCGTACCGTCGGCTGAACGAGCCGCTGATTGAGTCGCTGGAGGCATTTGAATCGGGCTGGATGCTCAAGGCCGTGCAAGCGCTGCTGATGACATTGGATCAGATCGAACTGATGCAGAATGAGAAAACCGTTCTGCTGTCGCGTGCCGAAGAAGGACGCCTACGCGACTACCGTAACGCACTGCATAAGATTTTGCCTGGCAGCCAACCGGAACTGGAAGGATCGGGAAGGGGACTGTGTTAACTCGATGGACCACGAGCCTGACAGGCTAGTGGCCCATTTTGGGGCCAGTTGCGTTCGAACCCTGTGTCACGAGCTTAAACCGGACCAACTCCTGGCAGTGAGGGCATTTCATGCGGATCGTGTTTTCGTCGAGCTGCTCGATGTTTTCGTCCTTGACCCACATGAGCAATCCACAGTATGGACAGCTTCGAACCTTCGTCATAATCCAGCCCTGATACAACCGTAAGGAAAGCGCGCACAACCGCGCTTAATGTAATACGAAACCTCCATCTCGCTCAAGCTAATGATCACTTTCTCGCAACGCAAGGATATTGACCTCGCGCAGCTCCTCGAACTCTACCGCCACGCGCCCTGGGCGACGGGACGTACCACAGAGGATGTGCAGCAGATGCTGGCGCACACGGACCTTGTTCTGTCCGCATGGGACGGCGACCGTCTGATTGGCTTCGGGCGTGTTCTCACCGACTACGTCTACCGAGCCTCGATCTGGGATGTGGTTGTGGACCCCGACTACCAGGGTCTCGACATCGGGACCCAGATCATGCAGCGCATCCTCCAGCATCCCGACCTCAAGCAAGTCGAGCTCTTCTGGCTCTGCACCCGCGACAAGCAGAGCTTTTATGAGAAGCTGGGGTTTACGGATAAGGAACAGACGGGCATGGTCTGGGCGCGATCAAAGCAGGCCCACTTGGAATAGCGCCCAACGGCACGAGCCAGAGATCGCATGGAGATCTAGCCTGCCCACCGCTCGTCCCTTGCACTCCGCCCCGTGCTTACCGATCAGACAGGCACTCGTCTAAGCCGCTTGGGAGAGAGCAGGAGGGACACAAAGAAGATGAAGGTCGCGAGCAGGACGATGGCAGGGCCCGACGGAAGATCCCAGACATAGGAGAGAGCGACACCGCCGACCGCGGAAGTGATTCCGATGAGCACAGAATATATCGTCATGTGCGACAGACTGTGGGTCAGTTGGTAGGCGGTCGATGCCGGGATCAACAGCATTGCAAAGACCAGGATCGCGCCGACGGTCTTGAGTGAGATGACCACCGTGAACGCCACCAGGGTCAGCAACAGGTAGAAAATCGGCCGGGCTCGTACACCCGACGCCTCCGCCATTTCCTGGTCGAACGCGACGAAGTACAGTTCCTTCGCGAACAACACGATTACGGCCAGGACAAGGAGGCTGAGCGTGAGCATGATACGGAGCTCGTCCGGTGTGACCGAGAGCACGCTCCCAAACATGTAGCCATACACCTCGGCGTTATACCCTTGCATCAGGCCGATGAAGAGAATGGCCAGCGCCATGGTCGCGGTGTACAGAATCCCAATGGACACATCCAGCTTCATCCGGCCCTTTTCTTCCATCACACCGGTTATCCACACCGTTGCAATCCCGAATACGACGGCGAGTAGAAGAGGGGGAAGCCCGACCAAGTACGCAAGCGTCACGCCGGCGAACGCCGCGTGAGCCGTCCCTGCACCCACAAACGCCAACCCGCGCAGGACCATGAAGACTCCGATCGCGGAGCAGACAGCGCCGACGAGCGCCGCGGCCAAGAATGAGCGCTGCATGAAATCGTATGACAACATCTCAATCATAAGTTGGCTTGGGGCTATGGGCGGGGGGCAAGGGGCGATAGGATGTGTCTCTTACCAATCGCCTCGTGCCTCTAGCCTCTAGCCCTTTTCGTTATCGGTGGTGGTAATCCTCGACGATGATCAAGTCCTGTTGAGTGATGACAAGATCCTTCCCGTAGACCTGCCGAAGAAGGTCAGGCCTCAGCACTTCTTCGGGTGTTGCCGCCGCAAACAGACGGGTCTTCAGCAACACCAAGCGATTCACGCGTGAGCGAATAAGGTTGATGTCATGCGTGACCAGCAGCACGGTCAGCCCTAAGTCCCGATGGAGATGTTGAACCAGATCCAGCACGCTGTGCTGGGTGGTAATATCAACGCCGGTGGTCGGCTCGTCGAGCAAGAGTACTTGTGGCTTCTGAGCCAACGCTCGGGCGATCAACACTCGCTGTTGCTGGCCCCCCGACAAATGTCCGAGGGCCGTGTTCCGATGGTCCTGCATCCCTACATTCTCTAGCGCCTCCACCGCGATCTCCCGATCCTGCTGCCCCGGTCTCCGAAACAAGCCAAGCGCCCCATAGCGGCCCATCATCACCGCTTCCAGCACCGTGATGGGGAAATTCCGTTCCAGCACCCCCTTTTGCGGGAGGTAGCCAATTCTGGCACGATGATGACATCGCAGCTTTTCGCAGGCACAGTCGAAAATCTGCAGGCTGCCCTCTAAGGGACGCATGAGTCCTAGGATCGCGCGACAGAGCGTCGTTTTCCCCGACCCGTTCGGCCCGATCACTCCCACGAACTCCCCCTCGGAGATCTCGAGTGAGATGTCCTGCAAGGCGATGACGCCCGGAAATCCGAACGTGGCATGAGAAAACCGGATGATGGGAGTCGTCATAGGATTACAACTCGCCTACACGTCGAAACTTGAAGATCTAAGGTCAACCCCCGAGTTGAGACCATGCGACTGTGAACGTTCGACTCTATGTCTGGCTACGAACGCTCCAGTGCCTTCGCAAGTTCCAAGACATCATACCGCAGCATATCGAGGTAAGTCTGGGTCCCGGGGATGCCACCAGGGAGCGGGGTGAGCACGACCACGCGCGCGTTGGTTTCGCGGGCCAATACTTGTGGAATCTTCTGGTTGAGCTGCGGTTCCGAGATAATCACGCGGATCTGTTTGTCACGAATCCGTTTCACGAGCGCCTGAAGGTGCTTGGCCGAGGGTTCTGCGCCCACCTGTGAAACAATTTCACCCTCGATGCTGAACCCGAACCGCCGGGCAAAGTACGGCCACGCTGGGTGATGGACGATGACGCGACGATCGGTGAGCCCCCGAACACGATTGACCAACTCCCGTTGTAACTCGTCGAGCTGGCGCAGGTACTCCGCCTGATTGTTCCGGTACACCTTCGCGTGGCCTGAATCCGTCTGAATGAAGGCTTCCGTGATATGCCGCATCATGACCTTGGCGTTTTCAGGATCCAGCCACACGTGCGGGTTTCCGAGTTGCTGGTGGCGCAGACCTGCTCCTCGTCGATCAGCTTTCTGCCCACGTTCGCGGATCAATGCGATACCCTTCGAAGTCGTCACGACCAAGAGTAGGGGATTGCCCGCGTTCCGAATCAGCGACCTGACCCAGACCTCAAGGCCCACTCCGACTTCCAGGAGCACGCGGGCATTACGGATTGCGACCAAATCGCTGGGCTTGGGTGAATACGTATGTTCACTCTCGAGTCCGGAAAGGAGTGAATGCACGCTCACATGGGGCCCGCCGACCTGGATGGCGAAGTCCTTCAGCACGGGAATGGTGACGACCACGTTGAGCGGTCCTGAAGCGCTGGCTGGCGAACAGAAGGGAAAGGCGAGGAACACTCCGCCGAAGATCGTGAGCGTGGCCGCGAGGGCTACGGCTCTGACACGCATGATCGGACCGTAGCATCAGGTCTTAGCAAAGTCAACGCACGCTGGCGCGCCTCACTGAAGCCGGATCATTCATGGTCATTGAACCTTCAACACTTGACCGGTCACGCGACTTCGGATAGTTTGGCTCGGACTACCCATGAATTCGTACTGCGCCGAGCGAGGCTCTCGTGGGGTGCCCATTGGTCTCTAGCCCACATTATTCATGAACGCTTCTGCTGCAATCGCGGATTCGCGGCTGCGACCAGCCTGCATGCGGCTACTGCTGCATGCAGGCGGGCGGGCTCGTCACTCAGTCCCTCAACGTACTGTTCAAGTACGCCTCGGTCCTTCGCGGCTCCACGCGCCCGTCTCGCTGTGCGACTCCACGATTTCGCGACGAACCGTCATGAATAGTGTGGGCTAGGAAGCAATGGGCCATGGACTTTTCTCGTTCGGAGAAGAACTGGCCGCCTCACCGTCTCGGCGGCGCGCACAGACGTGGCGCTCTTTATTCATCGCGCCGTGCGCCCTCGACGTACTGCAAGGGTACGCCTGCGTCGCTCTCACACGCGAGAAGCCACGGCGGGCTTCGGTCTTGGCCACCTGGTGACGAAATTCATGAATACTCCGAGCCACAGCGCGCGTTCCTTGACCAATGGTCAGCGTCGTCAGTCTTTGGCCAATGGCAACTCCAGATGAGCGCCTCGTTCGCATGAAAGTGGTAGGACTGATGTCCGGGACTTCAGGCGACGGCGTCGATGCGGCGCTTGTGGAGATCCGCGGACAAGGGCACAAGTTGCGTGTCAAAACGCTCGCCTTCCGGTCGCTCCCATACCCGCCTGGGTTACGTTCGCGGATTTTGACGGCGTCCATGCAGGGATCCGTCGCTGAGATCTGTCATCTGAATACCGTGTTGGGCGAGTGGTTCGCTAAGTCGGTGCTCCAACTGATCAAACACGCTGGCCTTAGACCATCCGAGGTTCACCTGATCGGCTCGCATGGGCAAACGATCTACCACCAGCCAAGACCGGTCCGCGAGCCGAGCCTGGGACTGGTCCGCTCGACGCTCCAAATTGCAGAGCCGGCCGTCATCACGGAGCGGACCGGCATCACGACCGTGGCGGATTTTCGCCAGCGGGACGTAGCGGCCGGCGGCCAAGGTGCCCCGCTGACTCCCTATGTCCACTATCTCCTCCTGAAGCATGCACGCCGGTCACGGCTCATCGTCAACCTAGGTGGCATCAGCAATGTCACGTATTTGCCGGCTTCAGGGGGGCTGCACGCAGTGCGCGCGTTTGACACGGGGCCAGGCAACATGGTCCTGGACGCCCTGGCGTCCCGACTCAGTGGAGGCCGCCAGTCCATGGATCGAGGCGGACGCCTGGCAGCCAAAGGCAGGGTGGACACCCGTCTGCTGAATCAGCTCTTGGCCCATCCATTTCTCAGGCGCAAACCTCCAAAGACAACGGGACGGGAAGAGTTCGGGGAGACGTTTCTGGCGAAAATTCTCAGCGCGAAACGGACGCGCCGCCTGTCCCTGGAGACTACCATGGCCACCTGCTCGCTGTTTACGGCCGTGACCGTCGGGACCGCGCGCCGCTGGCTCAGAGAACCTCTTGATGAGGTGATCGTCGGTGGCGGGGGGGTGCACAATCACACGCTGATGGCCGATCTCGCTGCTGTCTTTGAACCCACGCCGGTCCGGACACTCGAAGCCTTGGGCTGGGAGAGCAAGGCGTTCGAGTCGGTGTCGTTCGCGGTCTTGGCGTACCAGACCGTCAATGGCACGTGCGGGAATCTCGTGGCGGCGACCGGTGCGAGGCATCCGGTCATCCTGGGGACAATGGTGCCGGCGGGGCCCACTCAGCGAATCCGTCTGCGGTGAAATGCTGCCCCTGAGCGGAGATGACCTCATTGTCACCGCCTGGCTGGTCGGGACGAGCGGACTGCTCCTGGTCACGTGGCTCGGCCGACGCTGGTTTGCGGGCAGTTCGAGCCAGCGCGAACCCCGAGCAGAGGATCCCCTCGCAGGCGTCTCCGTACGCGCCCAGCCGGTCCTCACCAAGCAAGAGGCTTCCTTTTACAACCTGTTACGTCTTGCCGTTCAGGACCGATTTCTGATCTTTGCCCAAGTCCCGCTCTGGTGCCTGGTGGAAGTGAGCGCACAGGATCCTCCCACGCGGGCGGCGTTCCTCAATAAGATTGCGCTGAAGCGCGTTGATTTTGTGCTGGTACATCCGGGTACCCTGGCAGTGGAGAAGGTGATCGACCTCGACGATCCTTCACAACCCCTGATCGTCAAAAGAGCTCGCCATCACCTGATGAACTCGATCTTTGCCGCAGCCGGGATCGAACTCGTTCGATTGGACGCACAGATGCAATATACCGTGCCGGACCTGGCGAGCCTCCTGGGTGTAGAGACCATGGAGGAACCCTGAGGGGTTGCACCCACCTTGACATCACGTCACGCTGTACCAATAATGCCAGTCTTCCCAGAACACCAATAGACCTTCCTGCTGAGATTGACTGCTGCTGATGTCGCACGAACGTTCTGACGCGTTGAACTGGGCCATTCGTGAAGCATTACCGGTTTCCTCCGGCCAAACCGAGGTACCTCTACGGGAACCGCCTCCGAACCCTTCCGGCGGGCGCACGCTGATCGTGGATCAGAAGGACTCTGAGGCCTATCCGCGGGCCAGCGCGGCACTCAAGGACTCAAAGCCGGATGATCAAGTCTTTGTCAGGCCCGGGCTCTACGAGGACAAAATCTTCGTCACGGAGCGGCCGATCCAACTGATCGGGGCTGGACGGGACCACGTGCAAATCTTCAGCCGGCGGGGAGGGCCGCTGTACCTCCAACGCGTCCCGAATGGCCGTGTCTCCGGTATCACCTTCCGCTACGTCGGCAGCGACCAGAACTCGGCGATGAATATCCTCGACTCCACCTGCACGATTACTGGTTGTCGCGCCACCGATGGCATCCTCTCGGGAGCGCTCATCTACGGACCCAACTGTCGTGCGTCCCTCGTGGACAACGAGGTCTGCTATAGCCGCGAGTCCGGGATTTTCGTGTTTGCCGAAGCCCGCCCCTATATCGCGCACAATATCTGTTACGCGAACCACCATTTCGGGATCGCGGTGCGTGACCCTGGCACGCATCCGGATCTGGTCCGCAACACCTGCCACGGGAACATGCTGAGCGGCATCTTACTCTTCCACCACGCGGAAGCCCTGGTGCTCAACAATGTGTGCCGCGAGAATCACCAGTGGGGGCTCATCACCACGCCCGACTGCCAGACTTCCCCTCCCCGTGACCAACTGGCCTCATCCAACAGGCTCGACGCAAATCCCAGAGGCCCACTGTTTGTGACCGAGGACCCGCTGGCTGAGATCGGTCGCTAGCAGCAGCCAGCCCGGCCGACCGCTCCTCGCTGCCCAAGGATTCCCCGAGCCCGAGAGCTTGCTCAACGTCAGCCGCTTGGATGGGCTCAAGCTGGTCTGGATTGTTGCACTTCTTTCTGGAGGGACTTCAGCAGGGAAATGACCATGAGGATGATAATAATCGCGAACGGGAAGGCCACAATAATGGAGGCGGTCTGTAACGCTTGTAACCCGCCGGACCAGAGCAAGACGACCGCGGTGAAGGACTGGATAATGCCCCACGTCAATTTGATCCAGTTCGGTGGGTTGAGGTTTCCCTGCGTACTCAGTGTCCCGAGGACAAACGTGGCGGAATCTGCCGACGTGATAAAGAAGGTCGCGATCAAGACGATGGCGATGAGCGACATGAACGCACCGAGGGGAAATTGCTCCAGAAGCGTGAACAAGGCCACTTCCTTCCCCTGCGTGTCGATGACCTTCTGCAAAGGCACGTGATCAACCATTTCAAGCGAGATGGCCGTTCCGCCGAACACCGAAAACCAGAGCGCGCAGAACAGCGTCGGGACAAACAGAACGCCGAGCACGAATTCACGTATCGTACGCCCCTTGGAGATCCGGGCGATGAACATGCCGACAAAGGGCGCCCATGCGATCCACCATGCCCAGTAAAACAATGTCCAGTCATGGATCCACGTGGAATCCTCGAACGGGTTGAGGTTCAGGCTCATGCTCGGCAAATGCTGCAGGTAACTACCGAGCGTCGACGTGAAGAGGTCCATGATAAACCTGGTCGGGCCTAAGAAGAGCAGGAACCCTAATAAGGAAAGCGCCAAGACCATGTTGAGGTTGCTCAAATACTTAATCCCCCGCTGGAGCCCTGTGTAGGCCGACAGGATAAAGAGGAACGTGACAACGATAATCACGACCAACTGAGTCGCGAAGCTGTTGGGGAGCCCACTCAGGTACGACAGCCCGCCGCTAATTTGAATCGCCCCGAACCCCAAGGACGTGGCCACGCCGAACAACGTGGCAAACACTGCAATGGTATCAATGCTGTGCCCGATCGGCCCGCTGGCATGGCGTCCAAACAACGGCTGGCAACTCTGACTGATAAGCCCGGGGAGCTGCTTGCGGAATTGAAAATAGGCCAGGCAGAGGCCCACCATCGCGTAGATGGCCCAGGGATGCAGTCCCCAGTGGAAGAACGAATAGCGGAGGGCCAATCTCGCCGACTCGGGGGTGTCGCCCGCCCCGGTTGGTGGAACATGGAAGTGATGACTCGGTTCAGCGACACCCCAAAAGACCAGCCCGATCCCCATGCCCGCGCAGAAGAGCATGGCGAACCATGTTACCAGTTTAAATTCTGGCTGGGCACCGTCCGGTCCTAACAGGATGTCGCCATGGCGTGAGAAAATGAGATAGACCGCGCAGAGGAGGAGCCCCGAGACCGACAACAGATAGAACCACCCAAGGCTCTGCTGGAGAAAGCGCTGAATGGAGCTTGTGGCCAGTGCAAGGTCGTCTGGCGAGACAGCTCCCCAAACGAGAAACGGACAGATGATCAGCAGGGAAACCTTGAGGACTGGTGTCATCACCTTCATCGCAAGGCGCCAACGCCCCCCTGATCACACAGGTCCACTCGAG
Organism: Nitrospirota bacterium; assembly: GCA_022545705.1. GTDB lineage: Bacteria > Nitrospirota > Nitrospiria > Nitrospirales > Nitrospiraceae > JACZQN01. Next base: position 28,333 of record JACZQN010000004.1, on the reverse strand, counting down.
ACCAGAGAGAGGGGCCCTACCCCCTCCCTCCCACTCAATCCAGCAGTTCTCCGGCCAGCTCACATGAGGGGGGCCCATTCCCAGTGGGCTTCTTCGAGTGGAATCGCACCGATTTTCCCACGCCTGTGTGCCGAGCGGCATGGTCCCGGTGGGTCAAACCGGAGGGGGCCTCCCCTGCTCGAACAGAGACGCGACACCGCGCTCTCCGGCGTCTGGTCGGCCTGGGAGATCCCCAACCGACCCCCGAGCAGCGACCCCCGATTCTCGTCTGGCTGGGGGCTAAATCGGTCCTCCTGGATTCTCACCCACGGCGTAAAGGGGAATGAACTTACGGCATGCCGTTTTACAAACGGAATACACAGTAAAATCCATCAATTAGGTAAATTTTTGGGCCGGGGCTTGCGAAGGGGCTGCTGAGCCGCTAGACTGCCCCCCTGCGCCGAAGGACCCTACTTGCCGAAAGTCATCAATGAAGTTCTCTCTTCCTGGCCGGTCGGCTGGCTGATCGGCACCGGGGCCATGGGCGGCTGCGGCAGGGTCTCTGAGTGCGTCTTCCCGCATTGGGAGGTCTTGCTCCTTCGATCATGAATCGAATCGCCATAGATCGCCTTGTCGTTGTTCCCACATCACCCTGACCAAGGAGGTCCGTTATTAACGGCGCCACCACCGAGTTGGATCGAATTCCCGCTTCCATGCGGAATTCCATCCGCCAGTACACAGAGAGCGTGAAGGAACTGGCCGGAGGCAATGGGCTCGCGCTGACGCTCTTCGGAGCGATCGCAGCCGGCACCTTCGACCCCAAGAGACACACGGCCCGCAGCGTGCTGGTGCTTCAGACAGTTGATCTGGAGATGCTCCGACGCCTTGCCAAGGATGGGACCCGACTGGGCAAAGCGCGGATTGCCGCACCGCTGATCATGACGCCCGAATACATCAACGCGTCAGCCGACACGTTCCCGCTGGAGCTCATCGAAATCAAACAGTGTCATCTGTGTGTCTTCGGCGAGGATTATTTCGAGGAGCTGGCCTTTCACGATCCTCACATCCGACTCCAATGCGAGCGCGAACTGAAGACCATTTTGATTGGGATGCGCCAAGGGCTGCTCGCCGCCGCGGGGCGCGAAAAACTCTTCGGCACCATTGGAGCCGATGTGGCTGAGCGCCTGGTCCGCACACTGAGGGGGCTCTTGTGGCTGCACGGCCAGAAAGAACCAAAGCCCGTAGCCCAGGCTATTACCGAGATCGAAACAACTGGAAAATGCCAATTGCCCGGAGTCCGCCGCGCCATTGAAGAGGGAGGCCAGCACGGATGGGAAGAGTTCCGATCCCTCTATGACGACATCGAAGCCCTCAGAAGCCTCGCGGATGCGTGGTAAATCCCTCCTTCCGGTGTATCCGCTCATTACAGTCCTGGCGTTACTGCTTGCCCCTTCCGTCGCCAACGGCGATGTGACAATCCCGCCATCCGGCCACTTTGTCGTTGATACCGCTGGAATCATTGACCCGGCCGTCGAACAGCGCCTCGAACTCTGGTTGAGTGAACTCGAGCGCAAGACCACGGCGCAGGTAAAAATCCTCAGCGTTCAAACTACCGACGGCGAAGATTTCTTCAGCTTTGTGCATCGCCACGCAGAAGCGTGGAAGCTCGGGCAGAAGGGAAAGGACAACGGAGCTTTGATCGCCCTGGCGCTCAAAGAGCGTCGCGTTCGGATCCACACCGGCTATGGGCTAGAAGGCGCCCTCCCTGACTCCTGGGTTGGCTCACTCTCCAGGGATGTCACGGCTCAATTTTTCAAGCAAGGGAAGTTTTCGGAAGGGCTTTTTCGATTAACCGTAGCCGTCGCGGGCAAGGTAGCCGAGGCTCAGCAGGTGCAGTTGACAGAGATACCCAAATACAGGCCCAGGGCTGGGCGTGGGCGTCCGCCTGGCGCCGCCTTCGGCGCGGGCCTTCTGCCTCTCCTCATCCTGTTTGCCGTGATTTCCATGATGCGCAGACGTCGGCACCATTCGGCCTGGGGCGGACGGGGCCTCGGAGGCGGGTTGGTCGGAGGACTGCTGCTCGGGAGTATGATGGGTGGCGCTCTCGGCGGACGACGGAGCCACTGGGGCAGCAGCTTCGGCGGAGGATTTGGCGGAGGCTTCGGAGGCGGATCGTTTGGAGGGGGCGGCGGCTTCGGTGGAGGAGGCGGAGGGGCGAGTTGGTGAGGTCGGCCGGTGCTCGGTTCCATTGTTGGACCGCAACACCTATGGTGCTACCATCACTTCATGAGTCGTGTTGGCGATTCGAGGAGGGACGAAGGTGACGACAAGCCGCATTCTGTTGATCGTTGTGGGGGTCATTGTCGGGGTGATGTTGTTAGCCGGGGGCTGTGTCTACGCCGGATACAATCAAGCGGTGAGGTTCGATGAAGGGGTCAAAAACCGATGGGCTCAAGTGGAGAATCAATTGCAGCGGCGCTTCGAATTGATCCCCAACCTCGTGGAAACCGTGAAGGGTGTCGCCAAGCAGGAGGAAAAGATCTTTCTCGGTGTCGCTGAGGCGCGCAAAGCCTATTTTCAGGCCGGGTCTATCAATCAAAAGGCGAGAGCCGCGGGCGCCATGGAGTCGGCTCTGTCACGGCTGCTGGTTCTCCGAGAGAGCTATCCGGCGTTGAAGTCGAATGAATCGTTTTTGAAGCTCCAGGATCAGCTTGAAGGCACCGAAAACCGCCTGGCCGTGGAAAGAAAACGATACAATGATGCGGTGAGGGCAGTGAATACGTTTACCAGAGAGTTGTTGGGTCGCTTCTACTCAGGTCTCGCTGGAGTCGGGCCTGCTGAATACTTTGAGATTGAGGAAGCAGCCAAGGCGACTCCGAAGGTCAAGTTTTAGTGCAGGCCACACTGTCTGGCCTTTTCTCGAACCGAAGAAATGAGCGCGATGTCGACGTGGGTGGCGCGAGGGACGCGCGCAAGCCGAGGCTTTCTCCGCCGAGATCAAGCCAGAGGGGAACCATTCCTGCCAGTCACCTCACGAACCCCCGATTCACCCATGAGCGCGCGAGCGAGACAGGTGACGAGACAGCAGAGGCTGCTGCTCTGGCTCGCCTGCAGCCTGTTGGCAGGGTGCAGCACCCTTTCGCTCGCCTACAACTTTGCCGATTGGATCCTGTTGTGGAAAATCGACGGCTATTTTGATATCTCGGCGGAACAAGAACGGTTTCTCGAAGAGAGGCTCACAGAGCTTCACACGTGGCACCGAATAGAAACACTCCCCCTCTATGCGGCATTCTTGCGCCGGGTCCAAGAGCAGTGGCGAGACGGGCTCACTCGTGACGAGATAGACGGAATCGTCGCAACCTATCACGAACTTCGCGCCGACCTCATTCAAAGAATTGTGCCCCACGGGGCACTGTTCCTCGCCACGGTTGATACCGAGCAGGTTCGCCACCTTGAGCAAGCTCTTCTGAAAGAAAACCTGCGGCTCGTCAACAGAGTCGGCGGAGACCCTGAGGAACGCCAGGCGAGACGCATAGAGTCAACGCTGGACTGGCTGGAAGACTGGCTTGGCTCCCTCACGCCGGAGCAAGAGCATCGCATCATTGAATGGCTCGGGCACGTGCCCGATACCACAGATCAGTGGCTCGCGCATCGAAGACACAGACAGGAGGAGCTGGTGAGGCTCCTCCAATCTCAGCAGCACCCGACTGTTGTGGAATCACAACTGCGTGACTGGCTCGCGACCCCGGAGAAGGGGGCACCACCTGACTATGCACAGTCCTTGGACCAGATGCGGAAGTCTCTCAAAGCACTTGCGTGGAACATCGATCGGACGCTTACCCCCCAACAACGGACTCATGCGGTCCAGAAGCTAGATCAACTCATTCAGGAGCTTGAGGGTTTAGCAGGAGGCTGAGCGGACTCATAGAATGGGCTCGCCTGACAGACTGTGAACCGTGACGCGCGGAGCGTCTCTTGTCTGAAAAATGAGGCAGCCATGGACTCGCGTAGCGCACCCCGCTACCCGATCCAGTGCCCTATTGCTTTTTCAGGAGACCTCATCGCCGGACAAGGAACCGTGACCGATGTCTCAAAGGGTGGTTGGAGGGTGGCCAGTGACCTAACGGTTCAACCAGGGACGTATCTCACGCTCCAACTCTGTCTTCCTGATAAGCTTCCGCCGATACAGGTAGCTTTGGCGGCAGTTTGCTGGTCAAGACGACGGGAATTCGGATTGGAGTACCTGCGCATGGGAGCTGAGGAGCAGGAGCGGCTGCGCCGATTCGTCAGCACCCTCGAGTCGACCCAGAATCGTTAAAGCGCTCTCACGAGCTGTAGACACAGCACTCACCGCACCGTGCGTCTGGCAACGTGCAAGGGAAGCAGCATAGGTGGCGGATCATGGATACACGAGGGGAACCTGGTAAACCCCAACAATGGGAGGCTTGAGGCCCATGATTACGATATCGGAAGTGATGAGCAAAGAACCTAAAAAGATTGCATCCAACACCTCAGTCGTTGAGGCAGCAACAAGCATGCGCGATGAACGAGTTGGCTCGTTCCTCGTCGAACGAAACGGAGAATGTGTTGGCATGGTGACGGATACGGACGTGGTGCGGAAGGCCGTGGCCGAAAAGAAGGACCTAGCGAAGACCACGGTGGAAACTATCATGACGGCCCCTCTGAATAGCATCGACGCGACGAAGACCGTCCCCGAAGCGCACGATATGATGGGCGACCTCGGTGTCCGCCATCTCGCAGTGCGCGAGGCAGGAAAAGTGGTCGGGGTCATCTCGGTGGGAGACCTTGCCGTGTACTTTACCTGGCTGTCTGAACAGAAAAATCCTCAGCGGTGACCACGAACATCTGAGACGGGCTCAAACGAGTACGGCCCAAAGGTTCTCTAGGTTAGACGTCCGACCATGTTAAGGAAAAGGCCCTGGCTGTGCCTTCCAGCCAGGGCCTTATTTTTCTCATCTGCGTTGGTTGCGGGGGAAGGATCTGGCCTCCGGCCCCGCGGCCTCACTGCCGGTCGCTCGCAGAGCGACCTCTTCCTCCTAGCCGTCGGCGCTCGGCCGCGTCAATTCCTTTCCACCCATCCTAAGTAGGCGGCAAGGAATTGACCCTTCGACCTCTGGCTCTAAGACCAACGCCGGAAACGCAGAAGGGGTTCACCGTCGAGACGGCCAACCCCTTCACGCGGATCATTATTTCTTTGGTTGCGGGGGAAGGATTTGAACCTTCGACCTTTGGGTTATGCGTACCGCTACAGCTTTCGCTGCCTGGCTGAGCCAGTTTGTGGTCTGGACTTTCCCTTCACCCTCGGCCCGGCCTCGCCGCCGTTAGGGTGCCTGCCGTCAAGTCTCTACACCTTCCCCTCGAGCGCTGCTGCCCTCAGGGCTTGGCTCGGGGTTACCCCGCCATCGGCTTCCCCGAATTTGACAGGTTGTCGCACACGAGTTTCCTCATGTGCAGCCCAGTGCAGAATTCACCTCAAAGCGTCACGATAATCGGCGGAACGAGGTCTTCGTTGACGCTTGTCAGCATGAGCTTGGACGCCCATGGTCATCCTGCGGATTGAGCCCAACGAGCTACCGGACTGCTCCACCCCGCAATGGGATGCTAACAATAAGGTCGCTATTAAGTCAAGGCAACGAGCCCCCTGCCGGTCGCAACTGCATTCATGTGAACCACACAGGTCATCGAATCGGAGGCCAGCGAGCCCGCGATCATTCCGCGTAAGTTGATTTAGCCCGGGCCGCATGTTAAAGCAAACTTCATGCGTATTGTGTTCATGGGCACGCCTGAGTTTGCCGTGCCCTCGCTGGAGGCGCTCCTCAGGTCCGATGAGATGATCGCGGGGGTGGTGACGCAACCTGACCGACCAAAGGGGCGAGGACGAACGCTGGCGGCGTCGCCCGTGAAACTGGTCTGTCAGGGGGAAGGGCTGTCCTTCCTCCAACCTCTCAAAATGAAGGACCCGAGTTTTCTTGATGCGCTTCAGGCCTGGCATCCCGATCTGATTGCCGTGGCTGCCTTCGGGCGCATTTTGCCCAAAGCTATCCTTGAAATGCCTCCGCGAGGGTGCGTCAACGTGCATGCTTCTCTGCTCCCCAAATACCGTGGCGCGGGCCCAATTCAGTGGGCCCTGATCAATGGAGAGCATGAAACCGGTGTCACCACCATGCTGATGGACGAAGGCATGGACACCGGGGCGATTCTCCTTCAGGAACCAGTTGCGATCCAGCCGGATGAGACCGCGGGCTCCTTATCGACGAGGCTGGCGCATGTCGGGGGCAAGCTGTTGATTGATACGATCCGCCGTCTCAAGGACGGCACCGTGTCGCCTCGCCCCCAGGATCACGCCCAGGCTACTATGGCCCCCCTCCTTAAAAAAGAAGACGGTCTGATCAACTGGCACTTCTCCGCGCCCGAGATCGCCAACCGGGTAAGAGGGTTGTCCCCCTGGCCAGGCGCCTACACCTTCGCCAAGGACAGTCGCTGGATCATCTGGAAAGCCTCCGCCGTCCAGCGAGACGCCAGCGCGCCAGCAGACACCACAAGACCGGGAGCGATTGTGGAAGTCACCAAAGATAAAATCCTTGTGGTCACCGGCAATGGACTCTTGGCAGTCATGGAACTTCAGCCTGCCAACAGTCGAAGGATGACCGTCGCCCGCTTCTTAGCCGGGCACTCTGTCTCGCCTGGCTTGGTGTTGGGCACAGGCTCAAGCCAGAGCAACGAGGACTGAGCGATGAGGGCTGAGTCTGAACATCGCAAATTTCAGAAGAAGGTCCTGAGTCCTCAGTCCTCATTCCTCGGCCCTTCCTTGCTTCGGGGCGGTGCGAGGTCAGTGGCGCTTGCCGTGCTGCTCGAGGTCGAGCGAGGTCGCGCGTTTGCCGATGAGGTGCTGGACCGCACCCTGAACCGTACCGAGCTGGACGCGCGTGACCGGGCCTTGGTGTACGAACTGGTCTATGGAGTCCTCCGCTACCAGGCCACACTCGACTGGCGGCTGGAACATCTCATGGACCGCCGGATGGAGCGCGTCCCGACGCTCATCAAGATGACACTTCGGCTGGGTGCCTACCAGGTCCTCTACTTGCAGAAGATCCCTCACTCTGCAGCCGTGAATGAAGCGGTTTTGTTGGTCAAACCGCTGAAGAAGCAGCAGGGCAAGGAGTGGTCTGGCTTCGTGAACGCTGTCCTCCGGGCACTGACCCGCGAGCAGGCTCCCCCCTGGCCCGACCCCAACCAAGATCCTGTGACAGCGTTATCGGTGCGATATTCCTGCCCTCCATGGTTGACTGCTCGGTGGGTGGACCGGTTGGGTGCCGATACGGCTGCGACGCTTTGTCAGGCTACCTGTGAAATCCCGCCGCTGACTATCCGCGTCAACACCCTCCGCCAGACACGAGAGAAACTTGCTGGCGACCTGATCCAGGCAGGGCACCAGGCCACACCCACTGCCGTCAGTCCTGTTGGCTTGGTCCTCGAGAAATGTGGGCCCGTCACTGAACTCCCACGGTTCCACGAGGGCGCCTTCTATGTCGAGGACGAAGCGGCGCAGTTGGTGGCGCCGCTCTTAGACCCCCAGCCGGGGGAGCGGGTGCTGGATGCCTGCGCCGCACCAGGAGGGAAATCCACTCATCTGGCCGCGCTCATGCAAAACCGAGGCGAGATCGTCGCGATGGATCGCAACGTCGAGCGCCTGCGCCTGCTCGAGGACAATTGCCGACGGTTGGGTGTCACAATCGTCACGGCGGTCGGTGTCGATGCAACGCTTGACCCCGGGACGCTTCTATCACAGACGCTTGCCGCTTCGGCCAGGCTACATCCTGACTCGGCCGCACTCCTGCGTGAACGGCCGTTCGACCGCATTCTGGTTGATGCCCCATGCAGTGGCCTGGGCGTTCTGCGCCGACATCCGGAAGGCAAATGGCGCAAGGACGTGCATCTGTTGGAGCAGCATCACGCCACGCAAGTCAGGCTGCTCGATCATGTGAGCCATCTCTTGCGGCCCGGCGGGGTGTTAGTCTATAGTACCTGCTCGACCGAGCCTGAAGAAAACGAGCACGTGATCGATCAGTTCTGCCATGCGCACGGCGAGTTCCGACGCGAACCCGTCGCACCGTGGCTGCCCCCTTCCGGCCTCTCACTCCTGACGAACCGGGGCGAGTTCTCGACGATCAGCCACGCTCATTGTATGGATCTGTTTTTTGCCGCGCGGCTCCGAAAGGCTTCGTGAATGGCGCTCTCAAGACTCATGATCGCTCCGTCAATCCTCTCAGCAGATTTTGCTCATCTGGCTGATGAGGTATCGCGCGTCGAGCGAGGTGGGGCTGACCTCTTGCACGTCGATGTCATGGACGGACACTTTGTTCCAAACCTCACCGTTGGGCCTCCCATCGTGGAAGCACTGCGGAAAGTCACGAAGCTGCCCCTCGACGTCCACCTGATGATGACCAACCCAGAAGCCTTCATCAAGGAGTTCGTGGATGCGGGCGCCGATTACCTGACGGTCCACGTGGAAACCTGCCCGCACCTGCATCGCACGGTCCAAGCCATCAAGGAGCTTGGCGCGAAGGCTGGAGTGACGCTGAACCCGGCCACGCCGATCAGCACCCTCGAGGCAATCATCTCGGACGCCGATCTCTTGCTGGTGATGTCTGTGAATCCAGGATTCGGTGGGCAACAGTTCATTCCTTCTTCTCTTCAGAAAATCTCCCTGGCTCGGCAGCTCATTGACCGGACGCAGAGCCATGCCGCCCTAGAAGTTGACGGCGGTGTCAAAGTCGAAAACGCGGCCCAGATCGTTCAGGCGGGAGCGGATATCCTGGTTTCCGGATCGGCGATCTTTTCCACCCCTGATTACGGGGCGACGATCAATGCGATGCGGCAAGCCGGCGAGTCCATGCGTAAAGAAGTGCGGAGGACTGGCGCCGTGGCTGGCCGGCGGTAGGGAAAGGATGGCTGCGACACCTTCGCTCCTCGATAGCCTGCATCCGCTGGAGACCAAGGTCCTCACTGCGCTTCATGAAGCCCCCTCGAGCGCCTCTCTCCGGGAAGAACTGATTGCAAAGGCCAGTGGGCTCGACCCGTCCCAACTGAGCATGGCAGTAGAATGGCTGCTGGCGAAGTCCCTTATCAAGGTGGAATCCGAGAAAGTGATTCCGATCGTCACACTGACCCAGACCGGCGAGCAGTACTTCGAAAAGTACGCCCCGGTCGAACGTATCTTGTCGGCGGTTCAAGATCCCGGCCAGACAGGGAAGCGCCTCACGATTCAAGAGATCCAGTCCCGTGAGGGACTGGAACCGAGCGAGGTCAGCAGCGCCATCGGATGCCTGAAAAAAGAAGGCGCGATCCGAATTGTCCAAGGAGGATATATCGAGTCAACCGGCAACCCGAGCGGGACCGCCGAATCGCTCCGGACTCTGCTGCAGCAGCTGCGGGGCACGACGCGTGAGTTGCACCTATTTCCCGAGTCGCTGCGCCGGGTGATCGAGCAGTACGCCGTCAAACGAGGCAACACCCGTGAGCCATTTCGCATTAGCGACCGAATTGAGCGCGAATTCTCGCTGACCTCTGAGGGACAAGAGGCGGCCCACGCGATCGCGCAGCAGGGCATCGGGGAGGAAGTCTCCCAGCTCACACCAGATTTGTTGAAAGATGGTGCGTGGCGCGCGAAACGCTTCCGGAAGTACACGATCAGCCTGAGGCCTCCGCGCATCGCGGGCGGCCGGCGCCACCCCTACCGCGAGTTTCTGGATCTGGTCAAAGCCAAGCTGGTGAGCATGGGCTTCCGGGAGATGCGCGGCTCGTTGATCGAGACCGAGTTCTGGAACATGGACGCCCTCTACATGCCTCAGTTTCACCCGGCGCGGGAGATTCACGACGTGTACTTCGTGAAGGAGCCGACTCACGCGGAACGCATTGCCGAGCCCTTTTTCTCTCAGGTTGCCGCTGTCCACCGGGACGGCTGGGAGACGCGCTCCACGGGCTGGGGATATGACTTTGACGAACACCGCGCACGCCGCCTTGTCCTCAGGAGCCAGGGCACGGCACTCTCAGCTCGGACGCTGGCCGCCGGAGCAACTGTGCCCGGCAAGTACTTTGCGATCGCGCGCTGCTTCCGGTACGATCGTGTGGACGCGACGCACGCCACCGATTTTTTTCAGGTGGAAGGGATCGTGCTCGGTCCAGAGATCAACTTTCGGACGCTGCTGGGCCTGCTGGATCTGTTTGCGCGGGAAATGGCGCACGCGGGAGAGAGCCGGTTCTTGCCGGCCTATTTTCCCTTCACCGAGCCCTCCGTTGAGTTGCACGTCCGTCATCCGCGCTTGGGGTGGATGGAACTGGGTGGTGCCGGCCTTCTTCGACCGGAAGTCACACTCCCCCTCGGAGTGAATGTGCCGGTGATCGCCTGGGGCCTCGGGCTCGACCGGATGGCGATGGTCGCGTTGGGCATCCACGACATCCGCGAGCTCTTTTCCACTGATCTGGAGATGATCCGCACCACACGCGCCCACTTCTGAAGGCAGTTCGAACGCCCCTCCATGCCCACCATCTCGATCAACTGCCAAGACTTCGAACAGCTCCTAGGCAAAGCTCGCGCGGCCTCCACGCCCATCACTGCCGCCGACATCGAGGGCTGGCTTCCGCTCGTCAAGGGCGAGTTGAAAGATCAGGACCTCGAGCTTGGCGAGTTACGGATCGAGCTCCAGGACGGCAACCGGCCGGACCTGTGGTCCTGCGAGGGGATGGCTCGCCAGGTTCGGATCAAGTTGCAGGGCAAGCCATCCTCCTATCCATTTTTCAAATCCCGGCATCGTCCGAAGCGACGGCTACACGTCGCCCCAGGCTTGGAGGAGGTACGGCCGTACGTGGCCGCATGCGCGGCAATCGGCTACCGGGTGACCGAGGTCGGGCTGGCGCAGCTGATTCAAACGCAGGAGAAACTCGGCGAGTTGTTCGGGCGAAAACGTCACACGATCTCCATCGGCGTGTATCAACTCCCGCAAATCGTGTTCCCCGTCACGTATGCGCTCGTGAAGCCCGACGAAGCTCGCTTCACCCCGTTGGGATTCGAGGAAAAGCTCTCGCTTGGCGAAATCCTGGCGGTCCATCCGAAGGGAATCGAATACGGCCCCATCATCGCCGGGCACGAACGCGTGCCGTTGCTCAGGGATGGCGAGGGTCAGGTCCTTTCGCTCCCCCCGATCATCAACAGCCGAGAGATCGGTGAAGTCAAGGTGGGTGACCAGGAGCTGTTCGTGGAAGTCACTGGCACAGACCTGCTGATGGTCATCCTCACTCTCAATATCCTCGCTGCCAACCTGGCCGACCGCGGGGCGACGATCGAAGCTGTAGAAGTCGTGTATCCTTATAAGACAAGACTCGGCAAGACCGTACGGACCCCCTTCGATTTCGGACAAGCCCGAGTCATTCCAATCAAAACGATTGAGTCCGCCCTCGGCCAGCGACTGGGGAGCGAAGAGGTTTGCCGGGCGTTGTCAGCATACGGGTATGAAGCCCGGTCCGCCGGCAACAAGGTGTCCGTCAAGCCGCCGCCCTATCGAAACGACCAGATGCATGCTGTGGACGTGGTGGAAGATGTCGCAATCAGTCGCGGCTATGGAGCGTTCACTCCGCTGATGCCCTCCCAGTTTACAGTGGGCAGTCTCTCGAGAGTTGAACAGGTTTCAGATCGGGTGCGGGACCTGATGGTAGGGGTCGGGTTTCAGGAGATCATCTCCAACATCCTGTCCTCGCGGCAAGAGCTGTGCGACCGTATGCGCCTGACCGGCACGGCCTGGGAGCAGCTCCTCGAAGTGGACAACGTGATGTCCCAAAGTTTTGCTTGCCTGAGGCAGTGGATTACGCCGTCGTTACTCCGCGTGGAGTCGGCCTCCACACGTGCGTTTTATCCCCACCGCTTGTTTGAGGTGGGTGAGGTGGCAGTGCTTGATCCCACCGACGACCAGGGCTCGCGCACGGTCCTCACGCTTGGTGCGCTTGTGACTCATGCCAATGCAAACTTTTCCGAAATTCACTCCTGCCTGGACCTGCTGTTGTATTACCTGGGTTACCCCTACACGCTGGAGCCGATCCACCATCCGTCATTCCTCGGCGGCCGGGCTGGGCAGATCATCTCCCAGAGCAAAGCAGTCGGCTTGATTGGCGAGCTACACCCGGAAGTCCTCGAACAGTGGCAAGTGGGAATGCCGGGGGTGGTCTTTGAACTGTCGGTGGATGCGCTCGCAGAGGGGACGTGACACGTTAGGCGTGATGCGCTCAGAGGGACTGCGCGCGCTTCACGCGTGACTCATCACGTTTACGTTGTGGCGACCTGTTCCTTAGCCATCGTGGTGAGGTTCTCAAATCCAGCCGGGTCCTTGATGGCCATGTCCGAGAGCACTTTCCGATCAAGCAGGATATTCGCTTTTCTCAGCGCGCTGATGAAACGGCTGTAGGTCAGCCCGTGTGCACGAACCGCCGCGTTGATCCGGGCCACCCACAGACAACGGAAATTCCGCTTCCGTTGCTTCCGCCCAACGTAGGCATAGGCTTGCCCTTTGTCCACTGACTCGGTGGCAGACCTGAACAGCCGGCTCTTGCCACCATACTGACCCTTCGCTAACTTGAGCCGCTTTCTTCTCCGCCGCCTCGTTTTCGGACCGCCCTTCACGCGTGGCATAACTCGAACTCCTTAATGCTGGCTAGATTTTCCTTTTACCTTTTGCCTTCTAACCGCCGTAGGGCATTAACCGACTCACCGAGAGCTTTTCCCCAGGCGCTACGGCTACCTTATCTTTGAGGCGACGCTTCCGGTCGCGGGCCTTGCTCGTCAAGATATGTCGTCTCCCCGCCTTGCGCCGCACCAACTTTCCGCTCCCGGTCCGGCTGAATCGCTTGCTCGCGCCCGAGTGAGTCTTCAGCTTAAACCCCTTCATGTCCTTCCCCTCTGGTTCTCCCTCTGACTGCTCCGCCAGATTGGGATCAGTGTTTTGGGGCGACGACCGCGATCAAGCTCCGTCCCTCCATGCGCGGGGCATACTCGATCGTGCCAGCTTCTGCCAGTTCCCCGACGACCTTGGTCATCATCGTCCGGCCCAGTGTCTGGTTAGCCATCTCGCGACCGCGGAAGGTCACGGTGACTTTTGTCTTGTTCCCTTCAGCGAGGAATCCCTTGATCTGTCGGATCTTGATCTCCAGGTCATGCTTGTCGGTCCGCGGCCGCAGCTTGATCTCTTTGACCTGTGTCGATTTCTGATGCCGTCGGCTTTGGTGCTCCTTCTTGCTCAACTCATATTTATACTTGCCATAATCCATGATCCGGCAGACCGGCGGCTGCGAGTTCGGCGCCACTTCTACCAGATCATACCCCAGATCTTGCGCCTTCCGGAACGCCTCAGGGGTGGGCAGGATGCCCAATTGCTCCCCTTCAGAATCAATCACTCGGACTTCCGCGACCCGGATCGCCCGATTCACGCGTAGCTTAGGAACGATAGATCACCTCCTTGCGAAACGATTACTGTGCGGACACGGTCGACGCCATGTCGGCTTGAATCAGATCCACGACTTTCTGTGCCGGCATGCTCCCCAGATTGGCCCCGCTTCGCCCGCGGACGGATAGCGTACCGGCTTCCACCTCGCGGTCGCCAACGACCAACATAAAAGGAACCTTCGCCTTCTCTGCTTCCCGAATCTTAAATCCCACTTTCTCATTTCTCAGGTCTGCTTCAGCCCGCAACCCGGCGGCTTTGAGCTGAGCGACCACGGCCTCGGCATAGTCCCGTTGCCGGTCCGTGATACAGAGCACCTTCGCCTGAACCGGAGCCAACCAGGTGGGAAACGCCCCGGCGTAGTGTTCGATCAGGATGCCAAAGAACCGCTCGATTGAACCCAGCAACGCCCGGTGAATCATAATCGGTCGATGCGCTTTCCCGTCCTCTCCGGTGTAGGCCATCCCGAACCGCTCGGGGTTGTTGAAATCGACCTGAATGGTCGAGCACTGCCAGGCCCGTCCCAGCGCATCCTTAATCTTGATATCGATTTTGGGTCCGTAGAAGATCCCTTCGCCGGGATCGATCTGGTACAGCACTCCCCGCCCCTTCAAAGCCGCCTCCAGCGCTCCGGTCGCCTGGGTCCAGCTCTCGGGGGACCCTGTCGCGTTCTCGGGACGGGTAGACAGATACACTTCAAACTCGGAAAAGCCGAAGGTCCGAAGCACTGAAAACGTGAAGTCCAGCACGCGGGTCGTTTCGGCTTCAATCTGGTCAGGCCGGCAGAACAAATGGGCGTCATCCTGCGTAAATCCACGTAACCTGAATAACCCGTGCATGACGCCGGTCCGCTCGTAGCGGTACACGGTCCCAAGCTCAGCGTACCGGATGGGTAGATCCCGGTAACTGCGCAGGTGAGACTTGTAAATCATGATATGAAACGGGCAGTTCATGGGCTTGAGCTGGTATTCACTCGCCTCGACCTTCATCGGCGCAAACATGTTCTCGCGGTAATAGTCGACGTGGCCGCTCGTCTTCCAGAGATCCAGACGGGCGATATGGGGCGAGTACACCAACTCATAGCCCTGCTGCAGATGCTGCGCTCGCCAAAAGTTCTCAATCAACAGCCGGATAAGGGCGCCCTTGGGATGCCACAGCACGAGTCCCGGGCCGATCTCATCCTGGATCGTGAAGAGATCGAGCTCCTTGCCCAGCTTGCGATGATCGCGACGCTTAATCTCCTCAAGGTTGGCGAGGTGCGCATCAAGCTGGTCTTGCGACGGGAAGGAAGTCCCGTAGATTCGCTGAAGCATCGGGTTGCGCTCATCGCCGCGCCAGTACGCGCCTGCGCTCGACAACAACTTCAGCGTCTTCACGCGACCTGTTGAGGGGACATGCGGGCCACGGCAGAGATCGACAAAATCCCCCTGGTGATAAAGCGAAACTGTGGCGTCCTCCAAGTTTCTCAGAATTTCTTCCTTGAGCTTCTCACCGCGTGCCTTGAAGAACTCGACGGCTTCCTGCTGCGGCATCTCCATGCGCTTGAACGCATGGTCCGCTTTGATAATCTCATGAGCCCGGGCCTCGATCTGTTCGAGGTCCTCAGGGGTAAAGGGACGTTCGAACGCGAAGTCATAGTAGAATCCGTCGCGGATCGCGGGCCCGATGGCAAGTTGCGCAGAGGGGAACACTTCTTTGACGGCCTGGGCCATGATGTGCGTGCTGCTGTGCCGGTACACTTCCTTCCCTTCGGGCGAGTCAAATGTGACCGGCTCCAACGAAGCATCTTCGGTGAGTGTGCTGTCGAGATCCCTCAGCACGCCGTTGACCTTGACGGCTAAGACATCACTGCTCAAGGACCCGGCGGCCTCGCGAAGCGCCTGCCCGGCCTTGGAGCTAGACGGCACCGCTCGAGCCGTGCCATCCGGCAAGGTCACCTGAATCAGCTCTGGGTTAGGCATGGGGCCAGAAAGTAGGAAAAGGCATCACAACCGCCGCCCTAGGCGGTCCGATACCTTTGGCGGTATGGTAGGCGCGGGCGGTCTTGAACCGCCGACCTCTACCGTGTCAAGGTAGCGCTCTCCCCCTGAGCTACGCGCCTATCGTCCGGTCGCATGCTAGTCTACCATCGTCAGGATTGTCAAGAAAATCAATCGCAAAGACGACTGACCCCACGCGTAAAGTGGGTAACCCGCGGACTCTCGGGGGTGCTGCGCCATACCCTTTGTTGATGGATCAGCAAGCCTATCGGAGGCCTATACACGGTCGACTCGTCGGCTGACTGTGGGGCCTCAGGTCAGGTGGGCTTTACTTTACGTGCTTTGCCACGCTTGACCGGAATCCGCAGGTGGGTGATCTTCTTACGAAGTGTGTTGCGATTCATGCCCAGCAAATGCGCAGCTTGGATCTGGTTTCCGTTCATCTCTTTGAGCGCAATGGCAATCAACGGTCGTTCCACCGCTGCGATGAGCATCGGGTGAAGGTTCCGCGCGGATCCATTCCGCATGCCTTTGACGAATTCGCCGAGTTTTGAATTGATATAGTCCTCCAAATGTAAGCCTCGACTGTCGGCTTTTGCAGGCTGACCGGCGCTCTGCTTCATGGCCTGCACGAAGCCAGGTGCATGCCGAAGGACCGCTCGAGACCCCGCCAGGATCACGGTGCGGGCAGGATCTACTGCTCGGTAGACCTCGGAGAGTTCATGGTGAGTGCCTCGCTTCGCTTCGACGATCACCGCGTCAAAGCCGCGATTGCCAACCGGTCGAGGCACACTGGACATCGCATCAGCGACCGTGATCGTCGTTTCCTTGAGATGTTCCTTGAGCTCAGCTTGAAGATGTGGATCGTTGCTGAGAAGAAGAACACTGAACCCGGCTGAGCGGATTGCCACGAAGGTCCCTCGGAAGAGCCGCGATTATCCCGCAAGGGTCACATCATGTCAATTGGGAAAATACGCTGTCCTGTTTTTCAGTGA
The DNA here is from genome assembly GCA_022545705.1 of Nitrospirota bacterium. Taxonomy (GTDB): domain Bacteria; phylum Nitrospirota; class Nitrospiria; order Nitrospirales; family Nitrospiraceae; genus JACZQN01. The sequence continues at coordinate 11,872 of JACZQN010000004.1, read as the reverse complement.
AAGCAATGCGGATGCCGAACACCGACCTGCAATTTTCATTGACTTGCGATTTGTATTGTATCTTTTCACACGGAGTCCACATGGCTTGAGCCGATCGGCCTCACGTATTCGCATGCCTCGCTGAGATTCCTCGGATCTTCTCTCTCAGAATTCTGGACAGGAACACAGATGGCGCAGCCAATACGCTGCTCAAGCCTGACCCTTCTTGTGAGGGTCAGGATGTCAAAGCTGATCACCCTAGGCCTAGGAGTTCACCCTGGTGGTACGGTATCCCGGGACTCGTGAGGAATTTCTCTAGGCAGAAAGCGATGTTATGGAAGTTTCTCGGCAATCCTTCTCGTGAGCGAAAGTAGTTGACAAGGGCTGACTTAGGGCTGTATATATTGGGGTACTATTTTTATTTCCTATCGGAATACTGGGATTTAATATGAAGGTCTCGCTCAAAGCCAAATACGCCATTATGGCAGCCCTCGATCTGGCCTCGAACAATGGCACGTCTCCAGTCCAGGCAAAGTCCATTGCTCGTCGGCAGACGATCCCTCCTCGCTTTCTCGAACACGTCCTCAATGCCATGAAGAAAGCAGGCTTCGTCGAGAGCGTACGAGGAGCGCAAGGCGGCTACCTTCTCAGTCGGCCACTGTCCGACATTTCCCTGGCCGATCTCGTGGAGGCACTTGACGGACCGCTCTCTCCTGAGCCACGTCGCAGCATGTCCGCGCGCCGCGCACACGGGCAGTCGAAGCCGGAATTGGTATTGGCCGATGTCTGGGAGCAAGTGCGCCAGGCGGAACTCGGCGTGCTGAGCGCGGTGACGCTGAAAGAATTGGCGGAGCGCTACGCGCGGCTCGATCAGGAACGCACGTTGATGTACCACATTTGAGAATTGAGGATGTTCCGATTGAAGATTGATACACCCGCGATTGTACATCGTACATCTGCAATGGAGACACCCCTATGACTTCTTCCACTACAACCCATCCTGTCGAGATCAAGACTCATCCTATCCCGCCCGCGATCCTTGAGGAGATCGAATCCTTCGAGGACGAAGTGCGACGGCTGGACGCGGGAGAGGTTTCGGCTGACCTCTTCAAGCCCTTCCGTTTGCAGCATGGGATTTATGGCCAGCGCCAACCGGGCGTACAAATGGTGCGCATCAAGATCCCGTTTGGCGGTCTCACGGCCAATCAACTCCGGCGCATTGCTGAATTGGCCGACACGTACGCCACCGGAGTCGGTCACGTCACCACACGCCAGGATGTTCAGCTCCATTTCGCCCTGCTCAAAGATGTAGGGACGATCATGCGGGGCCTCGCCGAGGTCGGCTTGACCACCCGTGAGGCCTGCGCCAACACGGTACGCAATGTCACGGCATGCCACTTGGCCGGGGTCTGTCCAGGCGAGGTCTTCGACGTGACGCCGTATGCGAACACCGTGGCTCTTCACTTACTTCGCAATCCCCTAAACCAGAGCCTCCCGCGGAAATTTAAGATTGCGTTCTCGGGCTGCCGCCACGACTGCGCCCTGACTCCCATCCACGACATCGGCCTGCTCGCCGGACGCCGCGAGGACGGGACGATTGGATTCCGGATGACCGTGGGCGGAGGCCTGGGGTCCGCCCCCCGCATCGCCCAGGTCTTGCGCGAGTTTGTCTCGACGGACGAGCTGATACCCACGATCGAAGCCGTCATCAAGGTCTTCGACACGTTGGGTAATCGGAAGAACCGCAACAAGGCCCGCATGAAGTTTGTCATCGATAAACTGGGATTCGAGGAATACAAGCGGCGGTGGGAAGAAGCCTACGTCGCGATGGGGCATGCCCGGCCCGGCCGGGAGCCGATCAACCTCCTCCACCATCAGGACGACCCTGTGCCGCTGATCATGCCATCCTCTCCCTCCTCTGACGAGATGCCGGGCGTGCTCGACGACGGCCAGGGGGACGGCGCGCAAGGCAATGGCCATTCAGGCTCCGAAACAGCCTATGCGACGTGGAAGCGAACCAATGTTGTGAAGCAGAAGCAACAGGGCTACGCGGCCGCAGTCATCATGCTGCCGATGGGAGATATGACCACTTCACACATGTACTTCGTGGCTGATCTGGCCGAACGGTATACCAACGGGAACCTCCGCACGACCATCCACCAGAACCTCATCCTTCGCTGGATCCCGGAGTCGCGTGTGGAGGATCTCTACGCAGACCTGCTGTCACACGGCCTGGCTGACCCCGGTGCCGAACTGGTCGAGGACATCACCGCCTGCCCCGGCACCGATACGTGCGGCCTCGGCATTACGTCCTCGAAGGGATTGGCTCGTGCGATGGCGGAAATCTTCCCACCCGGCCAAGTGCCTGAGGACCTCAAAGGCGTGGACGTGAAGATCAGCGGATGCCACAACTCCTGCGCCCAGCACCACATTGCCACAATCGGGCTCCACGGGGTCGGGAAGCGCGTGCGCGACCACATCGCGCCCCATTACGAGCTGCATCTGGGAGGACACGTAAATGGAACCGCCAAGATTGGTCAGATGACGGTGAAGCTCCCGGCCAAGAATGTCCCGGCAGCCGTTTCACACCTGCTTGCCGTATTTCGCCGCGATCGGCAATCAGAGGAGGGTCTCCAGGCTTTTCTCGCGCGAACCGGCAAAGCCAAGCTCAAGGAGGAACTGATCCCTTACACCATCCTGCCGCCATTTGAGAAGGATCCCACCTATTACTATGACTGGGAGGGCGAAGAGGAGTTCACAATGGAGGACCTCGGGCCGGGTGAATGCGCAGGCGGGGCCCTGGAGATGATCGACGACCGCATGCTGGAAGCAGAACAGGAGCTCTATCAAGCCCGCATCCTGGCCGAGAAACACCAATACTCCGTTTCAGTCAACAAGGCCTACCGTGCGGTGCTCGCAGGAGCGAAGGCCTTGCTGGTGACGGAGGGGGTGGATCCGGCGACGGATGCCGACACCTTCAGCGAGTTTGAGCGCCGTCTGGCCGTGAAGGGCGTGGTCCCAACCTCGTACCAACACTTGGGCGCGCAGATGAGTGACTTGGGGCCAAAGGACACGACTCCCGAGTTCTCCGCTGCCAAGATAAGCTTCGCGCGCGGATTCGTTGAGGCCTGCAGGTCCGCCACTGATCAGATCGGCAAGGATCTGAAACTGGCGGAGGCCGAGAAGGCAAAGGAGACCGGGACAGCAGAGCCCACGACGCAACCGGATCAGAAAGATGCAGGGCCTGCTGCGGCAGCGGCTGAGCCAGAGCAGGGCGTTCACGCTGGGGTGACGGTCTTCGACTTGCGAGGCGTCATGTGCCCGCTCAACTATGTCAAGACCAAGTTGAAGCTCGAGATGATGGATGCCGGTCAGCAGTTAGAAGTCTGGCTTGACGCCGGTGAACCGATCAAAAACGTGCCGATGAGCCTCCGCAATGACGGCCAGAAGATCCTGGCTGAGGAACCATTGGACGCGGATGCGGCGCACTATCGGGTGCTGGTGGAGAAGGTTGAGGCGTAGGTGGTCAATGGTCATGAGTCAATAGTCGGGTTAGGGAAAATAGCCAGAAGTTAGGGAGCGAAATGACGATTGACCATTGACCCTTCACGATCGGCCGCAATAGCTGGTTGACGAATGAATATGGAAACCGCTGTAGAGAGCAACCGAAGCCCAAGCGATGAGGAGCTGAAGGCGCTCAGCGACTCCTTCGAATCCAAAAGCCCGCAAGACGTCGTCGCATTTGCGTTGCAGCGCTATTCGCCCCGCGTTGTGCTCGCATGCAGCTTTGGTGCAGAGGACGTGGTCCTGGTAGATATGATCCAGCGGATTCACCCTCGCACCCCGCTTTTTTACCTGGACACGGAGTTCTTGTTCAAAGAAACCTATGACGTGCGGGATCGCCTGGTGGCCAAGTACGGATTGCTGCCGGATCAGGTGATTCGGATCACTTCTCAGTACACGCCTGAGGAACAGGCCGCTCGGTACGGGGAGGCCCTGTGGTCGCGCGACCCCGATCAGTGCTGTCACCTGCGCAAGATCGAACCCCTGGCCCGGGCTCTGAACGGGTATTCGGCCTGGATCACCGGTATCAGACGGGATCAATCGCCCACCCGCGCCAATGCCGGCCTCATGGAGTGGGATCGGACGTTCCAATTAATCAAGTTGAACCCGCTGGCGAAATGGACCTCATCCGATGTGTGGGCCTATATCCGCGTGCACGAAGTCCCTTACAACGTGCTTCACGAGCAGAACTATCCCAGCATCGGGTGCACGCACTGCACCACGCCGGTGCTGCCCGGGGAAGATCCTCGTGCGGGCCGCTGGAGACAGTTTTCAAAAGCAGAATGCGGGCTCCACAAGTAGGTCGTGATTTGGTGAGGCGCAATGTGTGTTCATCGATCGTGTTGACTTCTCAGTGTCGAGTTTTGAATTCTTCACTTACAACTCAACACTCATCACTCAACACCATCATCCATCACCCGCCATAAGATGAGGGTCAAAGACCGTGAAGAAACTGGCAGTGATCGTCACCCGTGGCTCGTATAACAATCTGCTCCAGGTTTGTGAAGTGCTTCGCATCGCCGCGACGGCAGGGACGCAGGTAAGCGTGCTTTTCCGTGACGAAGCCGCGCTGAAGCTGACGAACGAGAAGGTGAAGGAGCTCTTGTTTTCAGATGGTTAGCGAGGTCGCGAGGCGAGAATTCGGGAGACCCTGCGCGACCTCAAAGAGAATGGTGATGCCAAGTTGTCCGTCTGCCGCGACTCGGTCGAATGTTTTGAGCTGCGGGGCGACTAGTTGATCACTGAACTGGGCGAAGTGCAACCCGCCGACACCTTCTGGAAAGAAGCAGTGACTCAAGCTGATCAGGTCCTGACATTCTAATGCAGCGCTTTATCGCCAAAGTCGGAAAAGGCCAGAAAGCTTGGAAGGATCTCACCTGGCAAGAGGCCAAGCAGGCCATGCGTCTCTTGGTCGAGGGGGAAGCCACGCCCGCGCAAGTGGGAGCGTTCTTGCTGGCGATGCGGATCAAAGTGGAGTCGGTCGCCGAACTCGCCGCCTTCACTGCGGCTGTACGCGAGTACGTCGAACCGCTTCCTGTCCCGGGACACATTCCTCTGGTGGACCTGCCGACTTATGCCGGGAAACAGGACACCTTTCATGCCTCCATCGCAGCCGCTATTGTCGCGGCGGCAGGCGGCGCCGCTATCTTGATGCACGGGCACGAAGCAGTACCGGACCGTCCCGGCACCGCGCCTGTGCTCGCCAAACTAGGCATTCCGACCGATCTCCTGCCCAAGCGGGCAGTGGAGGAGCTTGCCTCCAAAGGGTTCGCGTACCTGGATATCGCCCTCTACCATCCTCCGATTGCCCGCTTTTTGGATCTCCGGCAGGAGCTCGGTGTGCGGAATTTCTTTTCTCCAGTGGCCCGGATGTTGAATCCTGCCCGAGCTCCGTCACAGGTCATCGGGCTGACCCATCCTCCCTACTTCGAGAAGACAGCAGAAGCGCTCCTCATGCTCGGATGCCGCCACGCTCTGATCCTACGCGGCGTGGAGGGGGATCCCGAACTTTCGATCGCGGGCGTGACCAAGCTGCTCGAGGTCAGGGGTGAGCGCATTTTCCCGTTGACGCTGCTCCCGAAGGACCTTGGGCTGCCCCTTGGGTCGCCCCGGGAGATGGCCGGCTTCCCTCGCGCAAAAATGGGCCAGGAAGCCGCACTCCTGCGAGGAATCTTGCACAATCAAATCCGTGGCGGTCAGCGGAATTGGATCATTCAAAATGCGGCAATGTTGCTGTATGCGGGTAGGAAGGGCTCCTCCATCGCAGCCTGCGTACCTCTCGCTCAGCAGGCCCTTGACTCCGGAGCCGCGGCTCAAAAACTCGCTGAACTGGCGGTTGCGGGAGAGGCCGTCGGCGCTTCCGTGACCGGCGTCCCCCGCTCTGGTGAGGATCTCGTCCCGTGACACACCTCCAGGAGTTGGAAAACCAAAGCGTGTACATCCTGCGCGAGGCGTACAAGCACTTTGACCATCTCGCGATGCTCTGGTCCATGGGCAAGGATTCCACAGTCTTGCTCTGGCTGACCCGAAAAGCATTTTTCGGCCATGTCCCGTTTCCGCTGATCCACATTGACACAAGTTACAAGATTCCCGCCATGATCGAATACCGAGATCGACTGGTCCGCGAGTGGCGCCTCAATCTGGTGATCGGCCAGAATAAGGAAGCCCTGGCAGCAGGGATGAATCACACGCGAGGCCGTGGTGTCTGCTGCACGGCCTTGAAGACGGATGGGCTCAAGAACCTGCTCGCTGAAAAAGGGTACACCGGTGTGATCCTCGGCATCCGCGCGGACGAAGAGAGCACACGTGCAAAAGAGCGGTATTTCTCCCCGCGTGACAAGAATAACGAGTGGGACTTCAGAGACCAGCCCCCAGAGCTTTGGGACCAGTTCAAAACGACCTTTCCGCCGGGGACGCATATCCGGATCCATCCGTTGCTGGACTGGACCGAGGTGAATGTCTGGGAATATATCAAGCTCGAGCATATTCCCTTCATGGACCTGTACCTCGACCGGGGAGACGGCACCCGATTCCGCAGTTTGGGATGCGCTCCCTGCACTTTTCCCATTCAATCGAGCGCCCGATCCGTGGACGACATTATTGTGGAGCTGCGACAAACCACCGTGGCCGAGCGGTCAGGCCGTGCCCAGGACGAGGGGAGGGGCATGGAACTCCTCCGCAAAGACGGATACATGTAATGTGCAGGGGATCATGCTGACCACGCTCACCAAACCCAGGGAATCGCTGACCATCGTGATCGTCGGTCATGTGGATCACGGCAAGTCTACCCTGCTGGGACGACTCTACGCCGATACCAAGTCCCTCCCCGATGGCAAGCTCGAAAAGGTCCAGGCCATTTGCCAGCAGCAAGGCAAGGAATTCGAATATTCCTTCCTCTTTGATGCCTTCCTCGAGGAGCAGGAACAGGGTGTCACGATCGACACGGCGCGGACGTTTTTCACCTGGGACGCACGCCAGTACATCATTATCGATGCGCCAGGGCACAGGGAGTTTCTCAAGAACATGATCTCGGGGGCCGCGCGGGCAGAAGCCGCGCTGCTGGTGATCGATGCCCTCGAAGGCGTGAAAGAGCAATCGAAGAAGCACGGGTATTTGCTCTCGCTCCTGGGCGTCAAGCAGGTGGCCGTCATCGTAAACAAGATGGACCTGGTTGGGTATCGTCAGGATGTGTTCGCGGGCATCGAAAAGGAGTATCGGGAGTTTCTCTCGCGGTTGAAGGTCGAGCCGGAGCGTGTCGTGCCTGTCAGCGCGAGACATGGCGACAACATTGCCTCGCGCAGCGCGCGCACCGCCTGGTACGAGGGCCCCACGGTGCTTGAGACCCTTGGGCTGTTCAAAAAGGAGACCGCTCCCACAGAGCAGCCTCTCCGGTTCCCGGTCCAAGACGTGTACAAGTTCGATGCGCGCCGGATTATCGCCGGTCGGATCACGGCGGGCCGCCTGAAAGTTGGCGACCGGTTGGTCTTTTCGCCCTCCAACAAGACGGCGAACGTCAGGACAGTCGAGGCGTTCAACCTCGAGAAGCCGCTAACGGAAGCCCAGGCTGGGGAGTCTGTCGGGATCACCTTAGACGAGCAAATTTTCGTCGAGCGGGGAGAGATCGCCTCCAGCCAAGACACGATTCCGCTGGTGTCCACGGCCTTCCGGGCGAACGTGTTCTGGTTGGGACGGCGTCCGCTCGAACAGGGACGGAAATACCAACTCCGCCTCGCGACCCGTGAGGTCGCGTGCGAGGTCGCGGCGTTCCACCGTATTATGGACGCCGTAGATTTAGATCAGCGGCAGGGCGGAACGGTGGTTCACAGGAACAACGTGGCTGAACTGACGATCCGGGCCAAGGCCCCACTCGCGTTCGATCCTTCCGGCGCCTTTGAGGCGACCGGGCGGTTTGTCATCGTTGACGAGTACGACATCGCGGGCGGCGGGATCATCACGGAGTTGGTCCACGATGAGCAAGAGTTCCTGCGTGACGAGGCGAGGCGCCGCGATTTCGCCTGGGCCAAGGGAGAGGTGGGAACGGAGGAACGCGCGCAGCAATACGGGCACCGCGCCGCGATGGTCTTGTTCACCGGTCCCGCCCATACGGGCAAAGCCTTTTTGGCCCGCAAACTCGAGGCGCTGCTGGTGGCGGAGGGGCGTCATGCCTACTTGCTCGATGCAGACAACTTGAGGGTTGGCCTGGATGCGGACCTAGAGGAGAAGGACGTGGCCGGTGTGGCGGAAATGATCCGGCGCTATGGAGAGGTGGTCCGTGTGCTGATCGACACGGGGCTGATCGTCGTTTCGACGACCAACGCCTTTGGTGCTGCCCACACTCAGGCCGCTCAGGCGATCATGACCCTGGTCCACCCAGCTCCCGTCGTCGCCGTCCATATGGCCAAATCTGATGATGAGCCGCCGCCCAACACGGACTTGGCCTTCGCAGGCCCCAAGGATTTCGATGCGGCAGCCCGGCAAGTCATGGACGAACTCAAGCGCCGAGGTGTGCTGGCGCACTCGATCGGCGAAAAACCCAAGTACCAATATTCCATCTAAGTGGGCGGCGCGAGCTTGTTTGACTCCTCAGAAACCCCTATGCTAGCGTGTGAATACCACGCAGAGCGATGCACAGACAAACCGAGCGGTTCCTATGACGGGTCAGAACGATCTTAAAGCCATCCTCGGGAAGCTACAGTACACCGATGATGCGAAGGTGGTGCAGCAGCTCACCGAGCATACGCGGCAGGTCCAGGATCGCATGACCGGCATCCGGCATAAGCTGGTCGTCATGAGCGGGAAGGGCGGCGTCGGCAAGAGCATGACCACCGTGAACCTGGCGCTGGCTCTCGCGCGCAAGGGTTACAGGGTTGGTCTTTTGGATGTGGATCTCAACGGTCCCTGTGTCCCGCGCATGCTCGGGATGCACGGGCAATCGCTCTCACTGACGCCGGAAGGTGCTGTCCCGCCGCTGGGACCCTTGGGGATTAAAGTGGCCTCCATGGATTTCTTCCTTGATGAGGGCTCCCCGGTCCGGTGGAAGGGTCCGATGGACTTAAGCCCTGTTTGGCTCGGCCTCATGGAGATGAACGTGATTCGGGAATTCCTGGCGGATATCGTGTGGGGCGAGCTGGACTATCTACTGACCGACCTCCCGCCTGGAGCCGCGGCCGACAAGCCGCCGGTTATGGCCGGGTTCATTCCGGATCTTGCTGGCGCGATCGTCGTGACCACTGCGTCCGAGGTCGCCTCCGATGTGGTGCAGAAGTCGGTCACATACGCCCGGGACTTGAGCATCAAGGTTCTGGGCATGATCGAGAACATGAGCCACTATCGCTGCCCGTCTTGCGGAGCCGAACACGAGCTGTTTGAAGGGAACACGGAAGCACTGTGCGAGGTGTTGGAGATCCCGCTGTTGGGCCGGATCCCGTTTGACCACGCGCTGGCCCGGACGTTCGACAAGGGCACACCGCTGTTGGACGAGGCCCATCCGACGATTCAGCGCTACCAGGAAATCGCCGAACGAATCTGCGCACTGCTCGACTATAAGAAGGTATTAGCGGAAAAGCTCTAATTCCACTGTCCACAGGAAGAGGGCACCATGAAATTCGTATGCTTAAACTGTGAAACGTACATGAACTTCGAAAAGGTGGAACAGCCTGCGGAAGGTTCGCTGGGCGTGTTTTTTACCTGCCCCTCCTGTAGCGCCAAGTTCTCCATGGTGACCAATCCTGGAGAAACCCAATTGGTCAGTACGCTCGGAGTCAAGCTGGGTGGACGCACTGCTCCGGCGGAACCGTTTGAAATGACGCGCGGCACACTCAAGGACGAAGCGCTCGCAGGCGCAGGCCAGATGGCTGCGTATCTGAACGAAAAAATTCAAGGGGGCCACCCGGCAGGGGCTTCAGCCAGCGCGACGTCCACTGTCACGGATGCCAACGCACAACACAAAGAAGGGGAGACGTCGGGTGGGGGCTGCCCCTTCTCGGCCGTGGTGGCCCAGATGGGATTGACCTCTTCTGGAACACAGGCGGGGCACGGTCAGTCCACGACATCGGAGTTGACCTGGACCCCCGATGCCAAGGAGCGACTCGAACGGTTGCCTTCCTTCGTGAAACCCATGGTCCAGAGCAGCATTGAAGCCTATGCGCGCAAGCACGGGTACACCACCATCACGCTTCAGGTGATGGACGACTCAAAGAACGAGTCGAATGGGATCGCCTGGTCACAGGAGGCGGAAAAACGGTTGGACAATATCCCCGATTTCATCAGGCCGATGGCGCGACGCGAGATCGAGCGTCTGGCAAAGGAGCGCGGCGCAGCGACCGTGACCGACCAATTGATGGATGAGGTCAAAGAGAGGTTCATGAAGTTCATGTAATGCCACGGTGTGAGGCCTACGACACTGACGCCCATCCGGTTCGCTGGATGGGCGTTTTGCTTTCTGGTTCGGAAGTCCCAGCTCCAGCAGGAAGTTGATCCACAATGAACTCTTCCAGTATCTTCATATCCTAGACCGGAACGAACAGAACCATGGACCTCGGGCGAGCACGACGCGCAGGAGTAGCGGCTCTCCTCTCGGCTCTGCTTCCCGGCCTGGGGCAGTTCTACAATCGGCAATGGGGTAAGGGAACCGCGTTTCTTCTCAGCGTTCTCGTCTTGTTCGGATCGCTGATCTACCGCTTGGGGCCCATGCTGGGCTCCGCTGATTTGGACGCGCTCGAGCGGTCGGCCGCTACGGGCAACCTGCCCGAAGGCATCGGGCAGGTCTTTGTTCTGACCCTGATCATTCTGGCCCTGATCATTTGGAGCATGGTAGACGCCGCCCGGTCCGCCCGGGGCAAGGCAGTCAAGCCTGGCGCGACCGAGCAGGACAGCCGCTAACCGCCTTGCAGCCACTTTGTTGAGGACTCCGAGCGCGAGGAACCGGCGTTGACACCCCTCACGCAAGTGTGTTACGACCACGACAAAAAGGGACAGGTTATGACCCTTGCCGAGGAAGGCGTGGGCTCGGTGCTCTAGTCCGCGAGGAGGGCAGTCATATGGGCGGCCATAGCCATTGGGCCACCACGAAACGACACAAAGCCTCTCAAGATGCAAAACGCGGAAGGATCTTCACCCGGGTCATCCGCGAACTGACCATTGCGGCTCGCCACGGGGGTGATCCAGACGCCAATCCTCGCCTCCGGTTGGCCATTGCGAGGGCGAAAGATGCCAACATGCCCGGCGACACGCTGAAGAAGGCGATCCAGCGGGGCACGGGCGAACTGCCTGGGATCAGTTATGAGGAATTCACCCTGGAAGGGTATGGGCCAGGCGGCACTGCCATACTCCTTGAGATCACCACGGATAACCGGAATCGCACTGTCGCCGAAGTCAGAAGTCTGCTCACGAAGAACGGCGGCAACATGGCTGAGGCCGGTGCGGTCGCCTGGCAGTTTCACAAGAAGGGGCTGATCGTGATCGAGCAAGGCAAGGTCGAGGAGGACCGCCTCCTGACGTTGGCCTTGGACGCCGGCGCCGAAGACATGAAGGTGGACGAGAAAACGTTCGAAGTGATCACCGCACCCCCCGACTTCGAGACAGTCAAGAAGGCACTCACTGATGGCAACATTGAACCGTCCTTAGCCGAAGTGACGTTCGTCCCGCAAAACTATATCAAGTTGGAGGAGAGAGCGGCGGAGCAGATGCTCAGGCTGATGGAAGTCCTGGACGATCACGACGACGTTCAAAAGGTTCACGCCAACTTCGACATCCCTGACAACATCATGGAAAAGGTCGCGGCGGCCGGTTGAAACCGCCCGCGCCCCACAACACCCTGACGCTGAACAGC
>JACZQN010000117.1 GCA_022545705.1 Nitrospirota bacterium | reverse complement strand
CGCCACTGACGCAGGAACTGTCATGGGCGGCGATATTCTCGTGGTGCCGGTCATTGATCCCGGCTTGGCGCCTCTGTTTGGGCTCGCCGCAGGCCTCATCGCCGAAATGGGCGGGACGCTGTCGCACGGCGCCATCATCGCGCGCGAGTACGGCCTCCCCGCGGTCACGAATGTGCGACACGTCACTCGCCATCTTAGGGACGGGGGGCGAGTCGCTCTGGACGCTGCGAGGGGAGAAGTGCGGCTGCTCTCGCCCTCTCAGATTTCTTGACGAGCCGGCTTTATTCCCTTAGTCTTGGCGGCGCCAGCCCCCCAACTTGGCGACAGGTGATCTTGGAAACGGTCAGCGTAGGCGAGATAACAACATTCTTTACGGGACTGACGGCCGGTCTCCTGATTGGCGCCTTCCTCGCGGGCATCTGGGCGGTGGCGCGAACCCGAGCCCAAGTGCAGACTCGTCTGGTTGAGGCCGCGGAACGCGGCCAGCGCGCGGAAACAATCAACGCTGAACTACACAAGCAACTCGAAAAGGAGGGCGCCGAGGCGGCGCGACTCCGTATCGAATTGATGGAGGCGCATCGGGCGCGCGCCGTGGCCGAAACCCGGAGCGACGAAGCAGCCAAGAATTTGGAGGCCCAGAGAGCGCAGCTGGCCCACGCGGAGCAGGAGCTGGCCAAGGTCTTTCAGGCGCTGTCGGGTGAGGCGTTGAAAACCAACAACGAGGCTTTCATCCAGCTAGCGAAAAGCTCGTTCGAGACCTTGCACGCTGAAGCGAAAGCTGAACTGAAGCACCGGCAACAGGCGATCGGCGAGTTGGTGAGGCCACTGCAAGAATCCCTGAAACGGTACGAAGAACAGCTCTGCCAGATCGAACGGTCGCGCCAGTCCGCCTACGGGGGGCTCGACCAACACCTCCAACGGTTGCAACAAGAAACCGGCAACCTGGCGAAGGCCCTGCGTTCTCCTACGGTCAGGGGACGCTGGGGCGAGATTACCCTCAAACGCGTCGCCGAGCTGGCGGGCATGGTTGCGCACTGCGATTTCGTTGAACAGCCACAGGTCGAGACCGATGAGGGACGCTTGCGGCCTGATATGGTGGTGCATCTGCCCAATGGGCGGCAGATCGTGGTGGACGCCAAAGCGGTCCTCGGCGCGTACCTTGAAGCGCTCGACACGCCTGATGAGAGTCGGCGGCAGGAGCAACTGCGCCGCCATGCGGCTCAGATCCGCTCACACATGGAGCAGTTGAGCGCCAAGGCCTATTGGAGTCAATTTCCCAAGGCCCCGGAGTTCGTCATCCTGTTCCTACCCGGAGAACATTTTCTCGGCGCGGCCCTGGATCAGGACCGAACGTTGATCGAGGACGGGTTCGCACGGCGCGTCCTCCTCGCCACCCCAACCACCTTGATCGCGCTCCTGCACGCGGTCGTCTACGGGTGGCGACAGGAACTCCTCAGCGAACATGCCGAACTCGCTGGCCGGCTGGGGAAAGAATTATTTGATCGCATGGTAGTGCTCGCGGAGCACTTGGGGGAGGTGGGACAGGCGCTGGGCAGAAGTGTCCAGGCTTACAACAAGGCAGTCGGCTCGATTGAAAGCCGCGTTCTGCCGACGGCGCGGAAATTCAAGGAGCTGGGCATCGCTGCCGAGAAGGATATACCCCCACTTGAGCCCATTGAAGTGGCCCCACGGCCCGCCCCGCCAGCCGAATGAACGGAGGGGAGGAGACGCGATGACCGACGAGCAACGGATGGTGACCGAATTTCATCGCACGTTCGACCTGGCCATCAGAACGGTTCCGGCAGTGCCCGATGAGGCGACTCATTCCCTCCGGGTGCGGTTAATCCAAGAAGAATTGGAGGAACTCCGAGAGGCGTTCAGGCACCAGGATGAGGCCGCGGTGGCCAAGGAACTGGCGGACTTGTTGTACGTGGTCTACGGCGCAGCCGTCTCCTGCGGAATCGATATGGAACCAGTGTTCCAGGAAGTCCACCGTTCCAACATGAGTAAACTTGGCGGATACAAGCGAGCGGACGGGAAATGGGTGAAACCGCCGACGTATTCACCAGCTAGCATTCAACCGATCCTCCAGGCGCAGGCAGGGTCCGGAATGGACATAGCCCCGCAAAGCGCCCATTTGTGAGGCATGCGCGATCTCCAGTGTCCCCAGTGCCACTCTCTGTACGTTCGACGAACTCCTCGATCGGGCGCCATGGAATGGCTCGCGAGCCTCGTGTATATGTATCCCTTTCGCTGTCAACTCTGCAGGCACCGCTTCAAGGCCCAGCAATGGGGGGTTCGCTATTCAGAAGCCTGGGAGGACAAACGTCAGTACGAGCGGGTCGCAGCGCAATTCCCGGTCTCCTTCTCGGTTGATCAGATACATGGTGTGGGCATGGCGACGACCATTTCCGTGGAGGGGTGCACGCTGGAGACCGACGCCAAGCTGCCCAAAGGCAAGATCGTACAACTGGAGCTCCAGACGACCGATCGCAAATCGCTCGTGAAGGTGCAGGCGGCCGAGGTTCGCGCCGTTCGCCCGAGCTGCCTGCATCTGAAATTTCTTCGCCTCGTCCCCGAGGAGGAAAACCGACTGAGCCAACTCATCTGCCGCTTAGTCGGCCTGGAGCCGACCCAACGGCCTTGAGCCCGGACCCAACCCCTTCTCTCCGGGGGGAGCCGGTAAGAAGAGCGAAAGTCTGATGACGATCCAATGTCCCCAATGCAGCACCGATTACGTGCGACGAGCTCATCGAGAGGGGGTCCTCGAGCGCTTCGCGAGCCTCGTGTACATCTACCCCTTTCGCTGTCAGCTCTGCACGCGCCGCTTTCGGGTTTTGCAATGGGGGATCCGCTACGCCAAGCAGTTGGTTGATCGACGCCAGTTTGAGCGCATCCCGGCCAGAGTCCTGGTCACCTTCTCGGGGGATCGCATCAGCGGGGAAGGGGTCGTAACGAATCTTTCCGTGCGGAACTGTGCGCTGCAAACGGCCACCCCGCTAAGCGAAGGCGCGCTTCTGCAGATGCGGCTGCAGATCTGGGACCGGAAACCCGCAGTCACCATTGAACAGGCAGCCGTCCGCTCAGTCCGTCCCTCATCAGTCGGTCTGCAATTCATCGAGTTCCAGGGAGGAGAGAGCCACCGTCTCGGCCAGTTTGTGAGTGGTCTGCTAGGCTTGCCGGCTTTCAAGTCCATTCCCGGATGAGACTTTAGGGGTCGAACCGGACAGTTGAAGCCTGCCGCGCCGCGCCACTGGGCCCAAGAGGGACAACTTGGTACCGGAAGGAGAGACGCTGCATTCCCAGGTGCTACCTTCTGGGAACGACCCGCGATCGCGGTGTAGCTCGCGGTGATATAATTAATCTGCCACCTTTTTCGAGGCACCAGTTCTTGCAGATCACAAAAACGGAAATGGGCTAACCTGGAGATCCAGTGCCCCAAGTGCGGGACTGAGTACGTGCGCCGGGCTTCCCGAATCGGGGCACTAGAGCAGGTGTTGAGCCTTGTCTATGTCTATCCTTTCCGCTGCCAGCTCTGCCGACGTCGGTTCCGGGCTCTCCAGTGGGGGGTACGCTATACAAAACAGCCGGAGGACACTCGCCAATACAAGCGTCAACCGATGACGTTTTTGGTCACGTTCTCGGGGCAACAGATGCGCGGAGAAGGGGTGGGGACGGACATCTCGTTGGGCGGCTGCCGACTACGGACCGATGCCCAGGTGTGGAAAGGGACGCTGTTGCAAGTCCAGGTGCAGCCTCAGGGGTGTGACCTTCCGATTGTGGTAGAGGCCGCGGTGGTGCGCTCTGTCCAATCCACGGTGGCCTTCCAGTTCTTGCGATTCAGACCGGACCAGAAAGAGCGCCTGAGCCAGGTCATGCGCCACGCGCCTGTCGCTCGCCGCCGATGAGCGAACCGTAGGCACAGGGTTTGTTGCGGCTGAAGGAAAAGGAGCATTGACGTGTCTGACCAACAGTGTCCCAAGTGCGGCAAAGACTTTGTGCGACGGGCCCTGTGCGTAGGCGTAGCTGAGCGCTTGCTGAGCCTCTGTTACCTCTACCCCTACCGGTGCCAGCTCTGCGCACACCGTTTCCGGCTGTTCGAATGGGGAAGGCGCTACGACGAGCGAACGGTTGACCAACGGCAATACGAGCGGATCGAGGTTCAGATCCCCGCCACGTTCTCGATGGACCAAACAAGTGGAACGGGTCTGGTCACTTCTCTCTCGCTGGGAGGCTGCGCACTGGAAGCCGAAACACAGTTGTCGGTAGGCGCGTTGTTACAACTCCAGTTGCAGGTGAGCGGAAGCGACCCCCCGATTGAAGTGGAGGCCGCGATCGTTCGCTCAGTCCGTGCCAAGAACTTCGGCATGGAATTCCTGAGACTTCGATCGGATGAGCACTATCGCCTCATCCACTACGTTGCCGGTCTCCTGATTGCTAGTCGCCAATGAGACCGACGGAGCCCAGACGACTCCGTCCTCTCGGCGCTAGCGTCCCTCCCCAGGTTCAGCATTCACAACAGAACATGCCCCTGGTCAGGTTCTGACCAGCAGATTATCAATCAGCCGCGTGCGGCCCAGTCGAATCGCACCGAGTAGCACCACCGTGCCGGTGAGCCGCGGCCGTGGCTCGAGAGTGCTGGGGTCGCAGACGGCGAGGTAGTCGACCTGAGCCAAGCGTTCCCCGGACACCACCTGGTGCATCATCTTCCGGATCCGGCTCCCGGAGCGAATCCCGCTCCGTATCGCCTCCCGTCCGGCCTGCAAAGCGGCACACAGCACCGGGGCGGCGCGGCGCTCGGCCGGCGTGAGACGTGGATTCCGCGAACTGAGGGCGAGGCCGTCCGGGTCTCGCACCGTCGGCAGCACCACCATGCGAGTGCCCGGATTCAGGTCTTCGACCAGCCGTTTCACGACCAACGTTTGTTGAAAGTCTTTCTGGCCAAAAAAGACTATCTCTGGTCTGACCAGGCTCAGCAACTTTGTCACCACGGTTGCCACGCCCTCGAAATGGCCAGGTCGGCACTCACCCTCCCATCGGCGCGCCAGGCTGCGTACCGAGACCGAGGCCTCAAAGCCCGGCGGGTACATGCCTTCCTGGGTTGGAGCGAACAGCACATCGACGCCCTCCCGGGCACAGAGCGCCGCGTCAGAACGGAGCCGTCTGGGATACCTCGACACATCCTCACCGCGCCCGAACTGGCGCGGGTTGACGAACACGCTCACCACTACCGCCTCGCACGACCGCCGCGCGGCTCTGATGAGCGCCAGATGACCGGCATGGAACGCCCCCATGGTCGGCACCATTCCGATCGTCACCCCCTGACGATGGAGGGCACGGCTCCACGTTGAGATTGCGTGCACCGTTCGGATGGTTCGCATCGCCACGGCGACGTGGGGGGCTTTGTTCAGCATCCAGCTAGGAGGAGGCTCGGGGGCCACACGTTGGGCGGGAACCATATCGACTGCTAGGAGCGGGATCGAGACGACGCACCTGGGCAGGATCGGCTACATGATCGAGCAAGTTCCTGGCTGTCTGGTTCAAGACCGGATGCCGCCACTCGGGATCAAGTTCGACCATCGGGGCCAGGACGAATCGC
>JACZQN010000116.1 GCA_022545705.1 Nitrospirota bacterium | reverse complement strand
GCCATTGACTGACAATTCAGGATCCAAGCCCAGGTCCCGGTGATCGAAACGCTGGAGGACCTGTTCCTGCACGAGACGGTCCAGCGCCGTGATATCCGTGACCATACCCGTATCCGGATGAATCTCGCCTTGAACCGTGACATGAAGGACATAATTATGGCCAGCCACGGCCGAATCGCTCGCCGACCTGGATTCCCGGCCCTTGGCGGAGACAGAGAGAGGCTGCCGGTCCAGACGGTGAGCAGCCGAAAAATGGTACCGACGGGTCAGGCTGGCTCTCCCGTTTGCCTCTGCCGCAACGTCGGCACATAAACCCTCGTCCTCAAACAACCGGACCTTTTCCAGTTTTCCGATCCCCGGTCGCGCTGCCAGCAGCCGCCACAGAACCTGCGCAACGTTCTCGGTTGTCGGGATAGCATCCTTGAAATAGGGTGTATCGAGATTGAGGTGCTTGTGATCAAATTCCTCCAGCACCTGCTTCAACACTTGCTTTAGATCATAGAGGTTTACCACCATCCCCGTGCAAGCGTCGATCTCCCCTCCAACGGTTACCTCGAGGAGATAGTTATGCCCGTGCCCGGGGCCCGTATGACAGGCGCCAAACACGGCCTGGTTCCTCGCCGAGTCCCACGAGTCATTGTGGTAGCGGTGGGAGGCTGCAAATTCAATTCGCTTGGTCAGTCGAACAGGGGCCATGTCAGATCTCCCGATGAAATACAAAGGGCCGAGGTCTCATGTCACCCGTCTCTAGACCGGTGAACGACCTCGGCCCTCTGATTCACCCGAGTACTGTTGCTTCCCTGCTGGGAGCGTAGAACGTTACACGCTGAAGGAGCTGCCGCACCCGCACGTAGTCTTGGCCTGTGGATTCTTGATGGCAAACCCAGACCCCTGCAGACTGTCCACGTAATCCACCTCGGCGCCGCTGAGAAGCGGAGCGCTTTGGGAATCCATGATCACCGACACATCCCCCTTTTCAATGACGGTGTCGTCATCAGAGAGTTTGGACTCGAAGGACATGCCGTACTGGTAGCCGTGGCAGCCACCCCCACGCACGTAGACTCGCAAGCCCACGGTGTCCTTTTCCTCTTGCATGAGCTCCCGAATTTTATCTGCCGCCTTTGGCGAGATTGTGACCATTACTTGCCTCCTAATTGCTGGCGAATGCCTTCTAAGTGTTTGACAACATTGAATAAGTTTGAGTGGTTCCCGATAGTGCCTCAAGCACGTGAACCAGTATAATACCCGGGAAGGGGCCAAGTCAAGGTCAGCCAGTGTGTTCAGCATCAAGCCCGCGAACGGCACATCCCTGGGGAGCACGAGCATGGAGCCAGGACGTACATCAGCTTCCAGCCTCTTCAGCCCTTGTAGAGTGGGAGCTCGGCATCCATCATCTCGGCCAGGCGTCGGTAGGCCTGATCTTTTGGCGAGAGCAGCGGATCGGATACCGGCCACCTAATCCCCAGATCCGGATCGTTCCAGAGGATTCCCCTTTCATCCTTGGGCGAATAGAAGTGCGTGCACTTATACAAAAATCCTGCGTGGTCGCTGAGCACGTAGAACCCATGGGCGAAGCCCGGGGGAACGTACAGGAGCCGCTTGTTCTCGGCGGAGAGCTCGAGACCGTACGACTTGCCGAATGTCGGGGAGCCAACGCGGATGTCGACAGCCACGTCAAACGTGACGCCCTCGACAACGGTGACCAGCTTCCCCTGAGCATTGGGGTGCTGATAATGCAGGCCCCGCAGCGTGTGGCGGACGGAGCGAGAAAAGTTATCCTGCACGAACCGTTCTGGGATCCGACCCTCTGCATACTTGCCTGCGTGATAGAGTTCGAGGAAAAAGCCGCGGCTGTCATCGAGCACATCGGGCTCGATCAGAAGGAGTCCTTTCAGATCGGTCTCACGAAATTTCACGTGCTCCCCCGCTTCGTCAGTCCCCAGCGCTCATCATACCTCGGTCCCCACACCCAATTAAAGTGAAGGACACGGGTTGCGCCAGGGATTGGAACCTGTTAGGGTGCGTCGGGAATCGCTGTCCCAGCCGAGTGGTCGGTGCCGTGACACGCCGGATTGTCTTGCAACTCGGTCCTCTCCTATGTGGGCTTCTCGTCAGCAGCGCGCTGTCAGCCTGCGCCCCTTCACGGTCTCAAACACTGGTTGATTTAACCTATCCCTTCGACGAACAGACGATCTATTGGCCGACCAATAAGTCCTTTCAATGGGAGAAGACGGACTGGGGAATGACAGCCTCGGGCTATTGGTTTGCTTCGGCGAATTTCTCGGCTTCAGAGCATGGGGGCACGCATATTGACGCCCCCGTGCACTTCGCCCGTGGACGCAGCACTGTCGATCAGATCCCACCATCAGACCTCATCGGTCCGGCGGTGGTGATTGACGTCCAGTCGAAATGTCAGGCGAACCCGGACTACGAGCTGACGGTGGAAGACATCAAGCAGTGGGAGGCCAAATACGGCCGCATTCAAGAGGGATCCCTCGTGCTGATGTGGTCTGGATGGGGAACACGCTGGCCCGATAAAGCGCGGTACCTCGGCAGCGATACCCCGCACGACCCGCGCACGTTGCACTTTCCTGGATTTTCGCGTGACGCGGCCACGTTCCTGGCGACCGAGCGCGCAGTGCGCGGCGTGGGAATTGATACGGCTAGCATTGACCCCGGTCGTTCACGGGATTTCCCTGCCCACCAAGTGTTGAGCGCAGCCGATGTCTATGCGCTGGAAAATGTGGCGGCGCTCGATCGCTTGCCTCCCTGGGGAGCGACCATCTTTGCGTTGCCGATGAAAATTAAAGGAGGCACG
Organism: Nitrospirota bacterium; assembly: GCA_022545705.1. Classification (GTDB taxonomy): domain Bacteria; phylum Nitrospirota; class Nitrospiria; order Nitrospirales; family Nitrospiraceae; genus JACZQN01. Next base: position 2,790 of record JACZQN010000116.1, on the reverse strand, counting down.
GGCGGGCCGGTCCGAATCATTGCCATGGTGCCGTGAGCGGCCGTCGGGTAAGAGACATGCCACCGCCTGAATCGCCGCTGACGCCGACGCAGTGCCCAACGTGGAAGTTTCTTTGCGATTGACGGGAGCAGCGGAGTCGGGACGTCGCCGCGGCAACGACCTAATCAGCATGCTCCGCGCGATCGGCGACATCCCGCAGTCCCGGATAGAGCTTGTGCATCCGCTCAATGAGCGGCAGGGCCTCGGGAGTGCTCGTCCGAGTGGGCTCGCTCGGTGGATGGTCCCAGGTCAGCGTGGAGATGCCAGCCTCGGCCAGCAGGGTACGGATCGTCTCCACTATCGCCTCAAGCGTCACCTCGGTACCGGAACGCAGATCCAAGACGCGTTCCTCTGGCTTCGTCGGTGCTGGGCTTTCGTTCACGAGAGCCCAGCAGCGGTCAAATATCGCGTTGCGTACAGAGACCGGCACATTCAAGGAGGGAACCTCCGAAGTGCACAGAGCCAACACGAACAAGGAAAATTGTAAGTCCGGCATTCCGGGTCGTTGGACATTCAATGATTGCATGTCACGTCCTTACCAGACTTGACTAGGCCAGTCAACCAGCGGAGGGTGTCTCCGCAGCGACAGGTCGGGCGACAGACGGGAGGACAACAATTCACTATGGTCACGATCACCTTGATGGGACAACTTCAGACATCGGATGGAGAGCGTGACTGCGCGTGTGAGATTTCAGAAACGACCACGGTCCGCAAGCTGATTCAGCAGCAGGGAGACGCGCTACAAGAGGTTCGTCAACTTATGCGAGAGAAGAAACTGATGATCACTGTCAACAAACGCATTGCCAGTGAGGATACCACCGTGCACGACGGCGATGCCATCAGGTTGGTCGCTCACGACGGCATGGGTGGCAGCGGTCTCGCACCGACGGTATAGACGCAGTGATGTTCTTTCCAGAACGCACGACGGGCAGCAGAGCACACAACGAGAGGCTCACGGGGTCGGCTCCACGGAGGGAGCCGACTTCGTGAGCGAAAACATAAGCTTAAAGGATAAGGACTGACCCGGGCGGGAACGCTGGACCAACCGCGGAAGGCAGAAGCATAATGTTATCGCTTGCCCAGAATCGCGTCTTTCGCGACCTTGGCTACACGGAATTTGACGACCCGCTTCGCCGGAATCTTGATCGCCTCGCCAGTCTGTGGATTGCGCCCCATGCGCGCCTTCCGATTCGCCAGCACCAGCCTTCCAATGCCAGGGACCACAAAGACGTTTTTGGCTTCCTTGTAAGCGAGTGCGGACAAATCGTCCAGGAGTTTTGCCGCCGTTTTTTTGGTGGTACCCGCTTTGGCGGCCAAGTGATCAGCAACCTGGGACTTAGTCATGGTTTTTGCCATACGGACCTCCCTGCCTAGATGTGTGAACTGGTGTAGTCTTTCCCCTAGTGGATGAACTCAAAAACGAACACAACCCCGTTCGCCTGATTGGCTTGAAAAGAAAGCGGAGCCGTTAAGACGCCCGCGAGTGTACTGAAAGGGTGGTACGCTGTCAACCACAAAAAGCTAGGGATTCGTGCCATCAGCAAGCTCCGTAGGGCACCGTCTTGAAAGGCAGCGCCAGCGGGAGTAATCTAAGCGAATATCTTTGTGGAGTGAGCGAACTCCTCGAACGGGCTCCTGATAGAGGAATCACATGGCAAAGGAACTGCCGATCCTGCCCACCCCTCAACAGCCACAAGAGGGGGAAACTGAACCCTTTGTTTATTCTCGCGTGTTTTGCGTTAGGGAGCAGGCCCCTCCGCTAAGGCTCCTCCTGGACTACTTGAAATCGAAAGGCCAAATCCCTTTGATCGCAAAGATGGATCCAGCCGCCCTCGATGAGTGGTCCTGGGCCCATATCTCGCTGGGCTATAACCGAGAGCGCAAGCCGATCCAACTCTTTTGCGTCCGCGACAAAGGGAGTTATCAGGATATCTACGACCGGGAGAAAGCGCTGTTTTTGGAGCGGTTGTCGGTGTTTGATGATGTCGAAGCCCAGCTCGCCCGGGAATGCGTGACCCGTACCCGATTCATCGCGACCACTCGATTTGCCAAGAATGACATTGTGGAAGAGGGTTACGACTTCAATGGCTGGATTCTCGAGTTCTTCCAGGACAACTGCAACGGAATCGTCCAGATGGACGGCCAAGGGTTCTATTCGCCAAAAGGCGAACTGGTCGTCGAACTGGAAGAAGAATAGAATGAATGTCGCCGCCCTTCGTTCGGAACTGCGGCTGCCCAAATCGCAGGGCTCTGTTACGTCTCGCGGATCAGTTCACGGATTGCGCTCCCAGCAGAGCCGTCGGTGGACAGCAACTGGAATGGTATGGTAACTTGCCGGCCACCCCGTGAGACGGACGCGCCTGTAGCTCAGCGGATAGAGCACTAGCCTCCGGAGCTAGGGGCCACAGGTTCAAATCCTGTCAGGCGCGCCATCCATAGAAGATGAAGCGCGCTCCTTGGCTTGGCTCTACGGGGCGCGTCGCCTTTTCATATTCCGGTGGGCCGTTAGCTCAGATGGTAGAGCAGCTGACTCTTAATCAGCGGGCCGCAGGTTCGATCCCTGCACGGCCCACCAAAATCAACGAGTTAGGAGGCTTTCGAACGGCATCGAAACAAGGCTACGGATTGAGCTACAACTGAGTAGCGCGGTTTAGGACCATAACGTTGCTCGTTGGAAACATTGATCGCAAGTAAAAGAATCACGCTATCGTTCTCTGTCAACTGGCTCGTGGCCATCTGTATCGCTGCGGT
>JACZQN010000037.1 GCA_022545705.1 Nitrospirota bacterium | reverse complement strand
GACTTGGTGTCGGGCAGCATTCTGCCGAGCGATCCCGAGGGCAGCCGGCGCACAGTCTATCGCCACGATCCGGGCGTGCGGAAGGGCACGCGCCAGCGCGACTGCGATGCATCCAGAGCCTGTCCCAATATCGGCAAGGATCGCGGGCGAGTCTGGGGCGGAGGAGGGATCGCGAAGGCGGAGCACCTGCTCCACAAGCAACTCCGTTTCTGGCCGAGGGATGAGCACGGCGGGCCCCACCTCAAACTCCAGCCCGCAAAACTCCTGCGTTCCCAGAATATACTGCAATGGTTCATGCGCCGCCCTCCGCCTGAACAGACTTCTGGCATCATCGCCGGTGCTCCGGTCGACGGATCGACGAGCCTCCAGTTGGAGCTTGAGGCGACTCATCCCCAAGGCGTATTCCAGGAGCCATCTCGCCTCCTGTCCGGCGTTCCCGATTCCCCCTTGCGACAGGAGCAACACCCCCTCGCGAAGAAGGTCACGGATCGTCTGCGTGGCCGGCTCGCAGGCGTGCTCTTCGGCCCGGCTTCGATCAAGCAGTGGCTGCGACAGGGGCGGCATCACCTCTCCGTGGGGGGTTGGGAGGTCTGAGCAGCCCGGAGCGCGTCGACGATCTCCTCCAGGTTCCCCTCCAGCACCTGATCCAACTTGTGCACAGTCAGTCCGATCCGATGGTCGGTCACACGGTTCTGCGGAAAGTTGTAGGTTCGAATTTTCTCGCTTCGTTCTCCGGTCCCGACCTGAGCCCTACGGTTCTGCGCGATCTCCGCCTCCTGCTTCGCCCGTTCCGCTTCCACGATCCGCGCCCGCAGCGTTCGCATTGCCTTGGCTCGGTTCTTGAGCTGGGATCGTTCGTCCTGGCAGGTCACCACCACACCGGTCGGAGCGTGCGTGATCCTCACCGCCGAATAGGTCGTATTGACGCTTTGCCCACCGGGACCTGAGGCGCAGAACGTGTCAATGCTCAGGTCCTTGGGATCGATGTGGACATCGATCTCGTCCACCTCGGGCATCACCGCGACGGTCACCGTCGAGGTGTGAATGCGCCCGCTGGCCTCAGTGACCGGAACGCGCTGGACGCGGTGGACTCCACTCTCCTGCTTGAAACGCCCGTACGCGCCGCTGCCCTCCACCAGCATGATGACTTCCTTGTATCCGCCAATGCCGGTTTCGTTCGCCTCCACCACATCCACGTGCAAGCGCTTTTTCTCGGCATACTTGACGTACATGCGCAACAGATCTCCGGCAAAGAGGGCCGCCTCCCCGCCACCGGTTCCCGCTCGGATCTCGACAAAGGTATTGTGCTCGTCACGGGGGTCCTTGGGAACCAGGAGCTCCCATGCGCGCCCTTCCATCTCTTGAAGCCGATCCTGCAGCACCGAGGCTTCTTCGCTGGCCAGCTTCTGGAGGTCGGCCCCGGCGGTGGGATCCCCGAGCATGTCTTCGGTCTGCTCCAACTGTCTCAGGGTCTCTTGATAGGAGGAGAAGAGCTGGGCTAGAGCCTCGATCTGGGTCCGTTCCTTGTTGAGCTTGTGGATGAGCTCGGGCTGACTGAGAACAGACCGCTCCGCGAGCTGCTTGTTCAGCTCCTCGTAACGATGCGCCGCCGCCCGCCACTTGGCCGACAGAAGCGACTCCTTCCGATCAGCTGTATGCGTGTCAGCCATCGGCGATTCCACCCCCCAAAAAGACAAAGACCCTGCCCCTCCGAAGAAGCAGGGTCCGTCCGATTGTCAAGTTCACCCTTACTTCGATTTCTTGGCGTACTTCTTCCTGAACCGCTCGACACGCCCTTCGGCGTCCACAATCTTCTGCGTGCCCGTAAAGAAAGGATGGCAATTGGAACAGATATCCACCTTGATATTACCAACCGTGGACCGCGTCCTAAAACTTGCTCCACAGGCACAACTGACAAGCGCTTCCTTGTAGACCGGATGAATCCCTTGCTTCATGACGTTCCCCTATTATATGAGCCTCCCACTTCACAGATTGAGGGCTCATTGTGAGCCCACCGTGACACTCCTTATCGGTTCATCGATTGCAGAAATTCCTGGTTCGATTTCGTGCCGGCGATCTTATCTATCAGAAATTCCATCGCCTCCATCGTGCCGAGCGGGCTCAGGACCTTTCTGAGGATCCACATCTTGTTGAGCCGGTCCCGATCCACCAGCAGTTCTTCCTTGCGGGTCCCGGACTGGCTCATATCAATGGCCGGGAAGACCCGCTTGTCCGCCAACCGGCGATCAAGGTGCACCTCCATGTTGCCGGTGCCTTTAAATTCTTCATAGATCACATCATCCATCCGACTCCCGGTATCCACTATCGCCGTGGCCATGATGGTCAGGCTTCCCCCGTTCTCGATGTTTCGGGCAGCCCCAAAGAACCGTTTCGGACGCTGGAGCGCGTTCGAATCCAGCCCGCCTGAAAGCACCTTCCCGCTCGGCGGCGCGATCGTGTTGTACGCGCGGGCGAGCCGAGTGATACTATCGAGCAGAATGACGACGTCCCGCTTGTGCTCCACCAATCGCTTGGCCTTCTCCAACACCATTTCGGCCACCTGGGCGTGCCGTTGCGCCGGCTCATCGAATGTGGAGCTGATGACCTCGGTGGTCTTCACCTGCCGCTGCCAGTCCGTGACCTCTTCCGGTCGCTCGTCAATCAGTAACACGATCAGGGCCGCCTCGGAATGGTTCTTGAGAATCGCGCGCGCGATCGCTTGCAGCAACATCGTTTTGCCGGTCCTTGGCGCCGCGACGATCAGTCCCCGTTGCCCCTTGCCGATCGGGCTGATGAGCTCCATGACGCGGGTGCAATGCTCCTCAGGGTCGAATTCCAATTGAATCCGCTCCTCCGGATACAGAGGCGTCAGGTTGTCGAATAAGATCTTGTCCCGCGCAGCCTCTGGGTCCTCATAGTTGACCTTTTCGACTTTGAGGAGTGCAAAATAGCGCTCGCTCTCTTTCGGCGGACGAATATGGCCCGAGACAATATCACCAGTTCTCAGGCTGAAGCGGCGGATTTGGGAGGGGGAAATATAAATGTCATCGGGGCCGGGCAAGTAGTTCGAATCCGGCGCGCGAAGAAACCCGAATCCGTCGGGCAACGTTTCGAGGACCCCTTCTCCAAAAATCACCCCGTTCTTCTCCGTCTGGGCTTGGAGAATGGCGAAGATCAACTCCTGCTTTCGCAGGTTCGCGGCGCCCTCAATTTTGAGATCCCTCGCCACATCATTCAGATCGGAAATATTCTTCTGCTTCAACTCGGCAAGATGCATTGTTTTCTCCCTTACGCGTGACATGGTGCTCGCCCGCACTACGGAACGCTAGGCTCCACAGTCACGACAAGCCCGAACCCATGCTTTGGCTGAACATCGGAAAGTGTTGAAGGCGATTGTGTGTCCGGAGAGGGTTGTCCGCGAAGAGTTACTAAGTTATTGGCGCCTGAGTTTCCATGGTAGCAGACAGTCGCTCCCTCCTCGCGGGAAATAGGGTCACGATTCGTCAGACTGCACTCTGTCCGAACTTCCTAGTTACGGTAATGTGGCTTGGCTCCAGATCAGCCTCTGGAAGCTGAAGGGGATCTACACGGCAAGTTCAACTGCGTGTAATGCTACAGCTCAATGGCCACTTTGTCAATACCTCCCCGATCTTTCGGTCAACGTCCTTTTAGAGAGGGGAGTGGGTGTGCCGAATGGCTCGCCCCCCTCCGCCGGTCCATTGCGCAGCGATCCCGTTTGTGCTAGAAGAAGGACACGGTCCAGCTATGGCACGCAGAGAAGAAGGAGGGGATCCGGAGCGGGTGTTTACGCTCTTCGAGGCCAATAGCACGATCCCCCAGCTCGTCGAGCACCTCGCGGCCGTCAAGCGCGGGAAAGGTGTCTTGGTCGATGCGATGCCTGAGATCAAGAAAGCGAGCGCGAAAGCCTCGTTCGGGGGCGGAAGCTATGCCGGCCGCCCTTATCTCGCGGCTCTTGAGCAGATCAGCCAGCATCTCCACGCGATCCATGAAATCGGCGTGCTGGTCAAGGACGTCGACATGGGACTGTGCGACTTTCCCCACTCGGCCAACGGGCGTGTTGTTCATCTATGCTGGAAGCTGGGAGAGACCGAAATCAACTGGTGGCATGACGTGCACAGTGGATACACGGGTCGCCAGCCACTAGACTGCCTGGACAACGGGTAACTGCTTATCCGGCGGACTCGGTGCCATTGTCACCCTGCCTTCACTGGCTTCCCGCGCCACGCACATCCATATGAAGTTCGTGATCCTGGGATTTGACGGGCCTGAGGGGCGGGCGAAGCGCAAGATCTACCGGCCAGCCCACCTCGAGCGAATGGAACGCTTGAACGCGCAGGGACGCGTCGTGTTAGCCGGTCCCCTTACCGACAGCGCCGGCAGCCTGATCGTCATCGAGGCCGACTCCTTCGCCGACGCAGAAGCATTTGCCAATGAAGACCCCTACACCGTGAACGGCGTCTTCGAGCGAGTCGAAGTCCATCCCTTCATGCAAGTCTTTCCCAAAGAGCCCTCCACGGCTTAGTTCCGTTCGACTTGTCCCCGCTGCAACCGATTCGAACACCCCGCCAGCATGCGGTCATCTCAGCCCTTGAGGCACAATCCGCCTTCAAGAATGTGATCCCTACCGGGGGGGGAGAGGTCAGCCACCCTGCCCAATCTGGTGCCGGCTGACCGCGTTCGAGGCTCATTGCCCAGATGAGAAGCAGCGCGCTATTATAGTGTTTGCCATGGCCATTGGCTGGCTTACCTATTGCGTCGCGATCGCTGCCCTTCTACACAGCGGACCGGCCTGGGGCGAGTCCGTGAAAGAAGTGGTGGCCGAGGCCAGCTACGTCATGGGCGATGCCGATACACTCGCGAGCGCTGAACACCATGCCCTGCTGCGAGCGAAGCGAAAGGCGGTGGAAGCAGTAGGCGTCTACGTCGAAGCTTCCTCCCAGAACATCGAGACCTATTCGGGCGGGAAGACGCGTCATCTCACCACCCTGAGCGTCCGCACACTTGCCGCGGCCGTGACGCAGACAGAAATCTTAGACCGGCGACGGACATTGGACGGCGACCGCCTGGTCTTCTACGTGAAGATCAAGGCGACGGTCAGCCTGGATCGCCTTGCGGAGGCCATTCGCAGGCAGAAGGCCTACGAACAGCTCGCAACTCATTACCGACAGCTCCAAACCGAGAACAGCCAGCTCAAGACCCAATTGGAGCGACTCAGCCACCAGCTTGAACAAAGGAACATCGAACAGGGGAGGCATCTTGAGCAGTTTAGGAGTCGTCGCACTGCCCGTGAGCTGACGCGGTCCGCCATTCGCACGCACAGTCTCTCTGAGAAAATTGATTTGGCGTCCCGGGCCATCGCCGCCGACGATCACCATGTCGAGGCCTACATCATTCGAGGGCAGACGTATCTGGGGGTGGCCTCACTGACCTACTCCAAAAAAGATGAGAGGGCCGAACTGAACATGTACGCGGAGAAGGCGATCCAAGACTTTAGTCGGGCACTCCAGCTCGAACCGGTGAGCACGTGGGCTTACCTCGGCCGGGGTGACGCGCTGACCTGGCAGAAGAAAATCGAGGAAGCGATTGAGGATTACGAGCGCATCCTGCAGATTGACCCTCTGTTCGATGTCGCCCGCCAACGGCTCATTACCCTTTATACACGGATCGCGGTCGAACAGGCGGCTTCACGACAGTGGCGGCCCGCGCTCAAGACTCTGGGGAGGGCGCTGAAACCAGACCGGGTCCTCAGCTGGGTCGCCTATCAAAAGCAGGCGTATCTGCTCCGAAGCCAGGTCTATTCGGAACTGGGGCAACTGCGACCCGCGATCCAGGACCTCACCACCGTGCTCCAGGTTGACCCGAATAATCTCGACGCGCTGCTGCAGAGGGCAGACCTGTACCGTAGACTCACGCGAGCAGAGTTGGCAAAGCAAGATTTCGAGCGTGCCTGTGCGCTGGGCTCGGTGGAGGCTTGTTTCTAATTTGGACATCCCGCCCTGTGCTTTCCGGGGGTTATGAGATGAGCAGAACACCCAGAGACACAACATACTGATACTGATTGACTTCAAAAAAGTCGTCCCGCTATACTGTATTGAACCCGCCAGGATACTGGCGAAATTTGTGTCAAGCATTGAGCCCGAAAGGCCTAGAGATAAGCGCACTTATAGCCCAAAATCCCTGAATCGTGGGCCTTCTGTGAACTTGCATGGGTTGAGGAAAAAGCATACAGTGAGCAAGATCGTCTGGCATGTCGTCGGAAAAGGTTTTCCATCTTGCTTACAACGGCTGAGGAGCTAGGTAAAATGACGCAATACCGAGTGCTGCCTGGTCCGGAGCACTTTCTGCCGCCTTCAGCAGCCTCGATGGGAATCAAGTTGCCGAACCCCGGCGAGGGGCATATCCATGGGGTCATTGTGCCGGAAGAGCAGGCGATGGAAGAGGCGGCCCGCCAGTTTCTCATGGCTCGGGTTCCGACGATCTTCCCGGGCCCCCTGGTGTTGTGGGCATGGAATGAGAAAGCGGCCAAGAAGGCGACGGCTGTTCGTCACCTCTATGAAACCATTAAGGAATGCGTGGCGCCCCAGCAGAAGCCCATGCTGATTCCCATGCCCGACTATCGGCCCAAGTATCCGAAAATCAACCCCGAGGTGGAAATCAACCCCAATCACCCCAATTTAACGATCTGGCATAACAAGATTGATTGCTGCATGTTCGTCGGCGTGCATTGTCACCAAGCGAACCTGTCGCTGAAGATTATTCGCGGTGGAACGAACTGCTTCACGATCGCGATGTGCGCCCAGGCGGGACACGAGGACGCGATGCTCTCGTTCCGTGATGCGACACCCGAAAAGATCATGCGATTAGCAGAATGGGTCCGTAAGCTTAAAGGGAGCGTAAAGCCACCCGAAGTCGTCTCGAAAAAGGAAAAGTCCGCCGGGTAGACATCCTAACGGCGAATCGCGGTCAGAGGCACTGCATACTGAAAGGAGGCCGGGTCGATGGAAACCAAATCAGTTATCGGCACTCAAAATAAGAAAGGGCAGGTCTATACGGACGCGCGCGTGATGATGAACGAGGCTCCGCGCACCGATGCGTTCTTCACCGGAAGCGAAGTCATAAAAGAAGCGGTCAGGCGGGCCAGCGTGGACGTGATGATCGCCTACCCCATCACTCCCCAAAGCGAAGCCGCGGCGCTGATCGGCGAGCTGTTTGCCGAAGGCTATATCGGCGATTATTTCCGGGGAGAGAGCGAGTTCGCGGTGATGGGGCAGTGCGCAGGAGCAGCCTTCGGCGGTGCCCGCGTCTTCACGACAACGGCCGGCCCGGGCACCATGCGGGCCATGGAGAACTTTCCGATGTGGGCGGGTGCCAGGCTCCCCATCCAAGTGATTGTCACCTGCCGCGGCCTCAATTCCCCGTTGTCCATCCAGCCCGATACCCTGGAAATTTCATACCTGATCCAGACCGGCATGCTGGTGTGGCATGCGGAGACGGCGCAAGACTTCTATGATTGGATCCTCAAGGGCTATATGGTTTCGGAAGAGCCCGATGTCCACCTGCCGTTGGCGCTGTGTTGCGACGGGTTCTTTGTCACTCACACGAAAGACACGGTCATGCTCACCCCGACGGATATGTGCCTGCCGCCTTACGACCCATACCGCTCACCGGTCCCCTGCATGGACATGGAATGCCCCCCGGTCCGCATGATGCGTGATCCGTTCGTGATGAAGAGCAACTATATCAGTTACGCCACACACGCCAGTTGGCAACAGGAGGTCTGGGCCGCAGTCGAGCGGTCACGTAAGCATACGATCGCCTGGCTCGACGGTCTCATCGAGACTGAAAACGGCGATGCCGACATCCTTCTCGTCGCATCCGGTACGGCGGTGTCGCAAGGACGCGAAGCGATCCGCCTGTTAGAGGAAGACGGCATCCGCGTGGGGCTTGTGAAAATCAAAACCATCCGCCCCTGGCCCGGCGAGGAGATACGAGAGGCGACCAAGAACGCCAAGCATATCATCGTGCCTGAGTTTAACGTGACGGGATGGCTGGCTCGGGAGATCAAGGCGAGCATTCCAGACACCGACCGTCTCGTCGCCGCGCCCCATGTGTTTGGCGGGATGACCATGCCGCCGGAGATTATCGTGTCAGAGATTAAGAATGCGCTCGGCATAAGGACCGAAGTGCTGGCAGGACGAGGGTAGTCTGAGGATCCACTTGACATATCAATGCGTGACAGTCAGCAGCCTTGAGAGGAGGGGTTCATGAGCAAGGAACGGATTAAAATCGCACCGGAGTTCTTCGACATTATGCCGCCTGAGTACCAGGACTTGGTGACGAAGGCGACATACGGCAATGAGCAACGGGGTTGGAAGGATATCGGGACGAGCAAAGAATTGATTGAGGAGCATTCGCTCTGTGCGGGATGTCCGGAGTCTATGGCATTCCGGTACATTCTCGCCTCCCTGCCGAACCCCGAGGACACCGTTATGGTCGGGTCGACTGGGTGTACCAGCCTCGTCTTCCCGCACGTGGCCATCCATAACATCCATTCGCTGTTTGGGAACCAGAACGCGGTCGCCTCGGGCCTGAAGCGCGCACTCATGGTGCGTTTCCCGGGTCGAGTCAAGGACGTGGTGGTCCTGGCCGGCGACGGAGCCACAGTGGACATCGGCTTGGACATGACCATGCAGGCCTGGTTCCGGCAGGAGAAGTTCACCACGATCTGCTTCGACAACGAACTCTACGCCAACACTGGCGGTCAGGAGAGCGGCTTGATGCAGAAAGGGTTTGTCGCCAAGATGGCGCCGGTCGGTAAGGGGTTCGAGAAGGTCCGCCTGCCGGAGATCGCGCGCGAGGCAGGCTGTCACTATATCGTCAACTGCACGGTCAGCAAGCCCTCACTGATTGAGAAGGTGGTCAAAAACGCCATTTACGTGGCGCGCGAACTCGGACCGACCTACCTGCAGCTGTACACCCCGTGCATTCTGGAGATCGGCAAAAACAGTATGGAAGGCTTGCAGGAGATGCGCGATGCGGAGAAGCCGACCGAGCGGTTCGCCTACAAGGAGTATATCAGCGAACCGGCCAAGCAACTGCTGGCTGAAATGGCGGCCAAAGACAAGGAAAAAAAGGCAGCTGCGAAGCAGTTGGCTTCGCAGGGGGCGTAAGAGCCACCACGCTGGTCAAACGAGCCGGGAGGACGGAGCATGATCAAGAAACGGATTAACATCCGAATGTCTGGCCTAGGTGGTCAGGGTGCGGTGACGGCTGCCCATGTCTTGGCGATGGCCGCCTCAAAGGACAAGAAGTTCGCGATTTCCAACCCGTTCTTTGGCGCGGAGAAACGGATGGCCCCAGCCGAGAGCTACTGCCGGATCGGGGTTGAGAAAATCTTTGACCGAGGCGAGCTGGTCTTTCCGGATGTGATCGAAGTGTTTCACCCTCAAGTGATCACGATGGGCAAGAGCTACACGATGCCCTTTTATTCCGGGATCAAGGAGGGCGGGGTGGTCATCATCAACTCGGATGTTCCCCTACTCTCTAAAGAGGATGCTGAGCGGTTAAACGACCTCAATGTCTCTGTGCTCTACATCAAGGGCACCCAGATCGCGCTGGAGGTCGCAGGCACGGAGCTGTCCACCAACATGACCATGATTGGATCAGTGGCTGGCATCACAAAGTGCGTCACGTTGGAATCTCTCGATCTGGCAATTCAAGAGCGCTTCGGGAAGAAATTCGTGGCGTCCGGCGGGACGGCTTCCCTCGACGAGGCGATCAAGAAGAAGTTCGCGAAGAAGGAAATGCTCCTGCAAAAGAACTTTGCGACGATCAAGTATGCCTACGAACTCGGGGTGGAATGGGCCGAGACAAATCACGTTGAGTTGTGCGTGGCGGCCGCTGCATAACCGATTGGGGACACAAGACGTATGTACAACGTTGCGCTAGTCATCGAAGACAAGTGCGTCGCCAAAAAAGGGTGCCGCCTGTGCATCCTGTATTGCCCCGAGGCCAACACCTTGGACCTCAATACCGAGCGCATGGTGGCGGAGGTGATTATCGCCCGCTGCAAGGGCTGCGAGCTGTGCGTGGTGGTGTGCAACGCGGCCAAGCACATGGCGATCGACATGGTCGCGGTGAGTGCCGATGGCAGCTTGATGAGAAGCAAAGGCGAGTCGGCCGCTCTCGGTCAGGCGTATCAGGGCTGACCGCGGCAGGCCTAACCAGAGATAACCCCATGGCGGCGTCGCCATGGGGTTTTTTATGAGGGACAGATCATGAGCAATGAAGTGAGGCAGTTGATTGATGAAATCGGCAGCGAGATGGAACGTCTTCACGCAGCGCTCGAGCGACGGGCCGACGAATTACTGACGACGGGTGGCGACCCCGAGACGGCGACCAAGCTGGCAAAGGGCGCTGATGCCATGCGAGACAGTGGCAATCTTTATTTAACGTGGGCCCGCCATTATGCCGCGCTGTCGGAAGGGACGGCAGGAGCGGCCGACGAAGAGGACGAAGCTGACTTCAGCCCCTAGTCTCCCTGCTTTCGCCACCGCCAGCCGCAAGCAAGAATTCGAGGTTACCTCTCGCGCTCATCCATCCGCTTGAGCCCCGGCCACTACGAAAAAGATGACACCGCCTCTGGAGGAGTATGCTACAATACGACCCAAGCAATCACTGATTGCGTTCCCCGGTAGCTCAGTTGGTAGAGCGATCGGCTGTAGACGCAACTGCAGCTTCCACAGGAAACTGTGGTTGAAACATCGGGTGAATTCAGGGAAGCCTGCCCCGGAGCCGTTGGGATCCAGAATGGTAACCCTGAGCGAAGCCTGCCGAAGGGCCAATGCGTAGGCAGGAACGTGCAGAGACTTAGAGGCTGAGGAGCCCGCCCAATAAGGCCTCACAAGCGCCCGACACCCTCCCTTGGATTCCAAGCGGGTGAAGAGATAGTCCGAGCCCAGTAGAAATGCTGGGGCACTCGTAACCGATTGGTCGCAGGTTCGAGTCCTGCCCGGGGAGCCAATGCTCTGGAAAGGCTGTCTTTCCGGTGAAAGACAGCCTTTTCTCATTTCCTGGGTCTGAATGAGACCGTGTCCTGCCCACCCTGTCTTTGAGCCACATCCCCTGCTCCGGCCTCCGCACCTCATGACCATTGTTGCACGTTTCTGGCCACGCAGGTCGCTGCTGAAGGGGATTCCGACCGACCCAAGGCTTTTCACCGTCGTCCCGGACACCCAACTGCTCGGCCACTGTCATTGGCAGCCTGATCGTCAAAGCCATCGGACCGTCATCCTCATCCATGGGCTGGAAGGCTCCAGCGAGTCCCACTATATGCAAGGCACCGCGAGCAAAGCGTGGCGGGCCGGGTGCAATGTCGTCCGGCTGAATCAGCGCAATTGCGGCGGGACCGAGCCCTTAACCCCGACGCTGTACCATAGCGGGCTCAGCGGCGACCTCGCGGCAGTGGTCACGGAACTTCAGACGAAGGACGGGCTGCGTAGCATCTGGGTCGTGGGCTATTCGATGGGTGGGAACCTGGCCCTGAAAATGGCAGGAGAAGCGCGCGCGACCCTGCCAGCCCTCGAAGGCGTCATCGCCGTCTGCCCCAATATTGACCCTGGCGCGTGCGTGGCAGCCCTGGAGCAGCCGAGCAACTGGCTCTACCAGCGTCATTTCTTGAAGAAGCTGAAGGCTCGGTTGCGGCGAAAGGCGCGATTATTTCCGGGCCGGTTCGATGCGTCACCGTTGTCTCGCATCAGCACCCTGCGCGAGTTTGACAATACCTACACGGCGCCCGATGGCGGGTACGCAAGCGCGGAGGACTACTATGACCGGTCCGCTGCGCGACATGTGTTACTGGACATCCGGGTCCCGACGATCATCCTCGTCGCACAGGATGATCCGTTCATTCCCTACCGCATGTTCGAGGATGAGGCCATCAAGACGAATCGGTGGATCCGGCTCTGGGCTCCGAAGCACGGCGGCCATTGCGGGTTTATCCAACGGCCTCGCCAGAATGAAGACTGCTACTGGGCCGAAAACCGGCTGGTCGAGGCGCTCGCCGTCGGGAAGGAGACGTTGTGACTCACGGTCCAAGCTAATTCAGGGCTTGCAGCGTGACTGTGACCTCGCGGCGACGGCCGTCCCGTGCATATTCGACTGACACTTGGTCCCCGACGCGGTGACGATCCAGGATCACCATCAGATCATCCACGACCTCAACCGGCTCCCGATCCACCCTGGTAATCACATCACCCAACTCGATGCGGCCGGCCTCGTTTATTCGGACCCCCTGCAAGCCTGCTCGCATTGCGGCGCTCCCCTCAGCTACTTGGCCGATCACTACGCCTTTGATGCCCCAACGCCTGGCGACGGAGTCTTGAATGAGCGACACTCCGAGCCCCGGCCTGATCACCCGTCCGTGCTTGATCAACTCGGGGACAATTCGGTTGATCGTGTCCACCGGCACTGCGAAGCCGATCCCGGCAAAGGCGCCGCTGGGGCTGATGATCTGCGTGTTAATTCCGATCAGTCGGCCGGCACTGTCGAGCAAGGGCCCCCCGGAATTCCCCGGGTTGATGGCGGCATCAGTCTGAATGACCCCCTCGATTGTCCGATCGGTCAGCGACTTGATCGTCCGCCCCAAGGCACTCACGACCCCTGTGGTCAGCGTGTGGTCCAGTCCGAACGGATTTCCGATCGCGAGCACCTTTTGCCCGACCCGGAGATTCTGTGAACTCCCGACCTCAATCGGGACCAGTTGATCCCGTGAGGCCTGAATCTGCAGCACCGCCAGATCGTCATCCGGATCGATACCGACCACGCGCGCTTCGTAGTCCGATCCATCCGCCATCGTGACGGTGATGGCATCAGCCCGATACACGACGTGGAAATTGGTGACGATATGGCCTTCACGATTCCAGACGAACCCCGTGCCGGCCCCTTGAGGAACCTCGAAGAGGTTGAGAGACCATGGCCTTCGTCGGATGGCACTGCTGGCAATGAAGACGACCGAGCGGGCCGCCTTCTCGAACACGGCGATCGTCGCCCGTTCATCCGCGCTGAACGCGACAGGCTCCTGAGCCACAGGGCGAGGGCGTCCTTCCGGGCCGGCATGGTCCGCTCCCAGCGGACGACCCCAGTCATCACGCACCGCATAGACCAACAGCAGGACGGTCGAGATCAACAGGATAACCAGCAGACGTGTTCGAAGGGATCGCATGCTCACTTCATCCCGTCTCCAATCACCTGCACAACGAGGTCTCGGGTTCGAGCCCGGGTATCAAAATCTACGATGACGAGCTGCTGCCAGATCCCCAGTGTAAGCGCTCCGTTATTAAAGGGAATGGTGACCGAGGGACCTTGCAGCTGCGCTCGCAAGTGGCTGTGCGCGTTATCTTCACCAGGATTGCGCGTATTATGCTCCCAAGCTGGATCGGCCGGAACTAACCGGCTCCAGAGAGCCTCTGTGTCCGCTCGGATTCCAGGCTCATCCTCAATGATCATGACGGAAGCGGTCGTGTGTTTGACGAACACCGTCGCGATACCCGACCTGATCCCAGTATTGGCGAGCGCCTGCTGCACACGCGCCGTGATGTTCTCAATATGACACCCACCTTTCATACTGACTTGAAGGGGCACACTCTTTACGGACATCCCAGCACCTCCGGCCTCATGCTCCTGAGGCGCCGCAATTCACGCGCCGACAGAGCCATGCCGCGTGCCTCGGCCAGAATCCGGTCGAAGGCGCCCTCCGCGGCCAATTGGCTCAGTGCGACCAGCACCGCTCTGCTCAGAATCCCTTCACCCTGTAACTGCTTCAAGTAGGCAAACGCGTCCTTCAGAAACTCTCGTTTCCGAACATAGTAGTCACGTCCGCGCCGCCGGTTACTGTATGCTTCAAACTGCTCGCAGGCGACCAGGATCTCCGCCAACTCTCGCACCCAGCGCGCAGTGCCCTTGAGCTTCTCCGGGTAATAGTAATAGAGCATCACCTGACCCATCCAGCGTGACCACTTGACGCCCAGCCGCTTAAGCTGAGGTTTCACCTCACGCAACCGCCGCATCAGACGCCTGGCATACCCCAGCCGCATCTCCACCTGCTCTCGTGCCCACCCGTCGATCGGAATCCCGGCCTGCGCGAGCGCCTGGCTATAGCGCGCGAGAAACGCCTCCGTCTCGCGACCGTAACGCGTCGTCGGATGCATGGCTCTCCATTCCCTCGGTCTGGTCGGGATCGCTCGCCGCCTCGCCCAGGACCAGATCTTTCCAAACAGGCGCGGGTCCAGCCCGGCCCGTCCCAGATCGTGGAGCAGGCACGCGATCTGGTAAGGCACGACCCGTGTGAGTGGATACCCTAATCGCACGGCAACCGCAGCGCACATGCGGGCTGTCCGGAGCGCGTGCGACCGGTCATATCCCCGGATCAGCCGTCCAGGCCGACGCGGATCGCGATAGTCGTACAACTGGAGGAGCGCCGTAGCCAGCGACCGTGGCATCAGCAAAGGCGCTGCATCCGGCGCAGCCTTCACAAGGCCCCGTGATCTCGAAGCGAGCCGGCGCTCTCTGGTTGCTTGACTGACAGTGGCCATTGACACATCGGAGATGTTGCGGACGATCAAGACCCGCAGAATATCGTTTGGCTGGAGAATGTGTCAAGAAAAGCGATTGAGCAGATCTCACCGGTTTATCCAAAAGCCACGGCTGCTGGTATTTGTAGAGGTACAGTCCGTACTAGGCCAGGATCAGGACGAGGATCAGAAGAATCCACCCTCCCCAACCAGAATCGCGGCGGTGTAGAACAGTTGGCCGTACAGAACCTGAATGAAGAGCAACGGCGCGACCCCCAGCACAATCGCCAAGGCCATGGCGGTTGGGATGATACTGGACAATGTGTGTGCAAGCCGCTGGAAGCGGTCGCTGCCTTTGCGCTGTCCCAGCTACTCCGTCACCACCATGATCGGGGTCGAGCCCAGAACAAGGTTCACGAACAGCGCGTGCAGCAGAACGGTCACCACGAGCAGCCCATGCACCAGCGGTTCCGGCGCTGGCATTGGAATAGGGTCGAAGCTGGGAATGGGCATCGATGCCGGTGTCATGGGATCTGCTTCCTCTCCGGCTGATTCGGGATCGGTAAAAGTGGCGCCTACCGATCCGTGCTGAGACTGGCTAACCAGGCTGCCAAAGCCTGCCGTTCCTCGTCTGTGCCAAGAAAGGGAGACATGAAGGCTTTCGTTGCATGCATGTGTCCTAAGAAGGTATAGAATGGGTACGGACAAAGCTCAACAGCCGCTCGTCGCCTGCGCGCCTTGCCCTCTGTTCCGCAAGGACATTGAACAGGCCAGCCCCAACCGCAAAGTGTGAAATAAACACACGGACGATCGCGATCGGGACTCCTCCGCCGATCCAGGGAACATCCCGCAATGGGTAATTCATCGCTGTTCTGCGCTACACTGAGGTACGCAAGCTAGCTGTGATTTCGACGGTAGGCTCTCGCGGGGTGAGCAGCAGGGGATCCCTTACCTCATGGAACCCCTGGTCTGACAGGTGGTGGCCGTTCATCCCCCCAATCGGAATAACATCCACATCCCCAATAGGTATCCGACCACTATCAGGACGCCACCCGGTTCGATCAGCGGGAAGCGCTTCTTCGCCCGGTAGATGATGCCCATGAGCCCAACGTTCATCAGCAGAATGCCCACCAACGCGGTTACTGCATGCGTGTTGTTCACCGCGTTCAGGAGCGACCCTGGACGATAAGCGACGTCGGCGAAGAACATGACGCACATATTGAAGGCATTGCTGCCGAACAGATTCCCCACCGCCAAGTCAAACGCCCCAAGGCGCACCGCCGCAAACGTGGTGACCAGTTCCGGCAAGGACGTGGTGATCGCCACCAGAGAAGTGCCGATGAAGGTCGTGCTGATCCCGGTCGCCTCGGCGATCTTCACCGCCGAATCAGCCAGCAGAGGGGCGGCAACCAGGATCGCCAAGGCTGCGGCCGCAAAACCCATGCTGGCACGCCTAAGTCCTGGAGGACTTCCACCAGCTCTGCGTGTTCCCTCTTCTGCGTGGATGACTGACTCGCGCTCCCTCTCACGTCTCTTCAAATCCTCTTGGAGGAACACGAGGCGCATGCCTAATACATAGATGACCGCGAGCACCAGGCTTCCGACACCCACCCCCCACAGGGTCACTTCCGTATCGAGCAGAACGAAGAAGCCGGTGATGCCCGTCAGCGTGATCGCCAAAGAGGCGACGAGCGCGTGCTCCAACGCCACTCGCTGCCACACGCGCTTTCGACGATAATAGAGGTCCACGGCACCCAGGGTCAGCATATTGGTCATCACGGCGCCCAAAAGATCTCCCACGGCCAGGTTGGGGGCATCCAGCAGGGACGCGCTGACCGTCGTGAAGACTTCGGGTAATGAGGTCGCTCCGGCCATCAACAGCACACCGACCCACAACCCACCCAGGCCGGTTTTCTCGGCGATCTGATCACCGTATCGTGAGAGCTTAGTCCCCGCATAGACGATCACCACCGCACTCCCCAAGAAGATGAGCCAAGGCATCGGCCTCCACCCCTTTCGTTCAGTAGTCCCGTGCCCACGCGACCACAGCGTCGTCCGCGTCGGTCACGCGATCGGCGCCCGCGCACAGCTTCATCCGGTTGACTCCGTTCAGTCTCGGTCGCGCCATCACGCCCGTGCTGTGGATCGCAGAGCGGCCTTATCTTGGGTGAATCACATCCACGGGTCAATAGATTTTCGGCTCTTCCGGCTCTTGTGTGGGTCCGAGGCGGACATGGTGGTGCGTGGGGCGGGGAAGGGGCCTTGCGCGTCCGCGCCTCCCGGAGCGACCCTTCCGGGCCTTGCCGAGTGGAATCCTTCGGAAATTCCCGTGGCTGTGGCCGCTGCTGCGACCACAGTGCCGTGGGTTTGTGGAGCAGGTGGCATGCGCCTTCCGCTCCCGCGCCTCTGGCGGCATCCCTTCCACGGCAGTCCGGAGCGGGTTTCCTGCCGCCTCACCATCTCGGCGGCGCGCACAAACGTGGTGCTCCTTATTCGTCGCACCGTGCGCCCTTCCGGTATTCCCGTCGCCGTGGTCTGCGACCACGGTGCGGTGGTCAGTACCGGCTTTCCTTCTCCGGATGCCGGGTGGGTCCCTGCCGCTCCGGCGACGTGGGCTTCAGGCGCATGTCACCTGCTCAGTCAGAGTAATGGGGGGGCCACGGTGGGGCGCACGAAGCGAGGAATAACGAGCTTCACGTGTGTGCGCGCCGCCGAGTCGGTGAGGCGGCCGGGTCTTGCCCGCTCCTCCGGCCATGGTCGCGCTCACCCTCTCGGCAACGCTAGTTATTTTCGGTTCGGGGTTACCCTGCTCGGGATTCCACCGTCGGGACCACGACCACCTGGCCATTTTTCACGTCCACTGTGGCGGTGTCCCCGTCACGGAGCTCGCCCTTGACCAATAAACGCGCGATGGGTGTCTCAATGTCTTGTTGAATGAGTCGCTTGAGTGGACGGGCGCCGTACACGGGATCAGAGCCCCGCTCCGCGAGGTTGGTCGTCGCTGACGGCGTGAGCACGAGCGGAATCCGCCGTTCCATCAGGCGCTCGCGCAGTCGAGCCACCTGGATGTCCACAATAACCGCCAGATGTTCGGATGTGAGTGGGTGAAAGACGACCGTTTCGTCGACCCGGTTCAAAAACTCGGGCCTGAAGTTCCGGTGCAGTTCCGCCATCACGACCTGCCGCATCTCATCATAGGTTCCGCCTCTCTGCTGCGTTTCCAGGATGTCCTGGCTGCCCAAGTTTGAGGTCATGATCAGCACGGTATTTTTGAAGTCCACCGTGCGTCCCTGCGCGTCGGTGAGCCGGCCATCATCGAGCACTTGCAGGAGCACGTTGAACACATCATGGTGCGCCTTTTCGATCTCGTCGAAGAGGATGACGCAATAGGGTCGGCGCCGGACGGCCTCTGTGAGCTGGCCTCCCTCCTCGTACCCCACATAGCCCGGGGGCGCGCCAATCAGCCGAGCGACCGTATGCTTTTCCATGTACTCCGACATGTCGATGCGGATCAGGTTGGCTTCGTCGTCGAAGAGCGTGACCGCAAGCGCCCGCGCCAGCTCGGTCTTGCCAACCCCCGTCGGGCCGAGGAACAAAAAGGAGCCGATTGGCCGGTTGGGGTCTTTGATGCCGGAGCGGGCCCGCAGCACTGCATCCGCGACCGCCCGCACGGCCTCGTCCTGTCCCACGACACGGCGATGCAACAATTCCTCGAGCCGCAGTAGCTTGCCCAGTTCACCCTCGAGAAGACGGGTGACGGGGATACCGGTCCAGCGGCTGACCACTAACGCGATATCTTCCTCGTCCACCTCCTCCTTGAGAAGCCGAGTCTCGCCCTGTTTTTGGACAAGCTCGTGTTCTTCCGCCGCAAGCTCCTTCTCGAGGCGGGGAACCGTGCCGTAGAGCAACTCGGCCACGCGGTTGAGGTCGTAGGCCCGCTCGGCCCGCTCGATCTCATGGTTGGCTTCCTCGATCTGTTGGCGGATCTTGTGCAGGCGACCGACAGACGATTTTTCGGCTTCCCATCGGGCCTTCAGCGTCGCCAGCTCTTGGTTTTTCTCGGCCAATTCCTGTTCGATCGTCTCCAGCCGGGCGCGACTCACGTTGTCGGTCTCCTTTCGGAGGGCTTCACGTTCGATCTCCAGTTGCATCACCTTCCGGGAAACCTCGTCCAGCTCGGCCGGGAGGCTGTCGATCTCCGTTCGCAAGCGGGCCGCTGCCTCATCGATCAGATCGATCGCCTTGTCGGGGAGGAACCGGTCTCCGATATAGCGATGAGAGAGCTTCGCAGCGGCGACCAATGCGGCATCTTTGATCCGCACGCCGTGATGGACCTCGTATCGCTGTTTCAGTCCTCGAAGGATCGAAATCGTGTCCTCGACCGAGGGTTGATTCACCATGACGGGCTGGAAGCGGCGTTCAAGAGCCGCGTCCTTCTCGATGTGCTTGCGGTATTCGTCAAGGGTCGTGGCGCCGATCATGTGGAGCTCGCCTCGCGCGAGCATCGGTTTCAATAGATTCGCGGCGTCCATAGCGCCTTCGGCCGCGCCGGCGCCGACCACTGTATGCAATTCGTCAATGAATAGCAGAACCTGGCCCTGAGCTGCTTGGATTTCCTTGAGGACTGCCTTCAGCCGCTCTTCGAACTCGCCACGGAACTTGGCGCCGGCCACCAGCGCCCCCATGTCCAACACAATGAGCTGCTTCTGCTTCAATCCTTCGGGCACGTCGCCCTTCACGATCCGCTGCGCTAAGCCCTCCACGATGGCGGTCTTGCCGACGCCGGGTTCGCCGATCAGCACAGGGTTGTTCTTGGTTCGACGTGAGAGGATCTGAATGACGCGCCGAATTTCGTCATCTCGGCCGATGACCGGGTCGAGCTTACCCTGCCCGGCCAGTCTGGTGAGGTCGCGTCCGAATTTCTCAAGAGATTGATAGGTGCTCTCGGGATTCTGGCTGGTCACGCGCTGGTGCCCGCGAACGTGCTGAAGAGCCTGAAGGAGTCGGTCGTGCGTGAGACCCAAGCGCCGGAACAGAGTGCCGTCCTCGGCCATCGCCAACAGCACGTGCTCCACGCTCAGGTACTCGTCGCGAAGGCCCTGCATCTCCTTTTCCGCGCGCGTCAGGATTTCCGAGAGGCGAGTCGTGATGTGGATCTGGCCAGGAGCCGCACCCGGACCCTGTACCTGCGGGAGCTTGGCCAGGGCTTGCTCGGCGGCCTTCTGCACCGCGGCCACCGACACGCCGGCCTGTTCGAGCAGGGGAGCCGTGAGTCCCTCGGTTTGCTCCAGGAGCGCAAGCAGCAGGTGTCCGACGTCGATGCCCTGATGGCTTCGTCGCATCGCGTGGGCGGAAGCCGCCTGGAGCGCTTCTTGGAGCTTAATGGTCATGCGGTTCATGTCCATGTCGTTTCTCCAACTGTGTGG
>JACZQN010000036.1 GCA_022545705.1 Nitrospirota bacterium | reverse complement strand
GGAATCTCAAGAACCACGGGCTTGAAGAAGGGGTGAGCACCCGCCTGTTGATCTACGCCGGTCAACTGATCCGCCAGGGCGTTGCCCCTGCCAGTGCCTGCGAAGCGGCGGTGACGCGGCCCATTACCGATGATCCGGACATGCAGCGGAGCATCCAGGAGTTAACGAAGGCTATTTTTTGATCTCAGGCGCCGGTTAGAAACAATGACAAGGGTAAATGGGAAAGGGCAAAAGTTGAAGGGTCCGGGCCGATTCTATTTTTTCACTTTTACCTTTACCCTTTTACCTTTGGCCCTCGCGTTAAGCGCTTGCGGCCACTTCATGCACCCGAAGGCGAGCGAGTATCTTAAGCAGGCACAGGGAAGCAGCGGTCTTGAAACCATGATTAATCTGACCGGCATGTTGGAGCGCAGCGTGATAGCGACACGGGAGGCCGACAACTTTCAGGCAGGGCTTGACGACCTGCACAATCAGCTTCACGCCCTCAAGAAGTCCTTCTGCCTCGTGACAGAGGCGCAAGCGAGGACACCTGCCTATGCCAAGGCCGTCACGATCCGACAGGAGATGCGGACCGTGTTTCATCGCCTCTGGAAGTATCGGAGCGACCCTGCGCTGCGCGGTTCACACCTTGATCTGTTTGCCACGCGGGTGCAAGAATTGCGAGATGCGCTCCAGGCCGTGAAGGGTTAACGCCCGGCCCTGACGCCCACTTTGCCTTCCTCGGATCACGGCCAACGCGTTCTCACCGCCCCGAAATGATCCGGTCTAGCGTCCAGGACACTTCCGAAGGGGTTCTGCTCACCATTCATGTTCAGCCGAAGGCGTCGCGCACTGAGTACGCCGGTGAGCATGGAGATGCGCTGAAGTTCCGGGTGGCCGCCCCGCCTGTGGAAGGAGCGGCCAACGAGGCCCTGTGTGCCTATCTGGCCGAGCGGTTTCACATTCCTAAAAGCGCCGTGAAGCTCTGTGCCGGACAAGGATCCCGGCGGAAACGAGTGCTGCTCGCCGGTGTGTCGAGTCGTCGGGTCAGCGAGGTGCTAAAGGGGTGATGGCGGATTCGACAAACTTGCCCCCATGACCACATCCCGCGCTCTTCCCGTCGGCAAGCTGCCGGCAACCCTGCTTCGCACCCTGTTGGCAAAGTACGCAGGACGCCGAGGTGGGGCGCGGTTCGACCGGAGTGTGGTGGTGGGACCAGGCATCGGCCTGGATGCAGCCGCAATCGATCTGGGGAAACGGTACCTCATCGCCAAGACCGACCCAATCACCTTTGTCGCGGATGACATCGGCGCCTATGTTCTCACGATCAATGCGAACGATTTGGCTTCCATGGGCGCAACACCTCGCTGGTTTCTTTGCACGGTGCTCCTCCCTCCTGGGACAAGGAAGTCGCAGGTGACACGTGTTTTTTCGCAGCTCGCCGGCGCCTGCCGGAGTTTGCACGTCTCATTGTGCGGCGGACATACCGAAATCACCAGCGCGGTCGCGAGGCCAGTGGTCGTGGGGTGCTTGCTTGGCGAGTGCCCGAAGGGCCGGCTCTTCACTGCGGCAGGCGCCCGGGTTGGCGACACCATTCTGTTGACCAAAGGCATTCCGATCGAAGCGGTGTCTGTTCTGGCGCGTGAGCGAGCCAAGGATCTCCGTCGCCGCTACTCACCGCAATTCCTTGCTCGTTGTCGGCGCTATGTGTCCAAGCCTGGCATCAGCGTCCTCCGCGATGCCAAGGTCGCGGTGAAGGCAGGGGGAGTCCATGCGATGCACGATCCCACCGAAGGAGGACTGAGCGCGGCTCTCTATGAGGTAGCAGAAGCATCCCGAGTCGGTGTCCGAATCGAGGAACAGGCAATTACGGTGCTTCCCGAAGGCGCGCGGCTCTGCGCTGACTTCGGCCTGAACCCGTTGGGCGCGATCGCCTCCGGCGCCCTGATCATCTGCGCGGATCCCCGGTACGAATCAGACATCCTTCGCCGCCTGGCTCGTGGCGGGATCCCCGCGGCATCTATCGGCACTGTCGTTCCTGCCCGCGCCGGCGTGCGGATGGTAACCCGTGGGCAAAAACCGCGCCCTCTCCCGCACTTTCCCGTGGACGAAATTGCCAGGCTGTTCGCCGAGACCGACGATGGAGGATAGACGCGGGCACTGATTAGATTGGGAAGCAGACGGGGAACTCCACCAAGAGGCACTGAATGCGCATCGAGAGTCTTTCCAATCGCTTGATATCCTCCGGCGACGGCGGGGTGGCGTCCAACTCTTGGATCCACGTGGCGTCTCGCTTCAGCTTCCACAGGGAAAGAAATGACGTGCCTGGAATTTTTGTCTTCTGGTCGGCAGCTTGACTGACAATCGGACGAAAGCTGGCCACCTCGTCTGCAAACTCCAAGCGGTCTGCCTGAAAGGAGTAGGGTTCACTGTCCTGGTCCATGTGGAGAATGGCCTGCGATAGCCACCTGACCGTCGCCGCCATCCGCTCGTAATGGAGCGTGTCCGGAAGATCCGAGGGTTGATGGTAGCGCGGGGTCCTTCCCGATGACAGAAATAGAAAAGGAACAGAGGCATCGCGGAAGGCATCGTAATCGCTGAAGGAGGTCGATCCCAACAGGGGGATTTCCTCAACCAAGTGCATGCCAACCGGCAGCACGGTCAGCCCGTCCTCCCGCCTGAGAGTCCGGATGACTTCCTTCACGCGGCGGTACAGGGCCGGGCTCTTTTCCGCCCCTGCAGCGAACACCACCTCACGTAACGGTGCCCAATGCACCCCTCCCATGAGGTCCATGATGATCACGGTCTGGAGGTTCGCAGCGGACCCGATTTCGGCTGGAAGATGATCCACGAAGTACTGGGACCCCATGAGCGGAGTCCGAATATACGGAGACTCTTCGGTGTTAAAGGCTACAAAGAGTATCGGGTGGCGTTGCAGCGACGGCAGGAGGCGGGCAGTTTCTAACAGGATCGCGACCGCTGAAGCGTTATCGTCAGCGCCCAGGTATCTGCCACCCAGGTGGTCGTAGTGCGCGCCGATCAGCAGCCACCGGAGAGGGCCGGGGGATAGTCTGTGTGGGGCCGCTGCCGGACGAACCGCGATAAGATTGTCCCCCAGGAAGGGAGAGACTGGTTGGCCGTAACCACCCAATGAGGGAAGAGGCTCAAGGTGAGCCTCCCGGAACCGTGCTGTAATGTAGTCCGCTGCGGCACGGATGCCGGGCGTGCCCGGTTTGCGACCGGCGAGTTCGGGACTGGCGAGGGCTTCGACGTGAGCTCGAAGACGTTTGCCGAGCTCGCTCGCGACTGAGAGGGTCTGGGGATCAATCGTGCTTGGGGAGGCCATGGTCAGCAACCGATCGGGGCACGCGAGAAGAAGGAGGACGAGCGTGGCAGTCCCCCCAAGGGACGCCCACCGGCGCGTGTGAACAAAAGAAGGACCCCTCACAGGTCTGATTGCCTCATGCCTCTGCCCGCAGCCGGGCGTAGTTTACAAGCGCGTATCCCTTCTTTACAATCCGGATGCTCAAGCGGGCAATAGGCGATGAGGTGAGTGGCGACAGGAGTGGAATGCGAGTCTTAAGTTTTGAGTAGTGAAAACTAGCCTGCCAGTTGCCTATTGCCTCTCGCCGAGAGTTTTAGAGAGAGATGAACACGGAAGAGAAAGTGATCGTGCGGTTGGCTGAGAGTTTGGGCCAGGTTGCTGCAACCGACCTGGTCGCCGAGATTGTCCGCGCAACCGGCGAAGCGCAGACCGTATCGGCTGTCCTGGAACTGCTTGAGGAACTCTCAGAAGCGTCCGCTAAAGCTGCCGCAGGGGCGATTGAAGCGCTCCCGGAGCTTCGCCGGCGCGGTGGTCTCGATCTCGTCGTCTCGTGGCTGGATCTCGGGGTTGCCCTGGCGGAGTCCTCCGGTGCAGCGGCCATGAAGTATTTCAAGGAGAGCCCGCTGATCCTAGGGTTGATCGAGCCGGCATCAGCTCGCCAGCAGACGGTGAAACTGGCATTGGAACTGGCGGACAGTGATCCCAATGTTGCCCTCGACTTCTTCCGGAGAGCGCCGGAGTTGTTGCAAGTATTGCCCGCCCATGAACTTGCCCCTTGGTCCGAGGTAGGTCTTGAGCTGGCGCGCTGGGACTATGTGCTCGGGATCGAGTACTTTCGGCAAAGTCCGGCAATCGCGCGGGTGATCCCGCTGGAGTACGTGCGCGCCTGGGTCGGGTTGGGGATGAAGCTGATCACTCAGAATAGCCTGGGCAAACCCGATTATCTGGGCACCCTGGAGTTCTTCCGCACCAGTCCGGCGATCCTTGGCGATATCGAGGGTGCCGCGGTCAGAAAGTGGGTGGTGGATCTGGGCACGGTGATGGCTGACCGTTCACCGCAGACCGCAATCGCATTCCTTGCGGAGAGTCCCACGCTGCTCAGGCGGACGCCTTCCGATGAATGGCGCGTGCGTGTCCTACAGTACGGTGTGTTGATCGCGGAGCAGGATGTCGAGGCAGCCCTGGCCTACGTCCGCCGTTCCCCTGAAATCCTGGCGTTGGTGGGGAATCTGGGGGAGGCACAGGCCAAGTTCGAGGCATGGTACAAAACAGGGATGGAGGTGCTGGAATACAGCGCCGAGGGAGCGCGTGCCTATTTTGCGCTTGAGACGCAAAAGGCACTGGCGTCTGTCGAGCAGGCCATAAGCGGTGTCACGCTGCGACAGGTTGCCCGCTCACTGAAACTGTTTGCCGAAGGTTTGTGCGGAACCGATGTGTCGATCCGATCGCTACCAGACGTGGTGGATACGTCCGGCAAGGAACCTGCGAGAGCGGCGGTCAGCCCGGACGGGCGGACCATCGCGCTTCCTGCGATTCTGCGACGGTACCCAACGCGTGAGGAGAATCTCCGGCTGTATCTGGTCATGACGGCCCATGAGGCGGGGCATCTCGAATTTGGCACCTATCGCCTGTCGCTGCGTGGATTGGCTGACTTGATTGCCGAGGTGGATCGCCGCTATGGGCGGGGCTCGCGAGACGAGAGGGGGACGGTTCAGAGCCTTGAGGAGATCTTCCGCCTCTATCCCCAGCCGGGCCTGATCCGTGATCTCTGGATGCTCCTGGAAGATGCGCGGGTTGAATCTCGGCTTCAGGAGGAGTACCCCGGCCTTCGCCGTGACCTTGCGGCCTTGGTCCGGGAGGCGGTCTCGACCCGGTCCCTCCTCCACGGGATGTCGGTCCGCGAGATGGTGGTGGACTGCTTGCTTCTGCTCTCCACCGCTGAGCCGGGAACGGTCCGGATTCCGGATGCGATCTCCGAGGTGGTGGAACAGGTGTGGGCGCGATGCCAGACTGTGTTCCAACCCGATGCCACAGCCGAGGACGTGGTCAGGCTTGCCGATCGAGTCTATGTGATGTTGGATGAGTTCCTGGGGCAGAGGGTCCAGGACACAGATCTCCAAGGAGGGACAGAGCGAGAGACAGAGATCGGTGCCGGCCCGAAGGCCTCGGAGGAGCTGTCGGGAGTATACAAACCCATCACGAATTGGGCCTACCGCGGGGTGATGAATCCTGAGATGGTCACCGACCGGCTTGGGCCCGATGAAGGGCGCGAGAGCGACTCGGACGCTTCACGCCTCACGCCTGATGCTTCACGGCTTCCAGGGGAGCCCCACTTCGAGTCAACGGAAGAGGCCGACGTTCCCCGCGCGACAGTAGGGTCATCAGTCGCGCGGTTGTTCGCGGTCCATGAAGATCGGCCTGATAGGTCCTTATCCGCGCGATTCCCAGAACGGGTCTTCCTCTATGACGAGTGGGATGGAGTGATCCGGGACTACCGTTCCGAATGGTGCCGGCTCGTCGAACGATCTGCCCCAGAGGGCACGACAGACTTTGCCGATGCCACATTGGCCAAACACGGTCCATCAATTCGGCTGCTCCGCCGATATTTCGAGAGCATTCGCCCAGCCGGCATGCGCCGCCTCCATGGGCAGGTGGACGGTGAGGAGCTGGACCTGGATGCGGTGGTCAGGCGTAGGGCGGACCAAGCGGCTGGGGCTGACCCCTCAGAGCGTGTGTACCTGAGGCGTGAGAAGCGAGAACGGGACGTAGCGGTTGCGTTTCTCGTGGACCTCAGCGGCTCCACGACCCGGCAGATCGAGTCGGACGGGCGCCGGGTGATTGACGTGGAGAAGGAAGGGTTGGTATTGCTGTGCGAAGCGCTGGAAGCGGTCGGTGACCAGTATGCGGTGTATGGCTACTCTGGCCAAGGCAGGCGCCGTATCGATTTCCTCATTCTGAAAGACTTCGAGGAGGGAGGGCGCGGACGAGCCGTGCGTCGAATCGGCGCGGTGACGCCGCTAGACCAGAACCGGGATGGGGCGGCGATCCGGCACACAGTGCATAAGCTGCGGGCCTGCAATGCCCGAGTCAAACTGTTAGTCCTGATCAGCGACGGCAGGCCCCTGGACGACGGGTACACGGACGAATACTCGCTTGAAGATACAAAGATGGCCTTGCGGGAGGCTCGCATGCACGGCATCGAACCGTTCTGCATCACGGTGGACCGCAATGCGGACGACTATCTCCGCCGGATGTACGGTGATGTGCGGTATTTGGTCATTGATCACGCAGGAGCCCTTCCCGAACGGTTGCCGAGGGTCTACCAGCGCCTGACCGCGTAGCAGGCAGGCTAAGGTTGAGGGTTGTTTTAACGATGGCCGAGCCATCGACCGAACGCACCGTCCCGCCGTGGCTGTATAAGCTCTTTGCCGGCCACCAATATCCGTACGTGCGGCGACTGGCCAAATTCGAGAACAAGGACCGTAAACCTGGAGAAGAAAGGGCCGAGCCGACAGCTCAAGCCATCAAGGCCAAGTTCTGGGAAGTCTTCCCGCGCTGCTGGGTCAAAATCCTTCAAGAGGTCAAGACCGGTATGATCGTGAGCTTTACGGAACTGGGGTTCTATGAGCCGGGGGCCTACCAGGAGTTGGTGGACAATCCGGAGGAGTTCCTGGCAAAGACGTACGGTAAGAAGAAGATTAAGGTGAATTTTTACGATGGCGAGAATTTTGTCTGCACGATCAACTTCAAAGTGGCCGGCTGGACAGAACACGCATCAGGAAGTGATCATTGAATCATTGAGGGATTGAATCATTGAGGAATTTTGAGATTTGGTGATTTTGCCATTGAGGGATTGTGCTGCTAAAGCCCTGAGAAAACTGCACCCCTGGCTGTAGGGCAATTAGTCAACGCACAAATACGTCAATAAATCAGTTGATCAATCACGAAATCGCCGAATCAACAAATCTGTAAATTCCCATCGGGGGGGTTATGTCGAGACCCAAGATCACGGTGGTCGGGGCCGGCAACGTCGGGGGCACAGTGGCCCAACGGCTGGTGGAGACCAACTGCTACGATGTGGTCCTGGTGGATATCATCGAGGGTGTGCCGCAGGGCAAAGCATTGGACCTGGCGCAGGCGGGACCGATCTGCGGCTATGACTGCTCAGTGGTCGGGACGAACGGATACGGGGAAACTGATCAGTCCTCGGTCGTCGTGATCACTTCGGGGGTGCCGCGCAAGCCCGGGATGAGCCGGGACGAACTCCTAGCGACCAACACCAACATTGTGAAGGGGGTGGTGCGCGAGGTCGCGAGGCGGTCTCCGGACGCCGTGCTGCTTCTGGTGGCGAATCCGCTCGATGCGATGGCGCACGTGGCCTACCGGGTGAGCGGGTTCCCCAAGCAGCGGGTGGTCGGAATGGCGGGCGTGTTGGATTCCGCCCGGTTTCGGTCTTTCATTGCTGGCGAACTAGGGGTCTCAGCCGCGGAGGTCCAGGCCATGGTCCTCGGCGGACACGGCGATACCATGGTGCCGTTGCTCAGATACACGACAGTCGCGGGCCGGCCGGTCAGCGAGTGGCTTCCGAAGGAGCGTCTGGAAGCACTCGTGCAACGTACGCGGGATGGCGGCGCGGAGATTGTGAGCCTGCTCAAATCCGGCAGCGCGTACTACGCGCCGTCGGCGGCGGTCATGACGATGGTCGAGGCAATCCTGAAGGATCAAAAACGGGTCCTCCCCTGCGCCGCTTACTGCGAAGGCGAATATGGACTATCCGGGGTCTTTGTGGGCGTCCCGGCCAGGCTCGGACGCGGTGGAGTCGAGCAGATTATCGAGTATGAACTGACTCCTGGCGAACGCGCAGCGCTTGAGACCTCGGCCGCGGCGGTGCGGGAACTGAGCGCGGCTGTGGACCGAATGTTGGCATCATGAGCGCACGTTGATCCCAAGATTGATCTTCTCGCTGCTCCGCATCCCTTGACTTTCCGCCATCGCTTGCTGTAGAGAGTTCTCCTTAGCAGTGAACCCGAGGTGATGCTGCGATGAAGTTTCTCGAAGATCCCTACCAGACAATGGGAGCTGGGTTCGCCCTCACGGTCATACTGGTCATCGTGTTTCTAGCCGTTGGGTGACAGAGGAAGGCGGTTCAGCGACAGACTTAGGCTGACCCGCGTTCTCGCAATAAGAACAGAATAGCGAAAGGTGGTCACTATGCCTGATGCAGCCGCATGGGTGGAAGTGCTCTTCCGCTGGGCCCATTACTTGTCTGGTATTACCTGGATCGGGTTGCTGTACTTTTTCAATCTCATCAACGCCGGGTTCCTCAAGTCCCTGGACGCGGGCCAGAAGGGTGTGGTCGTCCCTCGGCTCATGCCGAGCGCGCTGAACTGGTTCCGGCATGGGGCCACGGTCACCGTGCTCACCGGGCTGGTGTTGATCTTCATGCTCCATCTTTCCTTGTCCGGGAGTGGTGACAAGGCCATCTGGCTCGGGGGGATTCTCGGGATCATCATGATGATCAATGTGCACGCGATCATCTGGCCCTGCCAGAAGCAGATCATCCAGATGACGAAGGAATCAGCGGAGACCGGGAAGCCGACGCCGCCTGAGATGGCCGCTTTAGGGCGCAAGGCGCTCCTGGCTTCGCGAGTGAACCTCCTGCTCTCGATCCCGATGCTGTTCTTTATGGCCGCTGGCAGCCACTTCGGATAACTGCTGAGCCGTCCGGCGGGGCTCCCCCGCCAAAGCCCGCCGGCTTGTGGCCAAGAAGCAGGTGAGGCCTCACTGCTTGTCTGCGCTTTGAACCCCTGCCAGGGGGACCTCCTCGCCTTCTCCCCTATGGGCCACTCGCCCTAACCATTTGAGATTAAGGCCTAATCAGGCACTTCATTGCTTGACGAGACCGCTGACCTGGCCTTATAGTAAGAGCTTCTGGCCAATACCGTCGGTCTTTCGAGCGAAGATGAGCGCGATGGCATCCGTAGTGTTACAGAAACTGGACGGGGCTCCCTGGGACATTGAGCCCTACCTGCGCCTTGGTGGCTATGAGGCGTGGCGAAGGTGTGTCAAGAACGAGGTCAGTCGTGATGATATCGTGGCTGAAATCAAACGGTCTGGGCTGCGCGGGCGAGGTGGTGCCGGATTTCCAACCGGAACGAAGTGGGACAAGGTCCTCCACCACCGGGTTAAGGAGCGCTACTTCGTCTGCAATGCGGGCGAGCATGAACCAGGAACATTCAAAGATCGGTACCTCCTCAAGCACTATCCGCATCACCTGCTGGAGGGCTGCTTGATCGCGGCCTATTCTGTCGAGTCGAAAGCGTCCTTTATCTACATCAATCATGAGTACGAGGAAGAGCGCGACAGCCTCGAGAAGGCCATCGAAGAGGCGAAGGCCAGGGGGTTGATGGGGAAGGATGTGTTGGGAACGGGCGTGGATCTGGAGCTGGAGCTGTTTTCGGGGCAGGGCAGCTATGTCGCGGGGGAAGAGACGGCCATGCTGGAGTCAATGCAGGGCCGTCCAGCGATGCCACGCCAGAAGCCGCCCTTCTATCCGACGGATTTCGGCCTCTACGGCAAGCCCACGTTGGTCAACAACGTCGAAACGCTCTGTAATGTGCCGCGGATTCTGCGAAATGGCGCCGGTTGGTTTACAGGGATCGGCACGGAAACCTGCCCGGGCACCATGCTGTTTTCAGTCAGTGGAGCGGTGGACAAGCCGGGCATTTACGAGATGCCAATGGGAACACCGCTTCGGCGGTTGATTGAGGAAGCCGGTGGCGTCCCTGGAGGGCGGAAAGTCAAGGCGGTGTTCCCGGGCGGGCCTTCCTTCGCGATGATCACGGCTGACCAGCTCGATCTTCACATGGATTTCGATTCACTGAAGAAGGCCGGGACGGGGCTGGGCTCGGCTGGTGTCATGGTGGTTGATGATGCGACCTGTCTGGTGGCAGAGACCCTGAGGTATTCCGAGTTCTTTAAAGTCGAAAGCTGCGGGCAGTGTCCCCCCTGCCGGATGGGTACCATCAACTTAGCGAGCCTGATGTCGAAGGTCGAGCGCGGGGAAGGAACGCAAAAGGACTTGGACAGCTTGTTGCAACTCTGTGGCTTCGTGAAGGGGACGGGGTATTGTACCTTGGTGACCGGCGCCGCGGTGCTTGTCCAAAGCAGCCTGCGCCTGTTCCGGCAGGAGTACGAGGAACACATCGCGCTGAAGCGGTGTCCGTATCAAGCCGTGGCTGCCGGTGTGGATTGACGTTCGTGAGGCACAGGGGGCGTGCGCATGCCCAAAGTGACCTTCCTGCACCCTGAGGGAAAGAGCGGCGAGGTGCCGGAGAACCTGACGCTCCTGGAAGCTTCCATGGAGCTCGGATTTCCGTTGAACCACGACTGTGGAGGCAATGCCTCCTGCACGACCTGTCGGGTGGAAGTGCAGCAAGGGGCTGAGCACCTGTCTGAAATTGAATTTGATGAGCAGGACTTACTCGACAGAGAAGCGTTGTTTGAGCCCTTTTACCGGCTTGGTTGCCAGGCGCGAGTGCGAGGGGATGTCGTGGTCCGGGTGCCGGAGGAGAAGTGGGAGGCGCCATCAAACGACGAGCAGCGAAAGACAGGAGTGGATGCTGCCAAGGAGTGTATTCCAGAGCGGATTGAGATACTTTAACACATGGGAGATCAAGGAGGGAGATCATGGTCACCGTGACGCCTATGGCGGAGCAGAAGATTCGGGAACTGATGCAGGAGGAGAAAGACAGCGTGGGCCTGCGGATCTACGTGCGCGGCGGCGGCTGCCACGGGTATCAGTATGGCATGGCGTTCGAAACCAAGCTCGGGGATGATGATACGGTTATCGAGAAGGCAGGCGTGTCGGTGATCATGGATTCACAGAGCGCCCCGTTGCTCAGCGGCGCTGAGGTGGACTACGTGGACAGCCTGCAGGGTTCGGGCTTCGCAGTCAAGAATCCACAGGCCAAGACCACGTGCGGATGTGGCAGTTCCTTCAGTGTGTGATCCGCAGGAACGGCACTGACTGCCTCCAAGTTCCACAGCTCGGCATCATGGGAACCGCACATTCGGGCCGGAGTCATCGACCCACGGGGCGAGTGATTCCGGCCCGTTGTGTGCGTGCAACAGGGTACGGCAGCGCTGCTCCCTCTGACGACAGAGGTGAAGGGAGAACATGGCTGAGAGCACACTGACGCGCCAGTACCGGTTTTGCGCGGCGCATCGGCTGCACTCCCAGCGTCTGTCCGACGAGGAAAACCGGAAGGTTTTCGGGAAGTGCAACAATGTCCATGGCCATGGGCACAACTATGCCCTTCGGGTAACGGTGAGTGGAGTCATCGACCCGCACACCGGGCACGTGACCGATGTCGACGCGCTGGACCGGATCGTCCACGAGACCGTGGTCGCCCGGTTCGATCATCGGGATTTGAATCGCGATGCAGGCTTCGCCGATAAGACGACGACGGGAGAGAACTTGGTGCAGCTCATCTGGGAGTTGCTCGTCAACAAGTTGCCAGGGGGCCGCCTCGTGAAAGTTGGCATTGTCGAAACGCGCGATAGCTATTTCGAGTACAGCGGGCCATCCCCGCAACGGATCCCGGCCGGCCGGTCCATATCGGGAACGTGATGCAGACGAAGAAGACCGTGAGATCCGGGCAGGCACTGCGGGGCGACGGGCGCCCCTCTGACTCCCAGGATGTCCGAGACCTCGTTGCGCGGCTTCTCGTGCTGCTCGGGGAGGATCCGAAGCGTACAAGTTTGCGGAGAACGCCGGAACGGATGGAGAAGGCCCTCCGGTTCATGACGCAGGGGTACCGGCAGGATGTTGACCAACTGCTGAATGGTGCGCTCTTCCCGATTGACTACGATGAGATGGTCATTGTGAAGGATATTGATTTTTTCAGCCTCTGTGAGCATCATCTGATCCCGTTCTTTGGCCGGTGTCATGTCGGCTATCTCCCCAACAAGCGCGTCGTCGGCCTGAGCAAGATCCCGCGCATCGTGGACTTGTTCAGTCGCCGGCTGCAGGTTCAGGAGCGTCTCACCGTCCAGATTGCCGAAACGCTGCAATCCAAGTTGAACGCGCACGGAGTGGGCGTGGTGATGGAAGCTCGGCATCTCTGTATGATGATGCGGGGCGTAGAGAAACAAAACACCGTGGCGGTGACCAGCTCGATGCTCGGCGTGTTTCGAACGCAAATACAAACGCGCGAAGAATTTCTCAATTTAATCCGTCGCGGCACCGTCGGCGACAGCGAGTAACCTCCTCCGCCCGCGTCTTTCCTCGCCGCTCTCTCCTTTCGTCGATGGACCCTTGGAGTTGCTCACGCAATTGACGCGAGAAACGATCGCACGGCGTCATTGAACGCCTCCGGCTGTTCGAGGTTGGGGAGATGCGCTGCGCCAGGAATAATCTTGAGTTGGGCGCCCGGGATCTGCTCCGACATCAAGCGCGCATCCGAAGGTGGGGTGGCAAGATCCAGCTCGCCGACAATGATCAGCGTCGGGCAGGCGATCGTCCTCAGCAGTGGAACCGAATCGGGCCGGTCCGCCATTCCCATCAGATCCCCGGCGATCCCGCCGAGCGTCATGGCCGTGATCATCCCCCTTACCTGCTGAACCAGCTCAGGTCTCGTGTGCAGGGACGCGGGGCACAGTAATTTCGACAGCATCACGTCCGCAATGGCGCCGGATCCTTGCGTATACGCGCTCTGCGCCATGTTGAAGCGTCCAGCTCGGCCTTCATCGGTATCCGGCTGCGCCCGCGTGTCCGACAGGATCAGCGCGTTCACTCGGTTCGCGTATTTTCGATAAAACGCGAAGAGGATATACCCGCCCATCGAGAGCCCGGCCATCACCGCTTGCTGGATCGAGAGATGATCCAGGACGCCCGTGAGGTCATCGGCGAATTGCTCCATGGTATAACGCCAGAGCGGGGCATCGGATTCGCCATGCCCGCGCAGGTCCACGGTGATCACCCGGTGCTGTCTGGAGAGCGCCTGGACCTGGGGAGCCCACATGTTTCGGTTGAGCGGGAATCCATGGACGAAGACGACCGGCATGCCTTTGCCCTCGTCCGTGTAGGCCAATGTGAGACCGTTAATCTGCGCGTCCATCAGGCTCCTCCTTCTCGACAGCAGAACCGATGAGGGAGGCCTCTTCCTATCACCGCGAGAAGAGCTCGTCAATCACTGGCTTCAACCGTGAGTCCCGCTGTAAGAGTGTTTGCAGCCGCTGCCCCGAACTGTATAGAATCACCGGCGACATTGACACGATGCGAACGATGGGTAAAGAGCACGAATACCGAGCCGATCTGTTCGGCGGGGGCGGCGACGCGATCGACACGGCCAGCCCACTGGCCGATCGCTTGCGGCCACAGGATTTCACGGACTTCGTCGGTCAGGATGACATCGTGGCCCCGGATCGGCCGCTGCGGCGGGCGATCGAGGGGGATACGCTCTCGTCTGTGATCTTATGGGGACCGCCTGGTACGGGAAAAACCTCACTGGCCGGGATCATTGCGCGTCACACGAAGGCGCAGTTCATCCCGTTCCCTGCTGTGACAAGCGGGCTTCCCGGACTCCGGGCGGTGGTGAAGGCCGCCGAGCAGCGACGCAGAATGTATCAACAGCGCACGATCCTCTTCGTGGACGAAATCCATCGGTTCAACAAGGCTCAACAGGACGCCTTTCTCCCGCATGTTGAGCGCGGAACCATCATTCTGGTGGGCGCGACGACTGAAAACCCATCCTTTGAAGTGATCGCGCCGTTGCTCTCGCGTTCGATGGTCGTGGTGTTGAAGCCGATTTCGGATGACGCGATGGACAAAATACTCGAGCGGGCTCTGACGGACACTGAGTGTGGGCTGGGCAACATGAACGTGCGGGTGACTCCGGGAGCGCGTCGTCGCCTCATCGGATACGGCAACGGCGATGCGCGCGGGACACTGAACGCGCTGGAATTCGTGGCGACTCAAACCCAGGCCGATCCCGACGGGCAGGTACGACTTGACGAGCAAGCGCTCGATGCCGCACTGCTCAAGAAAGCGCTTCGGTATGACCGAGCCGGTGAGGAACACTATAACCTGATCTCTGCATACATCAAGAGCCTGCGTGACTCGGACCCGGATGGAGCGCTCTACTGGCTGGCCCGCATGTTGGAAGGAGGAG
The DNA here is from genome assembly GCA_022545705.1 of Nitrospirota bacterium. Lineage (GTDB taxonomy): Bacteria > Nitrospirota > Nitrospiria > Nitrospirales > Nitrospiraceae > JACZQN01. The sequence goes on along the minus strand of JACZQN010000036.1, from coordinate 6,214 downwards.
AAGACCCCAAGTTCATCGCCAGGCGGATGGTGATTTTCGCCTCAGAAGACATTGGGAATGCGGACCCTCTCGCTTTAGTGATTGCAACGGCGGTTGCGGAGGCGGTGCAGTTTGTCGGGCTCCCCGAAGCGCAAATCAATCTGGCTCACGGGACAACCTATCTGGCGTCTCGTCCGAAAGACAATGCGTCTTATGTTGGGTTGCGCGAGGCGCTGGAGGACGCGCGGGCGTTCGGGAACCTGGAGGTCCCGCTGCACTTACGCAATGCGGTGACGTCGCTGATGCGAGATCTCGGGTATGGAAAGGGATACAAGTATGTGCACGATGACATCTCTGCAAAGACCGAGCAGTCGCATCTTCCCGAACGCCTCCGTGGCAAACGCTACTATCGTCCGAAGGCATTGTAATGTATAAATATTGGCACCCCAATATGACCGCTGGACAAACGCCTGCATTGGGTTATACTTTTGACAGCACGGGGGGAGCGACGTTATGGGCGCTTCAGGCAGGAACGGTGATCGCCGTCGCGATTTGCGGGCGACGTTAGTCGGCTCCGCGCTGGTCGGGCCGAAGGGTCAAGCCGGCCGTGTGGTGTCGGCCGTCCTCGACAATGCCAGTCGGATCGGGGCCGGGTTCCATGCCAGAGAACAACTCGATGTTCACGAGGCTGTGACGGTGTCCATCGCGTTCCTGGATCAAAAAGAAAGGGAGCAGCAAGAGAAGCTCTCGGGCACTGTGGTGTGGGTGAAGCCGTGGGAAAAAGGTTACCTGATCGGCGTGACGTGGGATGAGATCGTGACGAAAAGCAAACATCCCGGGCTGTACACTTACTTGGAAGAGACGCTCAAAGCACCTGCTTAGACTGCGGCCGCCAGTTTCTGCCTCACGTCTTCGAGTTCCTCTGAAATTTTGGCCCACGTTGCGGTAAGCCGATCCAGCTCCTTTTTCCAGCGTTCCTGTTCCAACTGCAAATCATGCCAGCGGGCAAAGTCCTGGTAGAGCTCGGGATCAGCCAGTTGCTGATCCCGAGCGCGGATCTGTGATTCCAGTTCCGCGATGTCCGCCTCTGCTCGCGAAACCTGCTTGTCGAGCCGGGCCTGCGCCTTTGACAACGCGCGCCGATGCGCGTGTTTTGAAGGAACAGTCGTGACCACAGGTGGGGCGGGCTTGACGGGCCCTTTTGCGCGCCGTCCCTCCCGTGGCGTTAAGTCCTCACTCCGTTCCTTGATGGACTCCAGCTCTTGCGCACGTTTCCACAAATAGTATTCGTAGTCACCCAGGTAGTCGCGGGCTCGCCTGTCCTCGATTTCTACCACGCGGGTGGCGACTCGGCTCAGGAAGGTGGGGTCATGGGAGATGAACACGATCGTGCCCGGAAACGCGGTTAACGCGTCGGTGAGGACATCGACGGAAGCGGGGTCCAGGTGATTCGTCGGCTCGTCCAGCAGCAGCGTGTTCGCCGGCTCGACCAGCATGCGAGCGAGCGCGACGCGATTGCGTTCGCCCCCGCTGAGCGCCTTGATGGGTTTTTTCTGATCCTGGCCGGAGAAGAGAAACGCACCCGCGATGCCGCGCAGAAAATTCATCTCCGCCATGCTGGACACTTCGGCGAGGGAGTCCAAGATCGTACGCTCCGGGTTCAGCGCCTCGGCTTGGTGCTGAGCGAAGTATTGCAGGGTCACCCCATGTCCGAGCGTCCGCGCGCCTTGTTCAAACGGGAGCACCCCCGCCAGGATCTTGAGCAATGTACTCTTGCCGGCCCCGTTTTCACCGACTAAGGCGATCCGTTGCCCGCGCTCCAAGGTGAAGTCGAGCGAGGTGTAGACAACGGTACGTCCGTAACTCTTTGCCACGTCGCGGAGCGCAATGACCTGCCGCCCGCTGGCTGCGGGGACTGGAAACTTGAACCGCACTCGTTTGGGATCCCGCGTCTCTTCGATACGCTTGACCTTGTCCAGCTGTTTGATACGCGATTGAACCTGACGGGCCTTGGTCGCCTGGTACCGGAAACGCTCAATGAATTTCTGGACGTGGGCGATCTCCTTGGATTGTCGCTTGGCCGCTGCCTGCTGCTGGGCGTCGCGCGCCGCGCGCCACTCGAGGAACTTCGAGTAATTCCCTCGGCACTCCTGGATCTTGTGACTGCGGATCTCCCAGATATAGGTGGTGATCCGATCTAGAAAGGCGGTGTCGTGGCTGATCACCAGTAGCGTCATGCCTGACTGGAGCAGAAAATGTTCGAACCAGGCCTGGGTCGGTTTGTCGAGATGGTTCGTCGGCTCGTCCAGCATCAACACGTCGGGATTCGAGAGCAGGAGGTGGGCGAGGGCGACGCGCATCCGGTAGCCGCCAGAGAGTGTCTCGATCGAGCGACTGAAATCCTCCTCGGAAAACCCAAGCCCGGACAGGATGCGCTTGGCTTCGTGTTCCGGGTACAGGTCCCGATGGGTCGCTTCCAGAACAGTTTTACCGGAAAGTGTTTCGAGCTCTTGCGGGAGATAGCCAATGCGCAAGCGCGGCCGCTTCCGAATGGTGCCGTGATCCGGCGACTCTTCTTCGAGGATCATTCGGAGCAAGGTTGTTTTGCCGGCACCGTTGGGACCGACCAACCCGGTCCGCGAGCCCGGGCGCAGATGGGCTGACGTCTCCTTTAAGAGGACGCGGGCTGCAAACTGCTTACTAACGCCTTCGATCTGGAGCATGGCAAAAATTGGGCTTGAGGCGATGGGCTAGGGGCAAGGGGTATGGGATGAAGAGAATAGCGTGGGGACTATTCGCCTGGGTTTATTTTGGTGGAGCTGGCCGGGATTGAACCGGCGACCTCGTGAATGCCATTCACGCGCGCTCCCAACTGCGCCACAGCCCCACCCCGCTAAAGCAGTCAATCAGTGTTGAGTGTGAAGAGTATGAGAGATCAGGTAAAACACTAGGGAATGCTATCATGCGGTCGGCGGAGCGTCAAGATTACGCCAAGCCTGAGCAGCGTCCGAGGGCGTCTTGACAAACAGTGGGGCGCATCCTAGGATGAGGACGTGCGCTCTGATCTTACCCGGTCAGAGCTCTTTTTTTGCACGCGATCATAGCACCGAGGCTGAAAGACGATGTCCAATTTGGTCGTAGTCGGCACCCAGTGGGGAGATGAGGGCAAGGGCAAGATCGTGGATCTCCTCGCCCGCGCCGCCGACGTGGTCGTACGTTTTCAAGGTGGGTCTAACGCAGGGCATACCGTCGTGAACGATCGCGATTCCCACGTGTTCCACTTGGTGCCCTCCGGTATTCTGTACCGGGGTACACTCTGTATCATCGGGAACGGCGTGGTGGTGGATCCGGGCGCGCTCATCGAAGAGATGGACCGGCTGCAGGCCAAGGGCGTGAAGATCGGGAAGAACTTCCTGATCAGCGACCGAGCGCACGTGATCTTGCCGTACCACAAGGCGATCGAGAAAGCGGCCGAGCAGTCAAAGGGGTCTCGACGGATCGGCACCACAGGCAGAGGCATTGGCCCCACCTATGCCGACAAGATGACGCGCATCGGGATCCGTATGGGGGACCTGCTGAACCCGGCGCTCTTCCGGCGCAAGCTCGAGGAGAACCTTATCGAGATCAACGTCTTTCTCGAGCGGCTCTACCAGCTCCAGGGATTTCAACTAGAGAAGGTCTTCCAGCAGTATATGGGTTACGCGGAGCGGCTCAAAGACTACGTGGCAGATACGTCCGCGGTGCTGAATAAGGCGATCGAGCGAGGGCGGAAGGTGCTGTTCGAAGGCGCTCAGGGGACGCACCTGGATGTGGACTTCGGCACGTACCCGTACGTCACGTCTTCCAGCGCGGCGGCCGGGGGAGCCTGTACCGGGACCGGAGTCGGGCCCACCAAGATCAATAAGGTCATGGGTGTCGTCAAGGCCTACACCACGCGGGTCGGCAGCGGGCCGTTCCCCACGGAAATGCCAGATGCCGTCGGGGCCAGGTTTCAGGAGCGGGGCAAGGAATTTGGTGCCACAACCGGTCGGCCGCGCCGATGCGGATGGTTTGACGGAGTCCTCTTGCGGCACGCCGCGCGCGTGAATGGGCTTTCGTCCCTGGCGGTGACCAAGCTCGATGTGCTGGATGGCTGCCAAGAGCTGAAGATTTGCACCGGCTACCGGCACGCCGGAAAACTTTACCGGGACATGCCCTCTGATATCCAGGTGCTGGAAGAGTGTGAACCCGTGTATGAGGCGCTGCCGGGATGGAAGATGGAGACTACCGGAATCACTTCGTATAAAGCGCTTCCTCCCCAGGCGAAACGATACCTGGCGCGGATCGAGGAGTTAGCCGCGTGTCCCATGGATATCATTTCCACCGGGTCCAAGCGAAACCAAACCATCGTGGTGCGTCATCCGATGGCCTCCGCCCATCGCAAGTCCGCCCGCCCGCGCCGCGTGCGATAACCTTCACCTCCTCACCGTCATCTGACCCTCTCTATCGATCGGAACTCGGAATAAGGTCAAAGAATCCTCCTCGCTTCGCGGTCCGACGATTTATCAAAAGTGTCTTGATGAGGATTAGGAGCAGTCTTTCGTTCGGTAGAGCATCGCTCTTTTAAGGCGAGGGCCCTGGGTTCGAGTCCCAGGCGGCTCACCATCTGTCTGTGTTGATTCCTTCCTAGAGCCCTCGCGAAGAATGGTGTCGGCTCGACCCTCGAGTGATCCAGACGCTTCTCAATAGTTCTTGGTTCCCTTTTCTTTCCCTCTTCTTGATTAAGTCCTGTTGCATTGCAAGACTTGACCCTCAACCATGACCCTCAACCATTTGGGCTCCCCATGACAAGGACGTCGGAACGGGATGTTCTGGTCACAAGGTCATGGAGTCCGCGGCGTTGAGGACCGTTTCTCCCTGTTCGAGGAGTGCGGTAAGGGCCTCTGCAGAAAGGGTTAGATCACGAACGACTGGATCGTCCTGCACGGAATGCTCATCCATGGTGTTCGGATCAAAGAGGGAGGTGGCCAAGCGGTGAGCGAGATAGGTAATCTTGGCTGCTGTGGAGGATAAGGATGGTGCCTTGGAATAGTTTGAGTAGTAGGTGATGGCTTCCTTCACCTGGTCAGGCAAGTTCCATTTTTCAGCGATCCTGGTACCAGCTGGGGTGTGGTAGGCGTGCATCAGGCTGTCAATGTCGCCCCAGGCAAGGCTGGTCCCCAATTCTTTCTGCAGATCAATGATTGCGTGAAGAATCACAGGTTTCCCGATGGTATGGAGCAGTCCGCACAGGAAGGCACTTTCCGTGCTGCGCCGGCCTACTCGAGCGATTTCTTTCCCATACAGTGCGGTTGCGAGAGCATGTCGCCAGAGCTGCGTGATCTCTGCTTCGTATCCCTGTACGCGAAACGCCCCATTTTGTATCGAGAGGGCAAACGCAATGCCCGCCAGATGATTGATCCCCAGCCAGGCGACAGCCTGCTGGAGCGATTCGATAGGCGTCCTGGGCAAGAAAGTCCAGGAGTTGGCGATCCTCAGGACGTGGCCAGCGAGGGCCTGATCTTGGTGGATGAGGGTTGCCAACCTGGCGGCATCTGAATTCGGATCGCGGGTGAGCGCTATAACCTGGTTGGCAACCTGGGGAAGGATGGGAAGATGGAGAGCCCCATGTTCCATCCGCGCAACGAGCGCACATCGGACTTTCTCGAGTGGCTCCATATTACCAGGCCTGGTAGACTGAGTGTTCATCCCCATGATGCCCAAGGTTGTGTCGCACCTGCGCACCTAGTCCGTCCACCTGCTCTAAGGTAATCTTCGGCTTATCATCCGAAAACTTGAGCATCGTCTGCTCAATCGTCAACCCACCCTATTACATGCTTGCGCGCTATCCACTCCAACGGATGTCTTCATCAGAGGCGGTGCGGGAGGACCCTACCCGCTGCGGGGTGCTGTAGTCGGCGTGAAGCAGGCTAAGGCCGAACAGGCGGGGTCAGGCCAGGATCCTTGCGGCGCTCCTGGATGGGGTCAGTGGGTGGGGTCATCGTGGGGTCAGGTCTTGCAATCACACATTCATTGACTTGCTGGGGTGAGCCTTTGCGATGAAGAGTCCTGGCGCGACCATTTACTCATGTGAAGGCTTCTAAAAAGCTCTTCCTCCCTTTTGCTTTCCCTCCGTTTGCTTAGGCGATGTTGCATTGCAAGACCTGGCCCTCAACATTTTTGCTCAACCTTCTTTTGTGCCATAACTCCCCCTTCG
>JACZQN010000035.1 GCA_022545705.1 Nitrospirota bacterium | reverse complement strand
CCAGCTGTCCCCTGTGATCGCTCAAGTCGAATTCGACGAACTGGAGGACTTCCGAGTCACGTCGCGGATGTCGTGGCCATCGATGGTGATGCGGCCTTTGCCCACGTCGTAGAAGCGAAGCAGCAGTTTTATGACCGTGGTCTTCCCCGACCCGGTGGCCCCGACGAAGGCGGTGGTCTTTCCGGCTTCCATTTCCATCGAGATTCCATGGAGGACCGGGTACCCCTTCCGATAGGCGAAACCGACGTTGTCGAACCTGACGGAACCATCGACCGATTCGAGGTCGCCTTCGCCATCCTGGATGGTGGCGGTGGTGTCCAGAACGTCGAGTATCCGGTTGGTGGACGCCATCGCCCGTTGGTATAGGTCGAATGTCTCGCCGAGTCGGGTCAGCGGCCACAACAGACGTTGGGTCAAGAAGACCATCACGCTGTAGGCCCCTACCGCCAGACCACCGTCGATGGCCCTGAACGCTCCCCACACCAGGGTGGCGGTGAATCCGACCAGGATCACGATACGGATCAGCGGAGAGAAGGCACTCGACAGGGCGATCGCTCGCCGGTTTGCCTCCTGATATGCCTTGCTCTCGTGTGAGATCCGCTCCACTTCGTGATCCTCGGCAGTAAAGGACTTGATGGTGGCGATGCCGCCGAGGTTGTTCGACAGTTCGGAGTTGACCATCGCCGCCTGCTCTCGCACCGCGGCGTAGCGCGGCTCGAGCGTGCGTTGGAACAGGAACGATCCCCACAAGATCAACGGGATCGGGAGAAACGCCAGCCAGGCGATGCCCGGAGCCAGGTAGAAGAAGATGAATCCGATCAGTAGGACGGTGGTGAGGACTTGGAGGATTTCGTTGGCACCGTTGTCGAGGAACCTCTCCAGCTGATTCACGTCGTCGTTGAGGACAGCCATCAGGTCCCCGGTGCTGCGATCCTCGAAGTACTTCATCTCTAGGCCCTGCATGTGGGAGTAGGCGTCGATGCGGAGATCGTGTTGCATCGCCTGGGCCAGGTTGCGCCATTCGATGCGGTGCAGGTACTCGAACAGAGACTCGAACGCCCAGATCGCAAAGGTGACGACGGCCAGGACGACCACCTGGGTACGGGGATCCTCGACACCGAAGGATGCCAGCACCGAATCCTCCTGGCGGACGACGATGTCCACCGCGGCTCCGATGAGGATCGGGGGCGCGATGTCGAACGTCTTGTTGAGGATCGACCAGGTGGTGGCACGGGCGATCCGACCGCGATGTGCTGTGGCGTACCGCCACAAGCGGCGGAGGGGGGTTGTGGGTGGTTGGCTCATGTGAAGCGCCACCGTACTGAGATTGCAGAGGGCAGATTGCAGATGGCGAACATCAGACTGAGGACCGAGGACTGAGAGGGATAGGTTCGCAACTCGAAACCTGGAACTCGACACTGGGACCCGGCCCGTTGCCCCTTTCCCTTTGCTCCGAGCCCGTTGTCCATTCTTAGTGGACTCGGACCGACCCCGCATCACCGACCGCAGCGCGTTGGCCTCTGCGTCCGTCAGATACCGATACCGTCCAGGCGGGAGGCCACCCAATGCCAGCGGACCGAAGCGCACACGTTTCAACTTCAGAACCGGATGGCCGACCGCCTCCAGCATACGCCTGATCTGATGCTTCCTGCCCTCGGAGATCGTGATTTCGAGCCAGGAATTCTCGGTCGCGATCCCCATTTTTTTGACAGTCGCCGGTTTGGTCTGGCCCTCCTCCAAGCCAATCCCACGTTCAAGGACAGCAATCTTCTCGCGGGACAGCACGCCTTTGACTTTCGTGAGGTAGGTTTTGGGCACGTGGTAGCGCGGGTGCAAGAGCGTCTCCGCCATCTCGCCATGATTGGTGAGCAGCATCAAGCCTTCGCTCTCGAAATCTAGCCGGCCGACGGGAAACACGCGGAGCCTCACACCAGCGAGCAAATCCGAGATGGTCGGTCTGCCGGCTGGATCGTTCAAGGAGGAAACATACCCTTTGGGCTTGTGGAGGATCAGGTACACTGGCGGGGGACTGGGCTTCAGGTGCCGCCCATCGACTTTGACATGATCCCGCTGGGGATCCACTCGCACACCGAGCTCGCGCACGGTCCGACCATTCACGCTCACCCGCCCCTCGGCGATCATCGCCTCCGCCTTCCGCCGTGACGCCACCCCCGCCTGGGCGATCACCTTCTGCAGCCTAACCTCACGCTTAGGCTCAGGGTCCGGGGTCAGAGGCAAGGGGCCAGTGGTAAACCCACGATCTCTCACCTCGTTCCTCTTGCCTCTAGCCCCGATATGTTGCCGGTTCATTCCCATTCGATCGTGCTGGGCGGTTTCGAACTCACGTCGTAGACCACCCGATTCGCCCCCTTCACTTCGTTGATGATTCGGTTCGAGATCGTAGCGAGCAGTTCTGGCGGAAGTCGGGCCCAGTCCGCCGTCATCCCGTCTACGCTGGTCACTGCTCTGATCCCCACCACGTGCTCGTACGTCCGCCGATCCCCCATGACCCCCACCGTGCGAATTGGCAACAAGACGGCGAACGCTTGCCACAGCTCGCGGTAGAGACCGGAGTTCCGAACTTCCTGCTCCACGATCGCATCGGCAGCCCGGAGGAGAGTCAGGCGTTCACGCGTAACGGGTCCCAGTACACGAATCGCCAAGCCGGGGCCCGGGAACGGCTGACGCCAGATGATCACGTCAGGCAGGCCCAGCTCTTTGCCGAGAATCCGCACTTCGTCCTTGAACAGCTCGCGGAGGGGCTCAACGAGTCGGAACCGCATCCTGGTGGGAAGTCCTCCCACATTGTGATGTGTTTTGATGGTGGCGGAGGGGCCCTTGAAACGGACGCTCTCGATCACATCCGGGTACAAGGTGCCTTGAACGAGATAGTCCACCCCGCCGAGGCGGTGCGAAAGGGCTTCAAAGTGTGTGATAAAGAGTCGCCCGATGATTTTGCGTTTACGCTCCGGATTCGCCACTGACTTCAACGCCCGGAGGAATTCGGGCGCACGATCCAGATAGCGGAGATTCAGCTTCAGGTGGGACGCAAACGTATTTCGAACCTCCACGCCTTCGCCAGTCCGCAATAACCCGTTGTCGATAAACACACAGGTCAAGCGCTTGCCGATGGCGCGGTGGGCGAGCACCGCAGCCACTGAGGAATCGACCCCACCGCTCAAGGCGCACATCGCTTTCCCGTTTCCGACTTGCTCGCGAATCTGACGAACGGCTGTCTCCACGTACGAACTCATGGACCACGTGGGCCGGCAGCGGCAGATGTCATAGACGAAGTTCTGGAGAATACGGAACCCCTCGATGGTATGCGCGACTTCGGGATGGAACTGGAGGCAATAGATCCGGTTCCCACTTTCCACCGTTTTCATGGCGGCAACGGGGGAATTCTCCGTATGGGCGATCGAGCAAAACCCCTTCGGCATACGCTCAATCCGGTCACCGTGCGACATCCAGACCGTGCTGGACGCTGCTGAGCCAATGCCCTTGAGCAAATCAGAACCGTCATCGATGATCAGGTTGGAGCGGCCGTATTCCCGCCGTGCCGCTTTGGCCACCTCGCCACCAAGCAGATGGGTCACCAATTGCATCCCATAGCAGATGCCCAGAACCGGGACCCGCTGTTCCAAGAGTCCCTTGGGCATCAGCGGAGCGTTTCGGTCATAGACGCTAGCCGGCCCTCCCGAGAGAATGATACCGCTCGGGCGATCACCGAGAATCTGCTCAAGGGGAGCGGAATGGGGAAGAATCTGCGAGAAGACCTGGGCTTCGCGGATACGACGAGCGATGAGCTGGGTGTACTGAGACCCGAAGTCGAGGATCAGAATCCGATCATGCCTCACGTCCATGACGGGAGGGATCCTACCCTGTCACGACACCCGACGCTCCCGCCAGCAGGACACGGAACCAGTCCGCTGGCTTTTCGCTCGGCCGTTCGGGCCCCACGATGTACACACACAAGCACGCTGCCGGGACCTCACTTCCTCGGGACTCCTTCGGTTGGCCTCTGTGGGCATCCTGCCAGACGCTGGGCCCCTCAGCCCGACGGCATTCTTTCGTCACGAGAACAATTCAAAAGGGACATCAGGAGCGGGCCGAGAGAGGGAGGCGCCTTACTCCGAATCCGTCCGGTAGTTGGGCGCCTCCTTGGTGATGATCACGTCATGAACGTGAGCTTCTCGGAGGCCGGCCAACGTCTGCCGAATGAAGGTCGCGTGGCTCTGCAGCTCAGCGATTGTTCGGCACCCGCAATAGCCCATGCCGGACTTCACACCACCGACTAGCTGATAGACAACCCCAGCGAGTGTACCCTTGTAGGGAACTCGTCCCTCGATCCCCTCCGGGACCAACTTGGACTCCGGGAGGCCTGTCTGCGCGTAGCGGTCCTTCCCTCCCTTTTCCATCGCGCCTAGTGAGCCCATGCCTCGGTAGACTTTATACGTGCGCCCTTGGAACAAGATGGTTTCCCCGGGCGACTCTTCCGTTCCGGCAAGAATGCCACCGATCATGACAGCCGAGGCTCCTCCAGCCAACGCCTTCGTGATATCGCCAGAATATTTGATGCCTCCATCTGCAATGACCGACACACCGCTCCCCGCGATCGCGGTGGCGCAGTCGGCGATGGCGGTTAACTGAGGCATCCCTGCTCCAGAGACAATGCGAGTCGTACAGATAGACCCCGGCCCTACCCCAACCTTGACTGCATCAGCACCGGCCTGGACAAGTTCCCGGGCTGCGGTCGCGGTGGCCACGTTGCCGGCTAAGACCTCCAGGCTCGGATACTGCTGCTTGATGAACTTGACTGTCTCCGTGACGCTCCGAGTGTGGCCGTGAGCCGTATCCACCACCACAAGATCCACGCCAGCCTTGGCCAACAGTTCGACTCGGTGCTCGGTCTCCAGCCCCACGCCCACCGCCGCTCCGACCCGCAACCGGCCATGGGTGTCTTTACAGGCATTCGGGTACTTGATTCGCTTCTCGATGTCCTTGATCGTAATCAAGCCCTTGAGCTCGAATCGCCGATTGACAACAGGAAGTTTCTCGATCCGATGTTCGTGGAGGACCTCGCGCGCTTTTTCGAGGCTTGTCCCCTCAGGAGCAGTCACCAGCTTGTCTTTCGTCATGGCCTGGGATACTTTCAGCTCCATGCGCCCTTCGAACCGAAGATCCCGGTTGGTGAGAATCCCTACCAGCTTGCCCTGTTTGGTCACCGGAATTCCTGAAATTCTGTACTTGGCCATCAACTGATGCGCATCCCGAATCGTCTGATCCGGCGAAATGGTAATAGGATCAAGGATCATCCCGCTCTCCGACTTCTTGACCCTGTCTACCTCGACCGCCTGGTCTTCGGGTGAGAGCACACGATGGATCACACCGAGGCCACCCTCTCGGGCCATCGAGATCGCTAACCGCGCTTCCGTCACCGTATCCATTGCCGCGCTGAGGATGGGAACATTGATCGTGATGTTGCGCGACACGCGCGTCCGCGTATCCACATCGCTGGGTAACACCTCAGATTTGGCAGGCACCAAGACCACGTCGTCAAACGTCAGCCCAACTCGCACGTCTTTATCCAGCATGTGAGCCCTCAGGCATAGGTACGCCTCGTTCCCTATGCCGCGTCATCACCCACCCACATGATACGTGACACGTAACGAGTGATGCGGGAAGTGTACAAGATCGTTCTCCAGGCGAGGCCATGCACTCATGACTCATCCCGCATCACGCATGACTGATTACTGGGACCGCACCTCAGCTGTCTCATCTGTGAGCGTGGCTGCCGACTCGGTCTGTTCCTTGAGGAGTTCCTCGCCTTCCTCAGCCGGCATAAACTGTTGCACGCGTGTGTTGGCACTATCCACGACAAACACACTTCCGTGCGCATCCACCCCAATCCCATACGGGAAATTCATTTGGCCCAGTCCGTTGCCAAACCCACCCCATTGCGTAATGAAATTCCCCTCACGGTCAAATTTCTGGACACGCTGGTTGCCGGTGTCGGTTATGTACACGTCGCCATTGCCACCCACCGCGATTCCCCAAGGCGACCGGAACTGCCCGGCCTCTTGGGCCTGGGGATTGCTCGCGTGCCCGGGGCCGAGCCCGCCTCCCCACTTAGTGAGCAGCTGCGGCAGCACGTTGGTGCTCGTGTCGAATTTCTGGACGCGATGATTGCCCATGTCCACGATATAGACGGCTCCATCCGACGGGTCAACCGCAACGCCGCGCGGGAAATAGAATTGGCCATCGTTGTTGCCAAAGCTGCCCCACTGCATAATGAACTCACCCGTTGAGTCGAACTTCTGCACCCTGAAATTCGCACTATCCACGACGTAAATATATCCGCGTACCCGATCCACCGCGATCCCCCACGGCGAGTTGAACTGACCCTCTCCGTTTCCGCGGGACCCAAATTTCATCAGGTAACTGCCCAGCTTGCCGTCGAACTTTTGGACCCGATGGTTGTTTGTATCCACAACGTACACATCCCCTCGCGCGTCGCACGCGACCCCGGTCGCATTGTGGAAGTTGGAGTTGGCTATGCCGAAGTTCCCAAAGAGGATAATGAAGTTCCCACTCTTATCAAACTTCTGGACCCGATTATTACCGTTGTCCACGACAAACAAGGAACCTTGCTGATCAACCGCCAATCCATAGAGCGGGCTCATAAACTCCCCGCCATGGAGCAGCGACGCGCCACGGCCTGCCTTGCCCCATTTGGAGACGCACAGATACCCGGACGTGTTGACCAGGATGGTCGCGCTGGCCGGGACCGAGATATTGTTGCCGGCGTCCTTGAACCACACGTAGATCGTCTTCTGTCCGTCCTCCGGCGACAGCGTGCAGGGAATTGTAATCCCGAACTTGTTTTCCGCGGGCACATCCACCCAGCCCGGCACGCTGGCGGTCGGTGTCATGGGGCTTTCCGAGATGTAATAGCCGGCCACGCCCGTATCCACGTCGATGGCGGAAAGCGTGACGAAGACATCCGGCGTGTTCGTCATGAACGCCCAATGGTTGATGACCGCATTGGGATTTTGAGGAGCCGTCATGTCGATGAGCACCGGCGTGGCTATCACCTCTTCAGTTAACCCGCTCTCAGACCCGTCCTCATAGACGGCACTGAGCGTGTAGTAGTACTGGGCACCGTTGGCAAGGCCGGTATGAATGAAGGGACTTGTCAGGCCTTCAATGCGCGTACCGGTCTGGACCGTCACCCCGGGTTCGGTGTGGAAATACAAGTTGTAGGAGACCGCCCCCGGGACGTCGAGCCAGCTGAGCGTGACCTCGGTATCCCCTGCTTTCCCCACCAAACTCCGTGGCGCCGCTAACTCGGTTGATGCTTGCGGCGCAGCTTGCTGATGTCTCCTCAGCTCTTCTTCAGTTGGCGCATACTTCAGCACGCGCGCATTGCCGCTATCCACGACATAGACATACCCTTCCTTATCCGCCGCGATACCGGAAGCGAAATTCAATTGCCCTTCGGTATGCCCGCGGTTCCCCCAGGCGCACAAGAACGTCCCGTTGCCGTCGAATTTCTGAATCCGGTGGTTCCCGCTGTCCACAGTATAGACATTGCCAAGCGCGTCGCATGCGACGCCCCAAGGCGCCTTAAACTGGCCGGGCCCGCTGCCTTCTTTCCCCCATTTGATGAGGAAGCTGCCGCGCGAATCGAACTTCTGGATACGATGGTTCGATTCATCCGCCACAAAGATATTGCCCACGAAATCCACCGCGATGCCGCGTGGGAAGAAAAAGGCACCGTCATAGCTGCCGTCCTTGCCCCATTGCATGAGTGGGGTTCCATCGGCCTGGAATTTCTGGACACGGGCGTTGCTCGTATCGGTCACGTACAGGTTTCCCTCGTTATCGGTCGCCACGCCCCAGGGCACGTCGAACTTCCCGATCTCGGCGCCACGATAGGCAAACCCAAACTTTCCCCAGGCATGCATGCAATTGCCTTCGGCATCGAACTTCTGAATCCGGTTATTGCCGCTGTCCGACACATAGACCGAACCGTCAGGCCCGGTGGCAAGACCTCGAGGGTAGTAAAACTGCCCTTCCTCCGAGCTAGGCTCGCTGCCCCATCGAGCGATGAACTTGCCGTCCTTATCGAACTTCTGAACCGAATGGTTGTCCGTATCAGCGATGTAAATATTTCCGTCGTGGTCCAGTGCGATACCGGTCGGAGAGCTAAATTCCCCATCGTCCACCCCGGCTTGCCCTATGGTCATCACCACCAAATACGGAGAAGGAACTGCCATCACCTCCGCAGACTCAGGACTCTCTCCCTGAGGCGTAACCACCGTCACGACGTAGTGGTAGCAGAGGCTGTTCGCCAGGTCGTCGTGCACAAAGGGAGATGTGGCCCCCTCAATGAGGTTCCCTTTCTCTTTGGTCACCCCGATGACTGGCTTGAAGTCCTCTTCGCCTGCGAACGGACGCGAGATATCGGCCTTGATGAGGACACCTTTGGTGGTCTGGAAGTAGAGGTTGTAGTACATCGCGTCCGGGACCGGATCCCACGAAATCGTGATCCGTGAATTCTCCGGCTTGGCGTGGACTCCAGTCGGAGCAGGAGGGAGCTCCTCCTCCACAGCCGATTCGCCACTGCCCCACTCATCCGCATTCCCTTCGGCTCGTAGCCCAGATCGGGTCGGTTCGATCAGGTCGTTGAACAACCAATCATGTTTCATGGTATTCCCCTTGTCCTCCCTCAATCTCGGAACCCTAAATAGGAAATATCCCCGGATGTTTCAAGCACTTAGGTGGGCAAGTCTAACAAACGCTTCATCGCCAAGTCAAGGCAAGGCGGACCCCAAAACGGGGTCAGAGAGGGCGCATCCGCGCACAGCAAGGCGGGTCGCAAGACTCGACATTGTGGCGTACTCCATGATCCGTTAAGATCCTGCCGGGCGCCTTTGATGAAGGAGCTCACCCGAGACCATGCCTCACCCGACCCTCTACGTGGCACGACTGCTTCCTGCACCGGTCATGACCGCCATCACAGAGCGGTTCCAACTGACGAGCTCGCCCCACGTTGAGCCCCCCCGCCGGACAGATCTGCTCGATGGGTTCCGGCAGGCAACGGCTGCGATCTGCACTCTGACCGAGCACCTTGACGCAGAAGTGCTGGACGCAGCGCCTTCTCTCAGGGTTGTTGCCAATTACGCCGTGGGATACAACAACATCGACCTCGATGCCGCCCGATCCAGGGGAGTCATTGTGACCAATACACCGGATGTGCTCACAGAAGCGACCGCAGACCTGACGTGGGCACTCTTGTTCGCCGTCGCCCGCCGCGTGGCAGAGGGCGATCACTTCATGCGGGCCGGCACATGGGGTGGCTGGGAACCGACCCAGATGCTCGGTGCAGACGTCTTTGGCAAAACGCTCGGTATTATGGGAATGGGGCGGATTGGACGAGCAGTGGCCGAGCGGGCGAGGGGATTCACCATGCCCGTCCTCTACTGGAGCCGCAGGCCGGTACCCGTACCAGGGCCAGACAACCAGTGTCTATGGGCTCCGTTCGAGGAGGTGCTGGCTCGAGCTGACTTTTTGAGCCTGCACGTTCCTCTGACTCCTGAAACGCATCATCTCATGAGTGCAGGTGCATTGCGACAGATGCGGCCGACCGCTTTCCTCATCAACACCTCTCGAGGGTCGGTCGTGGACGAGGGGGCTTTGGTAGACGCGCTGACGGAAGGCCGACTCGCGGGCGCAGGGCTTGATGTGTACGAACGGGAGCCGGAGCTTCATCCCGCTCTCCTCCGACTGCCCCAAGTCGTTGTGCTTCCGCATCTCGGCTCTGCCACGCTCAGCACCAGGGTCCGGATGGGCATGATGTGCATCGAGAATATTCAAGCCGTGCTGGAAGGCCGTCCAGCCCTGAACCGGGTCGTCTAAGCAACTCGATGAGGTCGGTTCGTGCCGAGAGGAGATTTGAAAAGTAGCCCCGCGCAGCGACGCCGAGGAGGACGGTGGGTCAGGGTGGGAAGCTGTCCAAGCGGATGGAACGTGTCGTACACACAACAGAGGGTCCGCTGCGACTCCACAGCGAACCCTCTGTCACGACGTGTCCAGGATTGCCGATTCTCCGTGTCAACGCACGGAAGGCACCCTTGATTGTTTCATGACATTTTCATCACATTCGCCGCCTGAGGCCCCTTGGCCCCCTGCACAACGTCGAACTCGACGTTTTCGCCTTCCTTCAGAGTCTTGAACCCATCCCCCTGCAAAGCGGAATAATGGACAAAGACATCCTCCCCGTTCTCAAGCCGAATGAAGCCGAACCCTTTCCGATCATTAAACCATTTAACAGTGCCCTTGCTTCTCACGCCATCCTCCTTTCCTGAACAGCCGCCTGGTGGTGCCGGACGCGGACTGTCCGACCATCCTTGGACCATTCAGCGAAACACCAAAAAAATACCGCAGAAAGGAAAACCTCCCTGCGGTACTGATAAAACAAACCCTTACGCATGTTCCTACATCAAGATACCGGCAAGCATGTAGCACAGGGGGATTTCTACTGTCAAGAGTTTCTTTCGCAGGCCAGCAGCCGCGGGGACAGGTGTGGTTTAGCCTAGGGCCGCGACAGATCGTGGGCTCGCGATTTACAAGTGCTGGATTCTCCTTTATATTGTGATGGCGATCCATCCACCCGCCAGGGGCACGGTTGCGTAAGATCCTGGACCAATACATTCTCGCGGAACTCTTCCCTCCGTTCCTAGTCAGTCTAGGGGTGCTCTGCTTCGTCATGCTCACGAAGGAATCCCTCCGCCTCGTCGAGCTTCTCGTCTCGAAAGGGGTGGGGATTGTCCCCGTGGTCAAGGTGTTCCTCCACATGCTGCCCTCCTTCTTGGTGCTCACGCTACCGATCGCTGCCCTGATCGCCTCGATTACGGCGTTTAGCCGGCTTTCCTATGACAAGGAACTGGTTGCGATGCGCGGGGCAGGCATCAGCCTTTTTCGTCTCTGCAGGCCAGTGCTCGTATTTTCCTGCTTAATTTTCGGCCTGACGCTCGCCCTGTCTCATTGGGGCCAACCGTGGAGCAATATCTCCCTGAAAAAACTGGCTCTGAACCTCCTCCGGGACCAGCTCACCCTCGCTCTCGATAGAGGCGTCTTCAATGAGCCAGTGCCACGCATGGTGATCTACGTCCAGGACGGTGAGGAGACGGACTCGAGAAAAATCTTTATTTCGGATGAGCGCAATCCCGCCGAAGGCCGCGTCATCGTGGCGAACAACTACGCCCTGCTGAACGATCCCCGCACCAACCAGGTCGGCCTTCGCCTCCTGAACGGGGAGATTCACAGTCAACCGCACGACCTCGAAGAGTATCACCTCGTTTCATTCTCAACCTACGACCTAAAATTGAGCCTCGATCAGAGCCTGTACGCTCCCATACAAAGCCGTCCATCCAGGCAAGCCATCCTGGACAAGCTCCACCAGACGAACTGGCAAGATACGGGGGCTCTTCGACGGCTCATGGAGTACTACAAAGACCTGGCGTTCCCGGCCGCTGCACTGATCTTTGGCATGTTGGGCGTTCCGGTGGGCATCGTCTCAAAGCGGTCAGGACGGGTTGGCGGATTCGCTGTCGGTCTGGTGATCGTCGTTGGGTACTACATCCTCAACGTCCTCTGCGAATTTCTCGTTACGACATTAGCCTTGCCTCCGTTCGCCGGTGCTTGGCTTCCAAACGTCATCTTTCTTGCCCTCACGATCGTCCTCCTTTACCACGTCAGCCGACAGTAAGACGCATGACGATTCTGTTTCGCTACATCCTGCGAGAGCACGTGAGGATCTTTTTGATGTGTCTTGCAGGTCTGGCGACGATCTACCTCGTCGTTGAATTTTTCGAAAAAGTCCGTGGATTTCTCCGATACGACGCCGATTATCAGACCGTGCTCGTGTACTTTCTGCTGAAGCTGCCTGCCATTGTCTTCCAAATCGCTCCGCTGGCCATCTTGATGGCCACCCTGCTGACCCTTGGGATGTTCGCACGAAACAACGAGGTCACTGCGATGCGGAGTTGCGGGGTGAGCCTCCTGAAGGTCGCTGCGCCGCTTGTCATGGTTTCGCTATTGGTCGCAGGATTCTTGCTCGGTCTCAGCTCCGTCATCGTTCCGCTCTCAACCACGGAGGCTGAGTACATCAAGACGACCTTGATTGAGAAAAGGAGTCGCCCGCCTACCGTCAAGGCCGATCGTCCGTGGATCCAAATCGGAACCCACTCGCTGATGAATTTCGATCTCGTTGAACTGGGCGGGAAGACGCTACGGGGCGTCACCCTCTATCAGCTTGGACATGATTTCAGCTTGTCGGAGATCACAGAAGCCAGCGAAATCCGCTATACAGCAGAGGGTTGGGAGCTTCGCTCGGGCGTTCATCGGCAGTTGCTCGCCGACGGGGGATTGCGCATGACTATGTTCGAGCGCAAGCCGATCAGGCTTTCCCAGACGCCGGAAGATTTCCAGAACTGGCTTTCGCTGGAATCCAATGAAATGACGCTCTCTGCTCTCGGGTCCTATATCAACCGCCTGCGTCAGGATGGCTATAGCGTCGCCCGTTTTCTGACCGACTACCACGGGCGCATCGCGTTCCCCTTCGTCTCTGTCGTGATGGCCACCGTCGGGATTGCCGTGAGTCTCAAGCGGAGCGGCATGCGGGGGGTCGGCATGGCCGGGGGAATTGGGCAAGCCCTCCTCATCGGGTTTCTGTACTGGACCACCTTCTCGTTGGCGATTGCTCTGGGCCGAAGCGGGGCCCTGGCACCGGTCGTGGCCGGGTGGATCGCCAATGTCTTGTTCCTCTCGTTCGGCCTCTACCTACTCTTGAAGGTCAGGCATTAGTGAAGCCTGGGCCACGCTCTCGGTGCCATCTCGTTTTCGCCAAGTTGACTGCGTGGTGGCCTTCAGGTAGAAGAAGATCAATCGTTGATGCTTCGGCGAGGTGTAGATAACTGGTGAGGACGCGCGTTGTCATTACGGGTCTCGGCGTCGTCTCGCCCATCGGTATCGGCGTCGGGCAATTCTGGAAGAACGCCTTGGAGGGTCACTCCGGGATTAGCGCCATCCGCCCCTTCGATGGATTTCCCCTCGAGAGCTACCGATCCCAGGTCGCCGGCCAGGTTTTGAATTTCAATCCGGCGCAGTACCTGGACGGGCCCCATGCCGATCGCGTTGACCGCTACGCGCAATTCGCGCTCGTGGCGGCGAAGGAAGCGGTGGCCGATTCCGCGCTCCGCATGGAACGCGAGGACCCCCATCGCGTCGGCGTGATGGTCGGCGCCGGGATGGGTGGCATGGTCATGGGCGAACGAGAGATTACCCAGCTCTACCGCAGTCACAAACCGCACCGCGTCCACCCCAATTTTATTCCCACGATCACGCTCAATTCCGCGTCGGGAATCGTGGCCATGGCTCATGGGGCCAAAGGGCCCAACCTCACGATTTCCACGGCGTGCTCGTCCAGCGCGCATGCGATGGGCCAGGCGCTCACCGCAGTCAGAACCGGCCAGGCGGATGTCGTCATCACCGTGGGGGCTGATGCCAGTATCACGCCGCTGGTGTTCGCCGGTTTTTGTTCGTTACGGGTCTTGTCGACCGGATTTAATGATACCCCGATACGGGCTTCTCGTCCCTTCGATCGGGCCCGGGACGGTTTTGTGATGGGCGAGGGCGCCGGCGCCCTGATTCTGGAGTCCTTGACCCATGCCCGAAAGCGCAAGGCCAGGATCTACGCTGAGGTCGCTGGCTATGCGGCCACGAGCGAGGCGTACCACATGGTCATTCCCCGCGAAGACGGGACCGAGGTCGCTAAGACCATGCACCTGGCGCTTCGCGACGCGGAGCTATCTCCAGCGCAGGTTGACTATATCAATGCCCACGCCACCTCCACCCCCATCGGCGACGCCGTAGAAGTCCGGGCGCTCCGACGGGTGTTCAAGACTCGAGCGGACCGGATTCTGGTGAATGCAACCAAATCCATGATTGGCCACACGCTCGGAGCTGCGGGGGCCATCGGCTCCATCACTTGCGCCCTCTCGCTACAAGCGGGGCAGATACACCCGACTGTCAATTACGAGGACCCGGACCCGGCCTGCTGGCTGCAAGGGATTTCCACTGATGTCGAGGAGCGATCTCTCAAGGTGGCCCTCATGAATGCGTTCGGTTTCGGCAGCAACAACGCGGTCGTCGTGTTTAAACGGTACCAGTAACCTTTCCGCATTCCCCAGGTCGTGACCGTTCCCTTTGGAGGCTGAATGGCATCGCAGGCCGCGCTCGCCGATCGCATACGGACTGAGCTGGCACAGTACCTCAAGAAGGACATGGAATCGGTCCTCCCACAGCATTCTCTTCGCGAGGACCTTGGCTTAGACTCGATGGCTACCATCGAGCTGCTCTTCAAAATCGAGGAAGCCTTCGACATTCAGATTCCAGACCAAGATCTCCAAACGCTCGCCACTGTGGGGCAGGTCATCGCCTACGTGCAACGAAGGCTCAGGCCGGTTCCCTCCCGACAAACCGCTCAACCGGCCGCGAAACGCCAGCACACAACGAGAAGAGGATAATTCCACGATGTCCAGACAGCAGGAATCACGCGCCATCCGGCTGGACCAGATCAGCACAGCCGTTGGCGGGCAGATTTTTGGCGCGGGTGATACCCTCGTGAGCGGCGTGTCGAGCTTAGAGGAAGCGTGCCCTGGTGACTTGGCTTATGTGGAGGGAGATCGCTTCCTCAAATCGGCGTTGGGGTCCAAGGCCACCGCGTTCGTGGCGGCCAGACATCACCCCGATCTCGCACGGCCTCAGGTTGTCGTCCCAAATCCCAAGTACACCTTCGCCTGCATCGTGCAGCGCTTTTTCACATCTCCCTATCATGCGCGCGGGGTCGCCGAGCAGGGTGCGCGCGGCACTGGGCTGGAGATCGGGCCGGAGCCTTCCATTTGGCCCTTCGTGACACTCGGTGAACGGGTACGAATCGGAGCTCGGGTGACACTCTACCCCGGTGTCTTTCTAGGGGACGACGCCGAAGTGGGGGACGACTCCATTCTCTACCCCAACGTGACGGTCATGAACCGATGCACGATCGGAAGCCGGGTCACCATCCACAGCGGTACCGTGATTGGGAGCGACGGGTTCGGCTACGTCCAGCATGAGGGTCGCCATCACAAAATTCCGCAGCTCGGCACCGTGGTCATTGAAGACGATGTCGAGCTCGGGGCGAATGTGACGGTGGATCGGGCCACCTTCGGCAGGACGCTGGTCAAACGCGGGACAAAGGTGGATAACTTGGTCCAGATCGCCCACAACGTGACGATCGGCGAGAACAGTATCCTGGTGGCACAAGTCGGCATTGCCGGCAGCACAACGCTCGGAGACTATGTCGTGGTAGGGGGGCAAGCCGGACTGGCAGATCACCTTGTGATCGGAGACCGGGTCATGATCGGAGCACGCTCAGGAGTGCACCGTAGTCTCGCGGGAGATCAGATCGTGTCCGGCGTTCCGGCGATGCCCCATGAAATCGCGATTAAAGCCCAAGCGCTCATCTCGCGCTTGCCGGACCTGCGCCAGCAAGTGCGCGATCTCGAACAACGGGTTCGGACGATCGAATCGCGCACCCAACGGGGCCACAAGCGACCGCGATCACGAAAGTAGCACGTCCAATCTAGCGAGTGGGGAGCAACAGGTCACTTACCTGGTTTTCCCACCACGCCGCGTTGGCGCGATCACTCCTCGCCAAAAGAACGTCTTGGCCCAATAAAATCCGGCCCAGGGCATGCAGAAAGCGGCGACCCCCGCGACATGCCCCGATAGCCAACTCGTGACGGACACCCCGAGGAGCATCGCAATCCCCAGCACATAGAACAGCGGCACAAATTTTTGCCCTTTATGCTCAAGTCTCGGGGCATGCAGCTCCTTCTTTGTGCGTTTGGGACTCGAGCGCGAATAGATTTTCATGCGACTCGCGAAATGTTCAGGATGTTCGCGAACCAAATACTTGTGGTAGCGAGTCTGCCCCCATCCCAGCAGGCCACCCACCACCAACAGCCCTGTCACTTCCGAGAAGGCAAACCAACTATAGGCCTCGACGACGAATTGATAAATCAGCGTTCCAGCCCCGGCGACCAGGCAAATCAGCCCGAGCAGGCCGGAGGGAAGCAGAATGTGAGTCTTGACATACTCCACCGCCTTTTCATGCTCCCCCTCAATCCTTTTCACGGTGACGAGTTTAGGCATGGGCGGTCACAGAGGGTCAGACATGAAACGTGCCAGCCTGACAGTTTAATCGCTTGCAGCGGTTGATTCTGACTCGGCAGTCGGCTCGCTCATTGGAACACGATATCCTTCGGCAGCCCACGATCCCAAGTCGGTGAATTGACAGCGTTCTGAGCAGAATGGAGGCCAGAGATTGTGTTCCCACTCAAGATCACGTCGCGAGATGGGACAGCGGACCGTCACCCAAGCGATTATAACAAGCCCTTCCTCTCAAGTGAACATGACAGTGCCAACTGAATCATGCACTCGACCTATGATCTTCAAGGCAGAAGCGGCGCTTTGCGGAGCGAGTGCCCCGCACAGGTATCCTGGCATGCGTTCATAAGCTGTATCGATGTATTCTCGTGACCGGTGCTTCATTTGAGCGATACGACTTGGCTAACCGGCTACCAACAAGCCGAATTGCCATTTGCCATAGTGATTCATGCACCATTGTTGCAACTTGACGATCCGACTTCCTCACAGTACCGATTCTTTTCCCCAGCAATTGTGGGTCTGCTGTGGAAAATCTTGTGCATCGAAATCGGCTGATATGAGAACCAGCATCGAGTAGCAGACTGCACACAATTTGGGCAGCCAATTCGAAATGATTTCATCAACTTAACACGCTTGTATGAATCACGAAGACTCACCCCTAGATACTGGGGAATGTCGAATACCTCCTTAATCGAGGCCATTCTCAGCTCCCAGATTTTGGGATCCCCTGCTCAATAATGGCATCAATCGATTTGAGATCGACGTGCTGCGCAACAAAGTCCGCAAGGTCATCAAGTTGTTGGTCACATGATGGTGCGGGGTTCGAGTCCAGGGGAGCCCAGCCTCGAGCTGCCCGCATTCGGTTGAGAAATCTGCGTCGGAATGCCGAGGCATCAAAGAGACCATGCACGTACGTGCCCAGGATTCGGCCATCAGGCGACACCGCGCCCTCGGTCCGGAAGGTGGAGTCACCAGCCGTCCGGACCATCAGGAGCGGCTCTACCTCGTCTCCTACGCAGGTGTCGCCCATATGGACTTCGTAGCCTTCAATCGAACAGCCGGAATCCCGGTGAAATCCGGTGACACCAACTGTGACCTTCTCTCGGGCAAAGCTCGTCACGACATCGAGCAGTCCCAATCCTTCCAGCTCCGGTTCGGATGATTCTTCTCCATGAGGATCCAGAATTCGTCGACCCATCAACTGATACCCGCCGCAGATCCCGATCACGGTTCCCCCACCAGCCAGCACACGCCGGGCCACCTGGTCAAGCCCACGGGTCCGGACGAATTTAAGTGCCTGGGCTGTATTCTTCGTCCCTGGGAAGATCAGGGCGTCAAGCGGTTGGGCAGTTGCATCGGTCAGCCGAACCAGGCGGACGTCCGGTTCGCGGACAAACGCTTCAAAGTCGGTGAAGTTTGAGATAGACGGCACATCAGCCACTCCAATGGTGAGGGCATCAGGACGACTAGGTCGAATTCCAGCCCAGGACTCCCACCCAAGCGAGTCCTCCTCCGGTACCTGGAGATTACCCCAGTATGGGAGCACGCCGAGGCATTTCACCCCGGTCCGTGCCTCCACCATCCGCACCCCGGAAGTCAGCAACGCGGCGTCACCACGGAGCTTATTGATGAGAAAGCCCTTCACGTACCCCTGCTCTTCAGGTTGAAGAAGCGCGAGCGTGCCAACCAGTGACGCAAACACCCCACCCCGATCAATATCCCCAACCAGCACCACTGGAGCGCCCGCCACTTGAGCCATTCGCATGTTCACAATATCCTGATCGCGCAGGTTCACTTCTGCCGGACTACCGGCACCCTCCAAGATCACAAGATCGAATTCAGCGGCGAGGCGGGTAAAGGCATCCCGGACGGCTTGAAAGTACTCGCGTCGAACGTGGCCGAAATCTGACGCCGCGAGCAGGCCAGTCACCTTCCCGTTGATCACCAGTTGGGCACTTCGCTCATCCACCGGCTTGATCAGCACCGGGTTAAAATCCGTTCTGGGTGCCAGGCGGCAGGCTGCCGCCTGAACTGCCTGAGCTCGCCCGATCTCCTTCCCATCCGGCGTGACGAATGAGTTATTGGACATGTTCTGCGCTTTGAACGGGGCTACTCGAAGGCCCTTCCGGACAAAGATCCGACAGAGCGCTGCCGTCAGCACGGTCTTCCCCACATGGGAAGCAGTGCCTTGGATCATCAGGGTACGCGCAGCCATTCTTCAGCCACGAGTGCAGAGGACTCAGTCCTTCTTCACATCCCGCTCCCAGAGGAACTCCGGTTCACACTGCGTCTTGCTGACCCATCGAGCCAGGACGAAGAGGGCGTCGCTCAGGCGATTCAGAAATTTCACAATCACAGCGTCCACCTTCTCTTCCCTCGCCAAGCGGACGCAGACCCGCTCCGCCCGACGGCAAATCGTCCGCGCCTGGTGGAGAAACCCCGACACCTTCCCCCCACCAGGCAGGATGAACTCCTTGAGTGGGGCCAGATCCTTCTGGCATTCATCGATGAGTTTCTCAAGACGTGTCACATCCTTCCCAGTGATCTGCGGCATGTTCTTGAACACTTGGCCAGGAGCTGTCGCGAGGATGCCACCGATGTCAAACAGCTTGTTTTGTACCCAACGAAGTTCACTCTCCAAACGCGCCGCTTGCGGATATGCACCAATGATATCGGAGTTACACACCCGCACCACCCCGACGGAGGCATTCAATTCATCTACAGTCCCGTACGCCTCGACCCGGAGGCTATCCTTCCAGACCTGCTGCCCTCCGGCCAGCCGTGTCTTCCCCGCGTCGCCCGTGCGTGTGTATACCTTGGTGATGCGCATCGCCATTCCTCCAAGCTGGTTCTACACAGTTACGCCTCCCGACAGAACGCACTTCATCTTCACCTCTAATCGACGCTCCAGAGCCATGATGGTTCAAGACGAACCGCCATGCTCAGCCGGGAAGACTTGCGTACCGTGTTCGGAAAGAAAGCTAAATTACCCTTGTCACTTCGAGAACCCTTCAAATTGATAACTGAGACCTCCGTACACGGCAATCCCAGGCGCGGGCATCACATTGCGCCCGCTGAAGTCGGAAAAGATCCCGTACGAGAAATACTCCTTATCCAACAGATTGTTCACCGTCAAAAAGGCTTTAAAACGTCCGTACGGGCCAGGTAGCTCATACGCCGCCCGACCGTTCAACACAAAATACCCGGGGAGCCGGGGTTGAGCATTCCCGTTGTCGTTCAGGTGGAACTGAGTGCTCACGTAAGACCCTGATAACGAAAGGGTCAAGCCAGGTATCGGGCCGTAATTACCCGTCACGCTTAACCGGTTTTTCGGCACGAGCGGGATACTGTCTCCGGCATCAACGACCGCAACAGTCCCGCCGGTCGAAATGGTCGTGGCCGTTCGAAATTGCGCTTCTGTATACGAGTAGTTGAGCCCAACGTCAAACTGGCGGCTGAATCTGACCTTGACCGTCGCTTCGAAGCCCCGGCGCCTCGACTTATCGATATTCCGATTAAACCCATCGAAAGCAGGGTCACCAAAAGTACAAACGGTGCATGTGAAGAAGATCTCATCACGGACATCTGTCTGGTAAACTGCCAGCTCTGCCGTTCCCCACGTTCCGAGGCCCGACTTGAGACCGACCTCAAAGCCACGGGACCGGACGGGCTTCAGATTCACGTTCGAGCTACCCAGCCGCGTGAACATCTCATCAATCGTGGGAGTCCGGAATCCTTCGCTAAAACTAAAATAGAGGCTTGCCCGTGGATTAAATGAGTAGGTCAGACCCGCGCGTGGGGTTACCCTGCTAAACCGACGGCTAGCATTGTTCGACGGGGACAGATTGTCGGTGAATCCGATCTGATCGTGATCATAGCGGATTCCGCCGGAAAGCGTGAGGTGAGAAGTAACGTTGAACGTATCTTGGGCAAACAATGCCAAAATATCCTCATCTTTAGATGTCAGGCCCGGCGATCCAAAAACCAGGGAACGGGTACCCAGATCATTACGAGTATACTCACCGCCAAGGACTAAGACATTGCGGCTGCTTAATAGAGTTCCCTCGTGAGTAACCTGCATTACACCACCCCAGGACTCAGTCTGGTTCAAGCTGTCCGCGGTAAAGCCTCCTCCGGAGTTTGTGAACTGTTCTTGTCCAAGCCGACGATAGAAAGCGTTGGAGTTGAGCGAAAAACCGAAGGGCAGTTCCTGCCGTCTCCCGTCTCCGACATCCGAGAAACCGTGGCGGCCCTCCGTACCGAGGGGAGCGTGATCGAGGCCGAACAGTTGCTCGTTCTGGGGAGCGTCGTCAGGGCGATTCGTGAGAATGCTGCGCTGCTAAGTGAGGTCAGGGCGAAGGCCCCTCGAGTTGCGGCGCTGTATGTCGAGCGCCATGCTTCGAGCAAGCGAAGCGGCAAGGAGGACGAGCGGAAAATCAACCGGGAACTCTTGCCGAAGTGGGGGGCACGCAAGGCGGCCGAAATCCGCCGCCGCGACGTGATCGACCTTCTTGATGGTATCAAG
>JACZQN010000115.1 GCA_022545705.1 Nitrospirota bacterium | reverse complement strand
ATGGCGTTCTGATTCCCGACACTGACGAGGATGCCAACTCGCACACAGCCGTAGAACACCTCATACCACCCACTGCCTCAGAGTAGCGGGGGACACGTCTTCGGTTTCGCGCCTCCGGCCCCCTTGACACCTCCCAAGGGTGAGCCTAGCCTCGTTTCTCCGCGATGGTCATTTCTCCGGAAAAGGATCCCGTCCTCACGGAGTATGGGAGGCACGCGCCCCATTACGACAGGCGCTGGGCGTTTTACGTCGACGCCACGACTCAGGCAACGCTCAAGCGACTGGGCGCGCATCCTGGCGATCGCGTGTTGGATGTCGGGTGTGGAACCGGCGCGCTTCTTAAGGCGACGGCCATGGCTGTGCCGGAAGCTGAATTGGTGGGGGTGGAGCCCTCGCCCGAGATGCTGCGGATCGCACGGGAAAAGCTCGGGACGTCAGTGGACTTGAGGCAAAGTCGCGCGGAAAACCTCCCGTTCCCCAACGAGGCGTTCGACATTATCGTCTCGACCAACGTCTTGCACTTTCTTCGGCGGCCGCTCGAAGTGCTCCACGAAATGTCCCGGGTATTGCGGCCTGGGGGGAGAGTCGTCATTACCGATTGGTGTGATGACTATGTCATGTGCAAGATATTCGACCTGCTGCTTCGCCTGTTCAACCGGGCGCATTTCCGCACCTACGGTCAGAGGGAATGCCACGAGCTCCTCGAGCACGCGGACTTTGCCTCGATCCAGATCGAGCGATATAGGATCAACTGGCTGTGGGGTCTCATGACCGCCATCGGCGAGAAGCACGCGGGCCAGCAACGCGCTGGAGCCAAGCGCAGTGAGAGCGCAAGCGGCTAAGGATTCGTGCATGTCGCAAGGCGCATGTGATGGCCGAATCCCTTCGCTCTGTCCGGAGTCACCCGTCTAGATCCCCGAGAGAAGGTCAGAGGCAAGCCTGTGTCAGGGTAGGACAATTCGTTGCTCTTGGTACAATTTTGGGCGCGATGGTTCACGAGAGGAACCATGAAAGTGTTTGAATACTAAGGGGTTCAGAATGGCACGGCCTATGCGTTTCCCTGGGGTAAGGAGCACGAGATGGCTTCCCATATGTCGGCTCGCAGCCAAGCAGCTCCCTGCGATCACGAGATGGAGGTTCCCATGGAGTCACGCAGTCATCCGCGCTATCTGGCACGACTCCGGCGATTTGTTTCCACCCTGGAAAGGCGATCGGGTCGCGACCGGAGGTGGGGACAATGAGTTTTCGAGAGGCCCGGCAACTCGTCCTGAACCTCGTCGCCCCAGCAACCTGTGTCAACTGTGGCGCGCACAACCTTGAAGTGTTTTACACATCGTCACAGGAGGGGTTTCACCTGTGTCCCGCCTGCTTCGAATCACGGGACGTGCGCCAAGTGGCAGAAGAAGGCCAGGCGAGTTGAAAGAGACGTCAGGCTGCACTAGCTCTTCGTCCCCTCCCCGAGTCCACTGCCTAGCCCATGCCACCGTGGTCAGTGGTCTGTCGTTTACCTGAAAAACAGCCCACGATTAATGTCACCGATGCTGACCATGCCTGCAAGCTTCCCGCCTTCGACGACCGGGATCCGCCTGAAGTTCTTCAGTCCCATATACGACGCGGCTTGCAGGATCGGGTCACTGGGCGCTACGGTGAGCGGATTGAGGCTCATCACCTCTTCCACAGACTTTGTCAGGACATCCGCGTAGCCCTCCTCCATTCCGGTGAAATCGCGGCTGCGGACAGAATCATGGATATAGTCCCCATAATTGGGGTACAGCGGGAGCAACACATCGCGCACACTCACCATCCCCAACAGACTGTTGTCATCATCAACCACGGGAATCGCCCCGCAATGCCGGCTGATCATCTTGGCCATCACGGAACGCACCGAGTCCTTTTTCCCTGCGGTCAGCACACCGGTCGTCATGACGTCGCGTACCACCATGGTTTCCTCCCTCGTCCAGCTACTGATCTATTGCGCTGAGTTGCTATTGTAACGCACGGCGTTGGAGGTACGCCAGCCCAGGGATGAGGGCAGAAGATCAGGCGCTTCTGGCCGATCCAGCTGCCAGCGCGGTGCGCTTTTCCTGGCTTTTCTTTTGCGACAGTGCTAAATTTTTATGGAGGATAGAGTTTGGTGGACGGAGCGCCCCGCCGCAGTCGCTCAGGCGAGTGCCGGGCTGAGGGGGGGGCAGAGTGAGGGTTCCATGCAGCAGCGCAGGTCGCCGCGCTTTGCGGTGCAACTCCCAGTTTCTTTCAAGGGGGATGGAGGAGCGGGCAAAGGAATGGTGTTTAACCTCTCGGTGGATGGATGTCGGATCGGGAGCGATGATGCCGTCAAGCCAAATACCTACCTTGAACTGCACATCGATCTCCCAGGCTGCAATGTGCCGACGACGATCGAGCTGGCTGCCGTTCGCTGGTCCGAGGGACAGCAGTTCGGCCTGGAATTCATCCGCGTGAGTGAGGAGGCGCAGGAGCGCCTTCGCACCTTGGTCAGATCCCTCGACCCTGCAGCCCGTCCCTAGCCCCAAAGACCGAAGGGTCAGCCACATCCGCCACAGCCCTCCCTCGAGGCACGAGATGAACAGCGCCAGCCTTCATGGAAGCCGCGATCGGCATCCCCGGGACAAGATCCAAATCCTCAACGGCCGAACGAGTGACGATGGCAGAGAGTGGAAACCCGCAGTCAACCTCCACTTTGACCAAAGCCCCCGTGGCCGTCACGGTCCTCACGGTTCCGATCAGCCGGTTCCGCGCGCTGCTGGCTCCGGTCCCGCCCTTCTCAAGAACCACATCCTCCGCTCGGATACAGACGAACACATCCCCTGCCATACCTTCGGCGACGAGGGCAAACAGCCTGGCTCCCGACACGTCAACCGTGACCAGCCCACCAGACGAGTCGACGATCCGACCTTGGATCGCCGTTTCCATGCCGACGATGCGCGCCACCTCCGCGTCACGTGGGCGGTTGAAGATTTCCTGGGGAGTGCCGAACTGTAGTATTTTCCCTTCGCTGATCACCGCCATGCGATCCCCTATGGCCAGGGCCTCACCCCAATCATGAGTGACCACGAGCGAGGGAATCCCGAGGTGGGTGAGCAGATACCTGAGTTCTCCACGCAACCGGTCGCGTGTGGGTGCATCGAGCGCCGAAAGCGGCTCGTCGAGCAACAGCAAGCGAGGTCGGCGCGCGATGGCTCTCGCGAGGGCGACGCGTTGTTGCTGACCTCCTGACAGCTGCTCGGGTCTCGCGTCGCCCAGTCCCTGCAATTGGACTAAAGGCAGGACTTCCGCCACGCGTTGCTTTCGTTCCGCGAGCGACAGATCGCCCAAGCCGAACGCAATATTCCCCTCTACTGACTGAGTCGGGAAGAGCGCGTAATCCTGAAACATGTAGCCGACCTGCCGTTTCTGCGGCGGGCGGTGTATCCCTGCCCGCACGTCGAGCCATGTCTCACGCCCGAACTGGATGACCCCGCGATCCGGCCATTCCAGTCCGGCCAGACAGCGAAGCACTGTGGTCTTCCCGGACCCGGACGGGCCAAAGAGAATTAAGACCGACGGCGGCTCAAGCGGCAGTTGGAATCGCGCCTCGACTCTTATCCGTCCGGGGAAGCCCTTCGAGAGATCCACGTTCAATGCAGACACCGTCTCCATCTTGGTCACAGCCCCCGTGGTTCTTGGGGATACGCTCTCCAGACTTTGCGATTGACCGCGTACACGAGCAACAGGACGGCATAGGAAATCGCCAGCAGTAGGAACGCGGTCTGCGCGGCTGCTCCATAGTCAAGCGCCTGGACGTGATCGTAGATGTCAATCGAGACCGTTCGTGTCTCACCTTCGATGTTGCCGCCGACCATGAGCACCACGCCGAACTCCCCTAAGGTATGGGCAAAGCTGAGCACAAAGCCTGTCACGACTCCCGCGATCGAAAGAGGCAGGACCAATTTAAAGAAGGTTCCCAGGCGGGACACACCGAGTGTCCATGCAGCTTCGATGAGCCGACGGTCCACCTGCTCAAATGCGGACGCAAAGGGCTGCACGGCAAACGGGAGGCTGTAAAGGATAGACGCGAACAAGAGCCCCTCGAAGGTGAACGGCAGGGGATGGCCGACGAGGGACGTGTACAATCGGCCGACGGGACTCTGCGGACCCATCGCCACCAGGATATAGAATCCGAGCACCGTCGGCGGGAGGACGAGCGGAAGCGCGACGACGGATTCCACCAAGAACTTCCACCGCCATTTCGAGAAGGACAGCCAGTACGCGACCGGCAGTCCAATCATGACCAGGATCACAGCCGTCAGCGTCGCGAGCTTCAGCGTCAGTCCAACCGCCACCCAGTTCATCGTCAAGCTCCAGTCCCTGACGCGCTACCGGCGAGAGGCTGCCTCCGGTGCAGTGAACCCGTATCGCCGCATGATCGCCTGCCCCGTTGGCCCCCGAACAAACGCGAGGAAGTCCTTTGCTCCCTTTGGGTTCCTTCCACCCTTCACCACCACGGCAGCTTGCTCCAAAAGAGGATACGCGTCGGTTGGTACCATCCAGTACCGGCCACGTGCTTTCATGGGAGGTGCGAGGGCGAGCGAGAGGGCGATGACCCCGATGTCGGACGCGCCAGAATGAACAAACTGCGCCGCCTGAGAGATGTTGTCTCCGAGTACGAGCTTGTCCTTCACACGGTCATAGAGGTTCAATCGGACCAGCGCGGCCTTTGCTGCCTGCCCATAAGGCGCGTGCCGGGGATTCGCAATCGCGATCTTGCGAATGGACGGATCGAGCAACACCTGCATGCCCAACTGCGTGACTGCCAAGGGAGATTGTGCGGAGACCCAGAGCACGATCCGTCCGATCGCGTACCGGTACCGTGTTCCAGGGACCACATAGCCGGCCCCCTCTAGTTTCTGGGGATACCCAACATCCGCCGAAAAGTAGAGGTCGAACGGGGCGCCGTTTTGGATCTGGGAGTAGAAATTGCCTGAGGATCCTAGCGAAAGCTTCACCCTGTCTCCCGATGTCTTGCCATACGCGGTGATCATTTCCTTCATGGCGAAATTCAAATCTGAAGCTGCGGCTACAAGAATATCGGCAGCCGCACCCGGGGAGGCACACGAAAGACTGATCACAAATATCACGGCGAGGGCCAAGAACTTGGGTCGTTGTGGCTTCAGATTCACCATTGCGACCTTGGGACGGGCGAAGTGTCTTCTGAGTGTGCGCGAGGTACCTTGACTACCCATTCCGAATAGCCACACAGCTACACAGGCCGGCCAACCCATCGCACCCGGTATCCAGTCAAGCCTTGAGAGAACAGTTCCAGCATTGATGGCCGTTGCCCTCCACGGAGGGCTAGAAAGCAGTGTAATGTTTACTTGACAAAATGTCAATATACCTTGTCCTATCTTTTTTGACACCTCATCTCACGCATAGGAAAGAGCGGAAGCGAGCTGCAACCTGGGCCTCGCGGAAGAACTGGGGGCAGCAGGGAGACCATGGAAGGGGGGCCGGAGAAGTCCAGGCTAGACGAGATTGAGTGGAACGGAGGAGTGCTTTCGGTCCGGCCGGGCGAGGGTTAGCCCGCATTATTCATGAACGCTTCTACTACAATCGCGGATTCGCTGCTGCGACCAGCCTGCATGCGGCTGCCGCGGCATGCAGGCGGGCGGGCTCGCCGCTCAGTCGGTCAACGTACCGTTCACCCGTTGCATTGCCAGAGCAACGGGTCCCCGGTACGCCTCCCTCCCTCGTGGCTCCACACGCCCGTCTCGCTACGCGACTCCGCGATTTCGCGACGAACCGTCATGAATAATGCGGGCTAGGGGATGCGATTCCCAATCGATGCCAAACTCAAGGAC
>JACZQN010000034.1 GCA_022545705.1 Nitrospirota bacterium | reverse complement strand
GGTTGTAACGCGATGGGTCACTGTTGTGGGTCGGAAGGCGGCGGGATGGAATCCGGGTCCGGAAGCCGGAAGGGCGAAGGAGGAAAATCTCTCTGTGATAAACAAGCTCGATCGAAGGTCATCAGCAGTCCCGGTTTGGCGCCCGTTGAACTCAGGACTGCTTAGGAGACCCACATCGGCCATCATTCTGGCTCCAGACACACCCTCGAGGGCCTTGGTCAACGAGCTTGGCGTTTCGACCGTCTCTGCGACGGCGAGCATCGAAAGCTGAGTGATGGCAAGACAGCAGCAGAGGAGCGTGACGCACATCTGCATTCCGGATATCGCACGTAGTTTCATGGTTGGTGGGGCCTACGGAACCCGTGAGGCATGGTAGGGGTGTTCCTAACCCAAGTCAATGAACGTCACTCGAGGCGAACTACAACGTCGCTTTACCCAGTCAGCCGGCCATGTCAGCAGGCTTGGGATGAGTTGCTGAGGTTCTAGGCCGATGTTATAGTCACGCGTCATGGCGCGACTCGACTACTTCGAGACGCTCGGCGTCTCGCGGGATGCCTCCGATGTGGCTATCAAAAAGGCTTACCGGAAGCTGGCGCTTCAGTACCATCCGGACCGGAACCCGGACAGTAAGGCTGCCGAAGAGAAAATTCGAGAAATCAATGCCGCCTACGAGGTCATCGGCGATCCCGAGCGGCGGAAGACTTATGAACGGTTACTTGTTGGCATCGAGGTCAAGGAGGACGAGGCGCCCGATCCGGCTGTTATCCTCGAGCAGATGGAGCAGAAACTCCATGATGAGGGTCGGAAGGAAGTGTTCGGGGTGCTGATCAAAAATGTCAAGCGGATCAAAGCTGAACTGGCGGTCATCCGTGAGCGGACCGTTACCATCAAGGGCTACGATGTCTTCATGGAAAAGGTTGTCAGGGAGCGCGCCGCTGATGTGATGCACGAGTTCATGACGGAAGAGATGGAGTCCAGGAAGAAACGGTTGCTGGACGTCGCATTACAGATGATGATTTCCCAGCGGGTTGTGCCAAGCAACGATGAGGGGCGAATTCAAGAGGTCCGCCAGCTCTTCGAGAAGACCTTCCAGCGAGGCCGTGCCAGCGGGTTCAGCGCCGCGCTCGAGCTGTTTTACGAGAGACGATAACAATACAGTCCTGACTACGCCCTCTTGCTGAGAGGGCCGCTGACCAGCCGGCCGGCCTGCATCACACCGGCGATCCGATTCTTCTCTTGAAGGATGCTGATTCGCCGGAGCGGATTGCCGTTCACGATGACCAAGTCCGCCAGCTTGCCTTTCTCAAGCGTTCCGATCAAATGGTCGATTCCGAGCAAGCTGGCTGCTGACGAAGTTGCTGCTACAATCGCCTCCATGGGGCTCATCCCCAGAGCGACCATGCGCTCCAGTTCCTGCGCGTTCTCCCCGTGATAGTTGAAGGGGGTGCCTGCATCGGTGCCCATGGCGATCAAGATGCCGGCGCGGTGTGCCTGCTTGAAGCTGGCTGAATGGCGCGCCCTCAAGGCCTGTGCCTTGTTCACGACATCTTCCGGGATGCCGGCTGCCAAGCCACAAGCGACTGCGGTGGCCAAAGCCGACAGCGTGGGCACCATGTACACGCCCTGCTTGCGCATGAGATCGCTGGCCTCCTGATCCATCAACGTGGCATGCTCGATCGAATGTGCGCCGGCCCGGATCGCGTTCTTCATGCCTTCAGTGGCGTGGGCATGGGCTGCCACGCGGCGACCATTGCGGCGAGCTTCGGCGATGCCCGCAGCCAGTTCTTCTTGAGTCAACTGCGCACGGTCCGGCAAGGTCCCCGGTGTCAGGACGCCACCGGAGGCAATGAACTTGATCATGTCCGCTCCAGCGCTGAGTTGCTCTCGCACTGCGTCAACGATTCCAGATGGGCCATCCGCCTCGCGGCCAATGAAGCGAGCATGACCGCCGGTCATGCAAATCGCCAACCCGGCTGCTTGGATGCGTGGTCCAGGGAGGAGGCCAGTCTCAATGGCCTTCTTCAGTGCAAAAATGGCATGGTTCCTGAACCCAAGGTCACGGACCGTGGTGAATCCGGCCTCCAAGGTCCGGCGCGCTGAACTAGCCGCCTTCAGCAGCGTCAGCGCCGGATCCTCCGCCTGGGTCGTCTTCACCACATCCGGTTCGCCTCCTAGGCACAGGTGGACGTGGCAATCTATCAATCCCGGCAACACGGTCATACCGCGAGCGTCAACCTCGATGGCCCCACGGGGAATCGACACGTGCCTGGCGTCACCGACCTCGGCAATGCGATCATTTTGGATGAGGATGGTTCCTCGCTCCCGCACGTGCCCGAGGCCATCGATCACTCTCACGCCCCGGAGCACCAGGAACATGCCCGCTCTACCCCGATCTGCGGGCCGCTTCCTCACGCGTTGGCCTCCCATTCCTGGCTCGCATACACACCCGAGGCTGCTTTAAGGGCGATCCCTGGCTGGGGGATCCACTTCTGGCGCAGAAAGATTGTCTCAAGCGCGCTGAGGAGCGTCATGACATTGGCTTGCGTGGATGATTCGCCCATCAACCCGATGCGCCACACCTTGCCCAGGAGTTCTCCGAGCCCCCCACCGATCTCGATGCCGAAGCTTCGCAACAATTCTGCTCTCACGAACGCATCCTGGATATGGGCGGGCAGCGTCACGCAATTCAGGCTGGGCAAGCGGTGCCCCGCCTGAGGAAAGGGCTGGAGGCCAAGGGCGTCGAGGCCGGCCAGAAGCGCCACGCTGTGGCGCTGGTGGCGGGCAAACCGGGCGTCAAGTCCCTCCTCAACAACAAGGCGCAGGGCCTCCCGCAGGGCGTAGAGCATCGAAATCGGCGCGGTGTGGTGATAGGTCCGCTTCGCTTCGGCCCAATAGTCGGCGACAAGCGACAGATCGAGGTACCAGCTCGGGCAGGGCTTCCGGCGTTGACGGATAACCGCGAGCGCTCGTTCACTCAGCGTGAGCGGGGCCAACCCGGGCGGGCAGCTCAGGCATTTCTGGGTTCCACTGTAGCAGGCGTCGATTCCCCATTTGTCCACTTGCACGGGCAGACCGCCGAGCGAGGTGACCGCGTCCACCACGAACAGTGCGCCGTGCTGAAGGCAGAGCGCACCGAGCTGGTCCAACGGCTGGCAGACGCCAGTTGACGTCTCGGCGTGGACCATGGCAACGGCTTTCACCGCCCCCGACCGACCGAGCGCCTGATTGATCGCTTCCGGTTCGATAATGCGGCCCCATGGGGCTTCCACACGGATTGGTTGACCACCGCACCGTTCCACAATGGTGGCCAGACGCGCGCCGAAGACTCCGTTGATGCCCACGATGACTGACTCCCCGGGCTCGACCAGGTTCACAATCACGGCTTCCATACCAGCCGAGCCTGTACCTGACACGGCAATGGTGAAAGCATTGCTCGTCTGAAAAACGAACCTAAGTAGCTGCTGAACCTCGTCCATCAGTTTGAGAAAGGCAGGGTCTAAGTGACCCAGCAGTGGTGAAGCCATGGCCCGGAGCACCCGAGGATGGACCATGCTTGGGCCGGGACCTAGCAGTAGGCGTGGAGGGAGAATGGGTTCACCGACTTGGCCATTCATCTTTCGGTCTCGCGTCAGGACGTAATCCTGCTTATTCTGTCGGGGTTGGTAAACAGTGTCGGCAGTATACCGGAGTGTGTCTCTCATCGCTACTGGCTTGGGTCCGACCCAAGTGATATACTCGCGCCGCTCGAGCGGATTGTGGTTAATGAGATCCACCAGCCTGGCTCTGACGAGAAGACAGATTCCGCTGCGCCTCTCCCACGGTTCTCGCCCGTCATCACAGTTCTCTCCTCGCTGATTCTGCTCGCCGGGGTGATCTTTTTCGTGTGGCTTCAAATGACGGTGCCCTACCTGGAGCGCGTTTCTGCTCCGGAACGCTCGCTCGCATTGGTCGTCAGTCACACGATGGACCTGGAGTACGCGCTGAGGGATGCGCCCCCTTGGAAACGAGTACTCTTTGAGGCGTTGCAAGGCGGCGCGAATGAGCTGGCACAGGTCACCGGCTGGTATCGAGAGCTTGCTGACTATTCGGCCGATCCTCTAGTTCAGGTGTACTTCATCATTCTGGAAGCTGAGGGCCGTCAGTTAGACAGTGTTCGACGACAGGTTGAAGCGTGGGAGCAAGCGGGACCCATTTCCTACTTTCGCGCGTTTCCTGCGCGCCGGCTATTTGGAGCCTGAGCCGGACTCCTCCACCGCGTTGACGCTGCAGGCGGAGCTGGCGGAAATGCTGCCAGCCAGTTGGTTCTATCATCGGCTGGCGATCAATATCGCGGCGCGGACAAGGGATGATGCCCTGCGCTCGGTGGCTGAGCGGGCGCTAGCGGAACGGGCAGGCCTGCTGCTTGAGCGTTCGTGGGCATTTCTTTGGGCTTGGTTGGTCGTCATGCTGCTCGGAACGGTGTCGGCGATTGTCCTCTTCATTCAGCGTCGCCGGTCCAGCTTCTTGGCAGTCAGCGGAGCGTCCCTCCCGCCACCATGGCGTGGGCGAGTAGGTGTACTGGTTCTGGTTCGAGGGGGGGCGCTCGGGATCCTGCTCGCGTTCGGCCTCATTTTCGTGGGAGTAGGCGACCCTCTGGTCGGGGCCCTGACGATTCCCGTGGCGAGTCTCCCGCTGCTGATCTTGGCGCACCGGCATCTGCTTAGACCAGCCGGATTGGGGTTCCGAAGGGGCCTAGGCCTTTGGCCGACGCCCGCGGGGTGGCGTCGGGTGAGCGTCGTGGTCCCGTTCCTGCTCGCGGCAGGGATGGTAGGCGAGTGGGGGATCGCTGTGGCCGCTGAGGCTGCCGATCTGTCCAGTCATTGGACCGAATGGTTCATTGAGAAGCTGACGTGGGGACCTCCCTCAGTGCTGGCGGTGAGCCTTGTGGAGATTGTCGTCTTCGCGCCGATCTTCGAGGAGATCGTCTTTCGCGGCTTGTTATTCGCCACGTTGCGGCGTAAGTTCGGGTGGATCGCGTCGGCTGGATTGAGCGGGGCGATCTTTGCCGTCATGCACGGCTATGGCGCGCTGGGTATGCTGAGCGTGTTCTGGAACGGGCTCCTGTGGGCTTGGGCTTATGAGAAGACAGGAAGCTTGCTCCCGGGTATTACAGCCCATGCCCTCAACAATTTAGCGGTGTGTGCCGCGCTTCTGGTAGTATTCCGGTAGTTCTTTTGCGTCTAAGATACCACTCCCATGCCGCTGGCTCGCTTTCATCCGATCATTGCAGACTGGTTCCGTCGGCGCTTCGGAGGTCCCACCGACGTGCAGGCCCAAAGCTGGCCGGCGCTGGCCTCGGGAGGGGATCTCCTGCTCGCGGCGCCGACCGGCTCCGGCAAGACGCTCGCCGCCTTTCTCTCCTGCATTGATTCCCTCTTCCAACAAGCGCTCACAGGGGAACTCGAGGAACGGACGCGCGTCCTGTACGTGTCACCGCTGAAGGCGCTGAGCAACGATGTCCAAAAAAACCTGCAACAGCCTCTAGCTGAGATCTCGGAGGCGGCGATGTCCGCTGGCCTGCTGGTGCCTGAGATCCGCGTGGCCGTGCGGACGGGCGACACCCCGGCATGGGATCGGCTCCAGATGGTGCGCCGGCCGCCTCACATCCTGATCACGACGCCGGAATCGCTCTACTTGCTGCTCACGGCCGCGAAGAGCCGCGAGATCCTTCGAGATGTCCGGACAGTGATCGTGGATGAGATCCACGCCGTCGCGCCCAACAAGCGAGGTGCCCACCTGGCTCTCTCGCTCGAACGGCTTGAGGCCATCGCCTCCTCGCCGCCGGTGAGAATCGGCCTCTCAGCAACGCAGCGGCCGATCGAGACGATCGCGGCCTTTCTCGTCGGGCAACGTACCCGACCCACGTTGCCGTTTCACACTGGCGAGCTGGTCGGGCCGTGTCGGGTGATTGATGTTGGTCACCGTCGCCAGATGGATCTGGCGATCGAAGTGCCAAGGGACGAGCTAGGCGCCGTCGCAACCAATGCCGTCTGGAGTGACATTTACGATCGGGTGGCTGAACTTGTCCGCGGGCATCGCTCCACGCTGGTCTTTGTGAACACCCGCCGGCTGGCAGAACGCGTGGCCCATCACCTGAACGAGCGGTTGCGGGAAAGCTTAGGGGCTCAGGTAGTCGCGGCTCACCACGGAAGTCTCTCCCGGCAGATCCGCCTCACGGCAGAAGAACGGCTCAAGCGCGGACAGACCCGCGTCGTCGTGGCAACCGCTTCGCTGGAACTGGGCATTGATGTCGGGACCGTGGACCTCGTCTGCCAAATTGGCTCGCCCCGGGCGATCTCGGTCTGCTTGCAGCGGATCGGACGGTCCGGCCACTGGGTCGGCGCCCTCCCGAAGGGGCGGCTCTTTGCGACGACCCGCGATGAACTGATCGAGTGCGCGGCGCTGGTGCGCGCCATCCGGTCGGGAGACCTGGATTACATCGAGGTGCCGCGCGCGCCGCTCGACATTCTGGCCCAACAGATCGTGGCCTCCGCTGCCACGCAGGAATGGGGAGAAGATGACCTGTATGACCTGTGCCGGCGGGCCTATCCCTATCGCGAACTGGACCGGAAGGAGTTCGACGCAGTGGTCCGGATGCTTGCCGACGGAATCGCCACACGTCGAGGACGGGGAAGCGCCTATCTGCATCACGACCGAATCAACCGACGCATTCGGCCGCGGCGGGGGGCTCGACTGGCGGCCATCACCTCGGGTGGGGCGATCCCGGACACCGCGAGCTACGTTGTCATCGCGGAACCGGATGGAGTCGTGGTTGGTTCTGTAGATGAAGACTTTGCGGTGGAGAGTTTGGCAGGGGACATCATTCTGCTCGGCAACTCCTCGTGGCGGATTCGGGGGGTGGAGACCGGCAAGGTGCGGGTCGAGGATGCCCACGGAGCGCCGCCGACCATTCCGTTCTGGCGCGGTGAGGCGCCGTCGCGCACCGCTGAGCTTTCCGCAGAAGTGGCCGGCATCAGGGACCAACTGGACCGGTTCATGCGATCTGATTCTGGGGACGAGGGAGAAATGCGCCAAAGCCGACGCGAGTCGGCCATCCGGTGGCTGGAGAGCGAATGCGGGCTGGACCGCCGGGCAGCCGAGCAGGCTACCGATTACGTTGAGGCCGGCCGGAGGATTTTGGGAGCGGTCCCGACACAACGCACCCTCATTGCCGAACGCTTCTTTGACGAAGGAGGCGGGATGCAACTGGTTATCCACGCTCCCTTCGGCGGCCGCCTCAATCGGGCTTGGGGGCTTGCGCTCCGCAAGCGGTTCTGCGTGACGTTCGATTATGAGCTCCAAGCTGCTGCCACCGACGAGGGGCTCGTGATCTCCTTGGGCGAGCGCCATAGCTTCCCCTTGGAATCGGTCTTTGACTTTCTTAGCTCCGAGACCGTGCGCGAGGTGCTGAAGCAGGCGATCTTGGCCGCACCGATGTTTGCCAGCCGCTGGCGCTGGAACGCAGCGCGCGCGCTCGCGCTGCTTCGCTTTGCGAACGGGCGGCGCGTGCCGCCCCAAATCCAACGGATGCGCGCGGAAGACCTTCTCACCGCTGTGTTCCCTGCCGCGACGGCATGTCAGGATAATCATCGGGGAGACCTGGCCGCTCGAACCATCCCGGATCATCCCCTCGTGCAGGAAACAGTTCGTGACTGTCTGACGGAGGCGATGGATGTTGAAGGATTGATAGGGTTGCTCCAGCAGATCGAACGCGGCGAGATCCGCTGTCTCGCCGTGAACACCCCGGTGCCGTCGCAGTTCTGTCACGAGATTTTGAATGCCAATCCGTACGCATACCTGGATGATGCACCGCTGGAAGAACGACGGGCGCGGGCAGTGGAAATGCGTCGAAGTCTGCCGCCTGAGCTCGCGGGCGAGATCGGCGCGCTGGACCCTGCCGCCATCGCGGAGGTAACCAGCGAAGCCTGGCCTGAAGTCCGCACTCCCGATGAATTGCACGATGCCTTGCTCACGCTGATGTGGGTTCCGGAAGATCAAGCCAGTGAGTGGGCTGCGTTCCTGCCGGCTTTGATAGAAGCCGGCCGCGCGTGCGTGGTCTCGGTGTCCCTCTCCCAGCCCTCTCGCAACCGGGGAGAGGGACGGGGTGAGGGGCTTCTTGTTCGCGGCTGGGTGGCGGCTGAGCGCCTCCCTGTTCTTCGGGTTGTGTTCCCCGGATCAGAAGTCAGCCCGATGCCTCGCACCCTAGAGGAGCAGGCCCCTGCTGATCGCGATGATGCTGTGCTCGCGATCGTTCAGGGGTGGATGGAAAGCACCGGTCCGACTACGGCTGAGGAACTGGCGCACAGGCTTTCCCTGCCGGCTAACACAGTGAGTGCGGCACTACTCCGGCTTGAAGCGGATGGTCAGGTCCTCCGCGGGAAATTTAGACCGGCCTCTTCCCACTCACCCCTGACCCCTGACCCCTCACCCGGCGCTGTGGCGCCCGAATGGTGCGACCGCCGACTATTGGCTCGTATCCATCGCCTCACGATTGGGACGCTGAGGCGTGAAATCGAACCGGTCACGGCGGCTGAGTTCATGCGGTTCCTGTTTCAATGGCAGCATGTCGTGCCAGGATCACGGTTGCACGGTGAGGCAGGCCTGCTTGCCGTGGTCCGCCGACTCGCGGGATTCGAAGCGGCAGCCTCGGCGTGGGAACGGTATCTCCTGCCGCTTCGGGTCTCGAAGTATGAGCCTGACCTGCTGGATCGTCTCTGCCTCAGCGGCTCGGTGATGTGGGGACGACTCAGTCCCCATCCTGCCTTCGAAGACGAACATGAGCCTGGCCGCCAGCGGCGGATCATCCCGACCAACGTTGCCCCCATGAGTCTGTTTCCGCGCGACGATGCCGAATGGTTGCTGAACATATTTGGAGGGAGTTCCGGGAGCCTCGAAGTGCCTCTCGTTCCGTCATTGAGTCCGGTCGCTCAGGATCTTCGACGGGTCTTGGAAACACGAGGGGCCAGTTTTTTTGCCGACCTGGTGAGAGGAACTGCCCATCTTCCATCCGAGGTCGAGGATGGTCTGTGGGAGCTGGCCGCGGCGGGCCTGGTCACGGCTGATGGATTTGATAACCTGCGGGCTTTGCTGGATCCCCGCCGCCGGCGCGCGGAGGGCCGTGAGCGTGCCAGACGGCCTCGTTACAGTGCCGGAAGGTGGTCATTGCTGAGGGATAACGCCGAGGCCCGCTCTGGCTCGCCTCCACTCGACCAAGCAGCGAGGCAATTACTCCACCGATACGGGGTCGTGTTCCGTGATCTGCTGGGACGTGAGGCATTGAATATCCCTTGGCGGGATCTCTTAATACAGTACAGGCGCATGGAGTTGCGAGGTGAGATACGAGGCGGGCGATTCATCAGTGGGTTTACCGGCGAGCAGTTTGCTCTCCCGGAAGCCGTCGAAACCCTGCGGGCCATGCGGAAAGCTGGGCGGCGATCTGGAGGATCACCCGTTCAGGAAATCAAAATCTCGGCCGCCGACCCCTTGAACCTGGTGGGGATCATCCTGCCGGGCCAACGTGTCCCGGCACTCGCCTCCAACTTTGTGGTGTTCCGCGACGGCGTTCCGGTACGTTCCGGGTCAATGCGTCAAAACAGTTGTGATGAGATGCCGTCGCTCGGCTTGGCCGAGGGCGGTCTGACCTGAAGGTCGGCCCATTCGCTCCGGCGCAGCCGTTCATCCTGCACACGCGACACCACCCCGCTTGGGGAACGCGGGGCTCATTCAGCCTTGCTGTCTTCAACTTGCCTTAGCAACCAACTCACGATGGAGCGCCGCGAGCATGTCCTCAGGCGTCGTCTCATCAGAGGGAATCAGAAGCGCATACTTCTCCTGCGTGAGCAAGAAGAATTCCGCTTGCTGCTGCTTCGGGACGCCCAGTAAATTTCCCAGTGAGGCAAGGTACTCACCCTGCCCTTGGGCCATGTTCTGCTTCAAATTCTCGAAATTGATCGCCGCGAAGGCTTGGGCCTTGTACTCGTCCTTCACAAGACCGTCGGCCGTGACCCAGGACTTCCCCGACGTGGACGAGAGGAAATTCAGAACACCATCTGTCAAGGTCTTGGTACTGGCCTTGACCGTGCAGCCTGAGATGGTGAACAGCATCGCCATCGGTATGAGAAGCAGTGAACAGCGTGCCAGGATTCTCATGGTCCTACCTCGTGGGTTTGTGACATAGATGAGCAAATGGGTTTACTCCTTGCCTAACGAAAAACTAGCAGCCAAATCCCTACCTGTCAAGGGAAGGGCCATTATCTTCTTGAATGCCTGCGCCACCTATGGTGAGCCGGGGCTGGGGTGAGCCGAAGCCTTCTAGCCGGGCCGTCTGGGCTCTCGTGTCGGATGGCACTAGGTGAGAATATTCTCAATATAATTCAATTTGTTACAGCATTCCGCATCTCGGGGGCAGGTCCGTCATGAGATCACCAGTCCTTCGCTTCCGGCACGGGGAGCCCTTCCTGCGCCATGATGCGGAGTGCATTGGTCGTGGGACAGGGACCGGACCGTAGCCGGTAATCGAATGTGAGTATGTTGGTGTCCACAGTCTCCTGGAAGTGGGCATTCGTCGCATGTGGGATCTCGTGTTCCATCTCGGCCAGCTCCAGATCGTGGGTCGAGATGAGACCGAACCCGTTGCTACTGGCTAGGGCTCTCAGGAACGCGCGGCTCCCAATCAGCCGCTCGCGGTTGTTGGTGCCTTTGAAGATCTCGTCGATCAAAAACAAGACCGCCGGCATCGATTGATCACGGACGGCGTCAAGAATCCGCTTCAACCGTTTTACTTCGGCGTAAAAGAACGAGAGGCCTGCCTCCAGCGAGTCGTCTACGCGAATGCAGCTGTGCAGCCTGACCCAGGACCACTCAAATGATGCAGCGCACACCGGGGCGCCGGCTTGTGCCAGGCAGATATTCACGCCCAACGTACGCAGGAACGTGGTCTTCCCGGACATATTGGAGCCGGTGATGATCAGGATGCGGCCCAGACCTCGCAGTTCCAAGTCATTGGT
The DNA here is from genome assembly GCA_022545705.1 of Nitrospirota bacterium. GTDB lineage: Bacteria > Nitrospirota > Nitrospiria > Nitrospirales > Nitrospiraceae > JACZQN01. The sequence continues at coordinate 9,795 of JACZQN010000034.1, read as the reverse complement.
GATGCGCACGGTGGACGGGATCAAGGGATGCCCTAGGGACCGCGCGACAACCGTGGCGACCCGGCCGTCCGCATGTGCTGGAACCGATGGGGAGATGGGCGAGGGCCAGTGATAGTCGGGATTCAGATAGGCGAATGTGCCCAGTGCAGAAGCTGCTTCCAGGGTGGCGAGTGTGTCCAGCCACACTGGAACCTCCGAGAGAACATCTTTCCGCACGCGTTCGAGGCGGTCTATGAAGAAGAGATCCCAGGGGCACAGTGCATTCAGCGTGAGATGGACCAGCGGGTGTGCGCGAATGCTGAGCGCTTGGAGGATCCGTGCAACCCTCCTGACGTATTGCGATGGCCGCCTGTCTCCCCGTATGAGCGGTTCGCAGAGCTGGCCGAGGGAAGGAGTGGTGGTGTAACACCGCCGCTCAAGGTAGCCGAACACGGCTCCAAGCTTGTCGAGCTCACGGTGTTGCGAGAGCGCTCGGCTGAAGACCGGCGCGGACCGGCCCAGGGTTAAGATGAACAGTGCGGCGTAGATGGTGAACGAGAGAACCCAATAGCCGGGAAGGCTTGTCAGTAGGTAGAGGAGGACGAGCGTTAGCGTGGACGCAGCCAGAATGCTCTGGATGACCAACAGTGGGCCGAGGCCGGGAAAGCTCGCGGTCGTCTGGAGTGAAGCGCGAATGCGGTGCCCATCGATTTCCGTTTCGTCAATGAGTGATGCTTCGAGTGCCAGCCGATCGCGGAACAGCGGCAGGCGGGCGAGTTCTTTGGCGAGTGACTGGCGAGTCTGCCAGTTGGTTCGTTCAGGAGGTTGGTCAAGCAGCCATGACGCGAGTCGGTCGCGGCCGCTCGAGGAGATAGTCGTGTCCAGCATCCGCAACAATGAACAGGAACCGACAATGTCGAGGTCAGCCGCATACGGGTGGTCTGCGGAAGCCGGAATTGTGCGCTCGGGAATCCCGCTCCATTCCGACCTACTTCGGGCCAGATTGACGCGTTTGATCTTCCGCCAGAGGCGAACCCGGTGCATCCGATCTTCCAGCCTGTTATGATAGCGGGCCACGATCATGAAGATGATGAAGAAGGCGCCCAGCGCGGCGTTCCCGAGGTGAAACCACCCCAGCTTATAGGGAACGACCGAGCAGACCACTCCCGTGAGGAAGATCGCCACACGCCAGCGACTGAAGTTCGAGCTGACCTGTCGTGCGCGTTCAAGGAGACGATCGGCCCGGGCGATCAGCCGCTCCAGAGCCCGCTGTGGCGGTCGGTGACTGGCACTGGGCATGATGGGGGACCATACCTGCTCACGGCTTGCGCGTCAACAGTTCGACTTCGTCCTGGCAAATCTGGACCGGCGAATGTGGCTGGATTCTCCTGCGTCGCTTGTTGCGCGCTTACGCGGGGACGGGACAGTCTTAGAAGATATCTCTGTCGCGTGTGTGGCCGCCGGTGGTGTCGTCCGAAGCTGGCAGGAACGGGACGGGTGGGTGGCGCTGGCGGGGGCTCACTGCTCCGAGTGAGAGGTCCTTGGAAATGGGGTATCTGCAGCAAATCAGCGTGTCCAACGGTGGAGTGCCGAAGTGGCCGGTGCCGAAGGCACGCGTCAGGGCTGCAGGAGTGATGGGAGATCGCCAGGGAAATCCCAAGATCCACGGCGGACGCGACCGGGCCGTCTGCCTCTTTTCCCTGGAAGTGATCGAGGCTCTACAGGCCGAGGGACATTCAATTGCCCCGGGGTCCAGTGGGGAGAATCTGACAGTGTCGGGGGTGGAGTGGAGCAAGATTCAACCGGGGAGCCGGTTGCGCGTGGGTGAGACCGTGCAATTGGAAGTCGTGAGCTACACCGCGCCGTGCGAACACAATGCCAGATGGTTTCTGGACGGCGACTTCTCGCGCATTTCGCAAAAGAAGCATCCGGGGTGGAGCCGGGTTTACGCGCGCGTGCTGACCGAAGGGGAAGTGCGGCAGGGTGATGTTGTGATTGTGGAGTGATGGTGATGGGGGAGGGGTCGATCATGATGGAGCGCCTGCTTGAACCTGAGGTCATGGATGACCCGGAACAGGCCCTCGCGTACGCCAGGGCGGACTTCGAAGAAGAGAATCAGGGGTTCGTCGACCGGTTCATGGATTCCTATCCCGATCTGACGGAAGGCCACGTAGTAGATCTAGGCTGTGGACCTGCCGACATCCCGATCCGCCTGGCACGCGCGCTACCGGGATGCCGGGTGACAGGAGTGGATGCCTCAGCCTCCATGATCCGTCTTGGCGAAGAGGCGGTGAGGGCGGCTGGGTTGGCTGAGCGCATTACGCTCATGTGCCAGCGCGTGCAAGCCTTCAGTCTGCCGGAAGCGGCCGATGCGGCCATCTCGAACAGTCTCCTGCACCACCTCTCCAATCCTTTGCAGTTCTGGTACGCGATTAAAAAGCTGGTCAAACCTGGCTCGTACGTGCTGGTGATGGATCTCCTCCGTCCCGAGTCTCCGGAGGCCGCGCAGGCCATTGTGGACCAATACGCCGCGAAGGAGCCAGCGATCCTCCGGCGTGATTTTTACAATTCTCTCCTGGCGGCCTTTACCGAGGACGAAGTCGCCGCCCAGTTGGCCGAATTGAATCTCAGCCGCCTCCTGATTGACGTGCCGGATGATCGTCACTGGATTGTTGGAGGACGGGTCTATTGAAAACCCGTTTCCTACTGCCATGCAGCAGGACGCAGGGCTGAGGGCTGAGGACTGAGGGTCAGTCCTGAGTCCTCGTGACTGTCGCGTTTATGCTCGGAGGAGCACAGCCGCCACGACGAGGGCCGCGAGTGTGGTCAGAAACGTTAAATAGGCGGTCACACTGTGGTCGCCGAGCCAGGCTGTCTGCCAGTCTTCCGGTAACAATGCCTTCCCGACCACGTGCAGGCCTTCGTCGTAGAGGCCCAGCGCCCGTTCAATCTCGATGAGCGCCTGCTTGGCCATCCGGTGACGATTTCGCTGTTGGAGAATCAAAAAGGTGAAGAGTGTGGTGAACAGTGCGACACCGGTGATGGCGAAGAGGGCAGTCGTAAAGTCAGGGTAGGGGTGAGAGGGGATCGCCAGCGTTGTGAGGAGCAATATCACGAGAAACGTGCTTGCCAACGCGGTCAAGCGCATCATCTGCTCCCGCCTTCTAAAGACCTCTTCCTTGTACAAGGGGTAGATGACTTTCAGCACTTCCAGTTGTTCCGCACGAAGGGTTTGAGTCTCCGTCATGGGCGGGCCCCATTGCTATGGTCGTTCGGCCGACAAGTGACGGGTCAACCAGTCGGCCTGCAGCCTCGTCATCGTACGGAAGTCCTCGGCATTGGTAAAGCCGTGGTTCGCACCCGGAAGCAGCTCCAGGCGTTTCTCGCTCCGGATGGCCTCGAAGAGGCGACCGCTTTGATGAAGCGGCACGTGTTCATCCTGGTCGCCCTGTACGATCAGCACGGGTGCGCGGATCGCCTCTGCGGCTTTGTAGGCATCATGAACCAGACAGTCCTCATAGAACGCGTACCGCAGGCGGATGGGCTCAGACCCGCCCGTCACGTTGGGGATTTCATTGCTCTCCTTCCATCGTTCCATGCCTGCCTTGCCAAACTCCAGACGGAGCATCTCCGGAAAGTCCGGGACCGGGCACTTGAGGGAGAGCGCGGATAGGACGGCGGCGCCTTTGAGCGGGCGGCTCGCGACAAGAGTGGCCACAAGGCCGCCGAAACTGGAGCCCATCAACCCCAGCCGGAGAAATCCGTTGGAAATGACGTAGTCCAGCGCAGCCATGGCTTGATTCACAGCCGTGGTCACCGTGGTATGCTCGAAGAGACCCTCGCTTTCACCCTGCCCAAAGAAGTCAAACCGAAAGGTCGCGATGCCCTGATCAAGCAGCAGGGCGGTCAGGACTTTGTTGGTAGTACTCTGCTTGCTCGAGAGGAACCCGTGGCAGAGGACGACGACGCGATCGGTCCCCGCCTCGGGTGAAGCCAGGATGCCTGCAACGCGATTGCCCGCGAGATCCTTGAACGCGACCTCCCGTTCCATGCCCGGCATTGTAGCAGGCTTGGACGAATAGGGGTGGCCCACGTCATGTCAATCGGCGTATGATAAAGAACCGGTCGTAGCCCAATACCAAGAGGACACGCTCGTGGCTTCTTTGACCAAACGGCTCCCCACGAACGTTTGCGGGAATTTCTTCGTGGATTCGACCTGCATTAATTGCGACACCTGTCGGCAGTTGGCGCCCGCCTCGTTTGTGGAGAACGGAGAATTCTCGTCTATCTATCATCAGCCCGGGGGCGTGCGGGAACTCCACCAGGCCTATCAAGCCCTGTTGGCTTGCCCAGTGGGATCGATCGGGACGGTTGTACCCGACAAGGCCCAGAGGCAGACTGCTGCGTCGAGCTTTCCTGTTCAACTGGAGGCAGAGATCTTTTACAACGGGTACAATTCTGGGAAGTCCTTCGGGGCCAACAGCTATTTCATTTGCCACCCTGAGGGGAACTGGCTGGTGGATTCCCCGCGCTATCAGCGACGCCTGGTGGACGTCTTCGAGCAGAAAGGTGGCGTGAAATACCTGTTCCTCACGCACGAGGATGATGTCGCGGACGCGGGACGGTACGCGAAGTATTTCGGAGCGACGCGGATCATCCATCGTGCCGATCTGGCTGCGATGCCCGATGCTGAATGGGTGGTGGAGGGGAGGGGGGTCTTGAAAGCTGCACCAGGGTTCAGGATTATCCCGGTTCCGGGACACACCGCTGGCAGCATGGCCCTCCTGTACAAGGATCGCTACCTCTTCACTGGCGATCACATGGCCTGGGACCGTGGGGCAGGCGGCTTGCGACTGGCCACGCGCTATGTCTGGTCTGAGGAAGCGTTGCAGCGCTCCACAGCGTCGCTACTCACCTACAGTTTTGAGTGGATCCTGCCTGGGCACGGCGACCGCATTCACCTGCCTGCTCCTCGCATGAAAGACGAACTGCGGCGCGTGCTCGAGCGTCGTCCAGCGAGGAGTTCAGAGCGAAGGGCGGCTCAGGGGCAGGTGGGATAGCGATGAGAATGAGAGGAGGCCGGGTGGGATTCTTCAGAAGCCGAGCGCAGGAGCCACTACGGGATTAAATCCGACGGGAGCGCACGCGGAAGTCAACGTTATCCTTCACCCACTTCCAAAACCGATCTTGATGGGCCAGGTCCACGTCGGGCTGGATCTGATCCTTCCATCCTTTCATCACTTCTGCATCAACCGTCCACAGCCGGACTCGCTTCCGGGGCACATGCGTTCGCCATTGCCCAGCGACCTTTGGACTCACGTAGGTCAGTCGAAGAGTGACATTCCGGGAGAGATACTCGAGCGGGGCCAGATCGATCTGCTCGTAAAGAGATGCTGAACCTGGCATGGCGCGGGTTCCGGCGACGTCAGGGATGCCGTCGCTCACGAGCATCAGGGTGATGGGAGCGAGGATCAAATTCCGTTCCTTGGTGATCCGCGCCACCTCTTTGAAAAACGAGTTGAAGTCAGTAAGGGTGTCGGAGGGAGGGAACCACTCTCGAAGGTCCGCCTCAATCTGGGCAGTGTCCTTGCCCTCGAAATCATGGATTGGGTGGAAGCTTTTTGGTTCGCCCTGGCTCCTGCCTCCGACACTTCCGACAAACAGAGCTTTCGGTTTGGCTTGCCCGCCGTGCCCGTTGAGGTGGCCGTGGATGTAATGGGCAAGAAAGTTGAGCGCGTTATCGTAATGCCCTGAGTGCTTGAATGATCCGCTAGCATCTACCCCGATGAACAGGGTCATGCGCGGCCTATGCTGGCTAGGTTGAAGGTTGCACCCTGCGGCTATAAGCAACAGGATTATGGCGCCGACGAGGGATCGTGTGAGGGGAGAACGCAACCGTCTCATGTGTCGAGTTTCTTCGGCACTAAGTCCATGGAGACTTTCTTCGGCTGGAAATACAGGGCGACCAGGTTTTCCCTTGTCTCCAGGACTTCGTTGAGGCTCTTGAATGGGATGCTAAACGCCGGGCGCGAGGCGACCAGGATCATGGCGAAGTTCAGCGCCGCGGCTACCACGTGGAGGAAAGGCAGGGTCAGATACTCCAACAGTTCCTTGGCCTTCTCGTGCAACCATCCAATCTCTTGCTTGAAGTCCTTGATGGGAGCGCGCCACCAGTTCGGGGTCTCCGCCGTACTCTGCGTGGCCTGCATGTCCTCCGCCTGCGGCTGAACGAGCGGCCGGCGAGAGATAAAGGCGAGCAGGGGCGGCGTGCCGAACTGCCCGAATAGGAACCACGTCATCCCGCGGATCCCGATCCACCCGAAGGTCGCCAGCGACAGCGTGAAGACAATCCCCATCTGGAACTGCTCACCCGTCTGCTGCGCGATCCAGGGCGTGATCGCATCCACCAACTCCCGATAGAGGAACATGACCTCGAAGGTCATCACGAACAGCTCCACCACGATCATTTGCACAAGGTACTTGTATTCTCGGTTCTTCATCGCGTCCGCAAGGACCTGGAGGCAGGCAAAACTCCCCATGATGAGCAGGAACAGAAACATGAACAGAACCGGCCCAGTGATCGGGGAAGCTTCTGCGCCGACGATGCCGCCGAGTACCTCGATCACGGTTGGGAAGAGGGTGTACGTGAAGATTGTCGCCTCGAGTAGGCACCAGAACACCAATAATAGAAACGCAATCCAGGGGACGCCCGGTTGGAAATAGCTCCGAGTCATCTGTCCTGTCATGGTGAACGGAAGCATGAACACCTGGCGGCCGGCTTCCGCGATCAACTTCACTGCGAGGCGGCACAATGTGAAGACCCAGCCCATGATCAAGACGAGAAACCTGCCCATCCCCACCCAGAACGTCCACACGGCCAGCGCGGCATCCCACCAGGCCAGCAACATCATCCTGGCGTAGTCGATGCGTCCCGAGCGAAATGGCAGCGTGTAGAGCGAAAGCTGGGTGCACCACACGCCGCTGATCCACAGCAGGATTGGGAAGAATAGGAAGACATAGGAGAGTCCGGCGACCCAGCCCGAGGACGAAAAGAGAACGGATGTGAGGAGGCTCTGTTGCATCCCGGGAATCCAGGAGATCGGCGCGGCCAGGAGCTGAAATAGGCTCTGCCACTGCTCCGGTATCATATTCACGATGGGTTCAGGCATTCCCGTTCCTTTCGGTTGGTGTCTCTGCCTGCCGGAGGCCTGAGACCTGGTCTCCGACCGACCCTCTTCAGAGATATAAGTATAGCAGAAGGATGTGGGCGTGCCTTTCAGGTCCATAGGAGAGCCGTACGGGAATCTTTTGAAATATCGCGTAGTTCTAGGGGCCTGGCGAACGGAACGCGCGTGGGGCATGACGCCTCAGAAACCGACCGGAACCATGTCAACCAACACAAACAAGGCTATGGGGGAGGGGAAAAGTGTGCGGGAGGGTTGCGCTGAGGCGAGATCCGTAGCGTGTCTTAAGGGGTAGGCTGCCGAGCGTAGAGGAGGCAGACTTTTCCAGCAAAGATACCGAAGCCGAGCAAGAGCAACCCTGAGCAGATCCACGCGCCGATTTTGACCGCGAGAGACCCTAGGTGGAATTGCCACAGCAGGGCGGCAACCAGAGCCAGCCCGATCGTCCCCAGGTTGAGCGAGCCCACCTGAATCGGGCGCCAGTACTCCACAATCTTGGTGAGTTCAGCCAGATACGGACCGCGTTTCTTGTTGCTTGGGACCCGCGAGGCAGCCAACGTGATGGGCAGCAGATGTGACAGTGCGCCGAGGATCGTTTGAAAGATGAACCCGATCATGGCCAGGTGCGTATAGGCCATGAGATGCAGGGTCCCGAACGGCACTGGAGGAGGACTCCATTGGGAGTTGATGCTGACCAGGAGGCCGGTGAGGACCGCGAGCACGAGAAAAAATGTTGCCAGTAGAAAGTGGTCTGACGGGGCACTTCGGGGCCGTCCGGCATTCACCCACGTTCGCACGATGTTATATCCGTACAGGAGTACACCGATCATCAGGATCATACCCGCCACAATATCAACGCGAAGGTTGCCCAACATAAACCCGATGAGCAAGACAGCAATGCCTGATGGCATCACAAAAAAGGTCACCTGCGCCAGTCGTGGGCTGTGCAAGCGAGTGTTCAGCACAGTAGGAAACAGGTTATGCATCGTGCCCACGATCGTCAGCGTGACGAACCCCAGCAGGTTGAGATGGATGTGAGCTAATCGGGCTTGGCCGATTGACTGGTGCGTGAAAAGTTGGGCGGTCATCGCCTCTCCCACTCCTAACCCGCCCAGCAGCGCCAACAGTGCAGTCCCGTAGAACCAGAGGTTGAGCGGTGGCGAGACGAGGCTTGTGCGCGCCTGACGGAGCGCCCCTCTCAGCAGCGACAAGAAGGCGGCGATGACGAGCAACCCCGCCCCGCCAATGATCATAGAGTAGCCCAGGGCGAACCCGATCAGCATGCCGATGGTCCCTGCGTTGATCATCCCGAAGAGCACAGGGTGGGAATCCGGGCGGTCTTTCCCAGTCATCAGCAAGGGGGGAATGAAAGCCAGCATGGCTCCGAGTATGATCTGGGCAACCCCTCCGACCAGCGCGCCATGCACATGGAGTAAGCGAAAGGCCTGCGGGAGTGGATAGCCCAGGATCGTTGACAACCAGAGCGCCAGCCCGAGCACGAAGGCGACCAGCAACCAGAGCAGGCCGGTGAGCAGGAACAACGCAGGATGAAAGCTATCTCGCATCGCGCCTCCCACTTTATTTTTGAAGGAAGTAAAAATGGTTGGTCGGCCCTTTGCCATGTCCGATGGCCAGGCCGTGCCGAATCGCTTCGGTGATATAGGCCTTCGCAGTCTGCACCGCATCGGGCAGCGATTTCCCCTTGGCCAATTGGGCTGCAATAGCGGACGCGTAGGTGCAGCCGGAGCCATGGGTGTGAGGAGTCTCGATAAATTCGCCCTTGTAGACGTTAAAAAAATGGCCGTCATAGAGCAGGTCGGTCCCTCTTTCGACGAGCAGATGTCCACCCTTGATCAGGACATATTGGCAACCCAACTTGTGAATCGACTTGGCCGCTTGGCGGGCTACAGCGAGGGTACGGATCTCAAGACCGCAGAGGCGCTCCGCCTCATGCACGTTTGGGGTCACCACCAGGGCCAGCGGAATCAGCGACGTTTTGACCTGTTCGACTGCATCGGGTTGAAGGAGCGTATGGCCGCTCTTGGAGACCATCACCGGGTCCACCACCAAGTTCGTCACCGTATAATGCTTCAACTTCCGTGCAACCGCCTCGACAATGTTTGTGGAAGAAAGCATCCCTGTCTTGACCGCTGACACCTCGAAATCATCGAAGATCGCATCGAGTTGGGACTCAATGACCGAGACCGGCAGATCATGAACCGCCGTCACGCCCTTGGTGTTCTGCGCTGTGATCGAGGTGATCACCGACATCCCAAACACCCCATTCGCTGACATGGTTTTCAGGTCCGCCTGAATCCCAGCCCCGCCCCCTGAATCCGATCCCGCAATGGTCAACACCTGCTTCATGTGGTTGTATTTCTCCATCGAATCGAGTCTGGTGTCAACAAAAAGCGGCCAGCGGGTAAGGCTCTCGAAGCGTTATCAGGGCGCCGTTGGGCACCGCTCTCGCTGAGCCGCTTCGGCCCGCGCCCAGCAATTTCCACCGCCAGGCAATTCTCTTTTCCTCGCCCCGTGGCCGGTGTGGGGCTTGAAAGTGACCGGGTGGCCAAGACCTGCGTCGCGAATCGCGGAGCCGAGGCACCGTACTTGTCGAACAGATACGAGCTGGCAC
>JACZQN010000033.1 GCA_022545705.1 Nitrospirota bacterium | reverse complement strand
ACGAAGCTGAAACCTGAGCAACTCTTCGCGCGGGGTCAGTTCAGACGCCACTCCCGTGAGTGTTTCCAGCTCCTGCCGACTCAGCCGCCACCGTTCAAAGTGCCGCGCATATTCTCTTCGTAAGTCTTTCAAGCACCCGAAGGCATCCAGCGCGTCGAGTTGCGCATGCGCGGAAAGCAACGATTGCTGTTCATGTTGTCCGTGGATATCGACGAGTGTGCCAGCAAGTCCCTGGACTACCTGGAGGGGGGCGAGATTGCCGTTGACGTAAATCCGGTTGCGGCCGCTGCGGGAGAGCACACGGCGAACGATCAGCTCGGTCTCGTGCGGGCCTACCAGCCCGGCATCGCGAAATTGGTCCAAGAGTGAGGCTGAGGGCGGGAGCGAAAACGCAGCTTCGAGGACGGACTCTTCTGTATCGGCGCGGATCTGGTCCGCGGATGCCCGGCCGCCGACCAACAGCGCGATCGCATCAACAAGGATGGATTTTCCCGCCCCGGTCTCGCCGGTCAGGACATGGAACCCACGCGAAAACTCAAGGCTGAGGTGGTCGATGACCGCAAAATTGGAGATCCGGAGCTCGACGAGCATACGCGCCGGTCATGGAGTGATGGGCCTCACGCTGTAGGGGAAGAATTGGCTAGCAGGGAATCAATCAGTTCTTTGAACTGCCGTTTAGGCCTGGCTCCGATCAACTTCTCGACCGGTTGACCTTCCTTGAAGAACAAGATCGTCGGGATACTCATGATCTGATACCGACCGGCAATCTCAGGGTTTTCGTCGGTATTGAGTTTCACCACGCGAAGCTTCCCGGCGTATTCACTGGCCAATTCTTCGACGATCGGTGCCACCATCTGACACGGGCCACACCAGACGGCCCAGAAATCGACCATCGTCACACCGGGTGCCTTGACCACCTCTGTGTCCCAACTCCCCTCATCAACCTTGACTGCTTGTGCTCCCACAGAAACGCCTCCTGCCACGAAAAGACCGACCTTCACACTCCGCCGCTTCGACTGATGACGCGGCCACGTCGTCGCATCCTAGTACACCGCCGTTCAGGCTGTCAACCCAAGTTCTCACTCACCCGCACCGTTCACCCGGATCACGTTGAGCGAGAAGACGCTCGGTCATCACTTCCACTTCAGAGACCATGCGAGCCTTCATATGTTCGCGGGCGGGTGGTGTTCAGCGTCTTCAGAAACCCGATGAGGTCATCCACATCCTTGGCCGTCAGACCTGTCCAACGAGGCATCTCGGGGTGTAGTCTGTTCCCACCCGCATCAATGCCGGCGACGATCGCAGCCTTGATGGTCTCCTCATTATAGGCTGGACGCTTCCGGCCGGTGGGATGTTCGTACCCTTGGGGATCGGTCAGAAACGCGAACGTAATGTTTGGCGCGGCAATGCCATGCATCGACCCTCCGGTTCCATTGGGATCGTGACACATCGCACAGCCCACCCCCTCCATCCCGTGGCTATTCTGGATGACCTGGCCTTGTGCGGTAACACCGGACATGTAGATGCGTCGTCCGTTGTCCAGGTGCGACACGAACGTCAGGCCCGATGCCTCCAGCGCACTTCCTGCCGCGAGGATTAGGCTGGTCAGAAAACCAGACCCCACCACGAGATTGCGCCACCGTTCCATGACGCGCCTCGGTGAGCGATTATCTTAACAATATACGCACGGGGGCCGCTACCAATCCCAGCCTGACGGGAGACCAGCCCACCAACCATCCGGGTTGTCGGCGCGCCACGCGGTCTGCTGCTTCCAAAGGCGTAACACAGTCCGCTCGTCCAGTTTCGTCGCCATCGCCGCGGAGATATCCGAATATTTCTGCGCACTGCCATGAACGATTTCTTTCGCCATCCGCGCAAGCACGCCAGGCGGATCCGCAAGATCCTCAGCGCCGCGGGAGATCAAATTCAGGTAGACGTGCTCGACCGCGACCCATCGATCCGTCTTCGCCAGATGGTCCAAGTATCCATCCAACGCGTGGTACATGTACGTGAGATAGACATAACTTTCCGCCGACGGGGCTTCTTCCACCTCTTTCTGGCACGCATCAAGCGCGCGCTTGTAATCACCCGCTGCCAGAAATACTTTCGCCCGCTTGAGATGGTCTCTCTCTCGCTCGGACGAGGCCTGCGCAGCATCGACAGAGAGCAGGATCGGCAGGGAGAACACGAGAATGACCAGGACAGTCCCGCGCAGCATGTGGGCAGAACAGAATAACCGCAGCACCTTCATTGGAAACCTCCTCGGACTAGGCAGCGATTGAGGGATCGAGCGGCATACGCGACGCCATACGTTGCGCACGTGATTATTTCCGCGCGCAGGCACCCTGTCAAGGACTCGACTGCCCACCCACGTCATCAGGCGAGGCTTGAGGCTTGACGGACGTCGAGGTGGACCAGGGGACGCCTCGCTCCTGCCCCAAGAGCGGGCTCAGAATAGCCTGAAGCAGTTGCGTGCCAAAGCCTTCGGTCGAGCCGAGCCCTGTCAGGCTGACCAGGAAATTGTACTGCTCGCGGTCCGGGAATTTGATGTAGTACAAGCCCAGTGACCAGCAACGGCAGGGATTCTGATACAGACCAACCACATCCAGCTCCGGACTCGCACCCGCTTGGAAGTCATAGTAGGCCTTGGTCCCAAGGGTCCAGCGCAGGGGCGCCCTGACCGCCGCCGTCAGGCTCGCAAAATTGATTTCATCGGTCGGCGCAAAGACCTCATTGAAGGAAATTGGGTTCCAGATATCCCCACGCCGGACCCGATTGCCTGCCCGTGTGTGCCGTTGTCCGACTTGCAGATACCACAGCCGACGATGCTGATAGCGTAGGTCAGTGTTCCACTGACTGAGGTTGCCACGGTAGGTGTCCAAAAAGGTGTCGATCGTGAGTGAAACGGCGTCCTGACCGGACTCGCTCGCTGCCTTGCCGAGAACCGCGCGCGTCCAGATGTCTGAAAACTTTCGGCCCTCGACACGGACCGTGGCCGGTTGTAAGGGTTGGCTCGTCGTTCCCAACACAGGGTCTCCGGTGAAGCTCCTGGCCTGAGTCTGCACCGCACCCATGCGATAGCTCTGCGCCACAGTCAGGTCCAACCGATTCTGGGAGGATCCATCCGGAGATTGCTTGAGCAGTCGGGTCCGCAGGGAGTAGGTCACGAGGCTCTTCTTGCCCAGGTCATCCACCGCGTCAATCTGCGCAATGTTCGCTTGATCAGTCGGCGGGACGTACTCGTAAATGACGTCCGGTTCGATCGTGTGGAGGAGGCGACCGCCGCTGTCCGGACTGAACCGACGGACCAGTTGTGAGGCTACCCTCAGGCCAACCCAGAAAGTCTCACGATGTTCGGGCTTCTCGGAAGCCGCTCTCCTGGTGTAATACACCTCACGGAGCCTCACCTGTGGCTTGACCCCGACCACGTGTCCGATGTTCAGGAGATCCGTCGAGAGCGATGGCATCAGGTCGGCTCGGCCGAAGGTAAAGCCTTGTTCTCGAAAGAAGTAGACCAGTGTCGTATCCATTTCAACCAACAAGGGACTATCAAACAGGGACACGGAGGCCAGTCGATGCCCGACTTCCGGCAGGCGCTGGAAGGAATCCCGTCCGCCCGCTTCCAAAGGTTGGAGGTATTGCCCGAGAAGATAGAGCTTACCCGTGGGGAATCCTTGTTGAACATTCAGCGTGGACTCCCCGCTGGGCAGAGCCCTGAGGACACCGGAACTGCTCAGGTCCTCCAAGAAAGTCCGGTCGGAAACCAGGAACGCCTGGGCTCGTATGAACAGATCGGGATTGACCTGCTGCGTGTGCGACCCACTGAGAAGGCCCCGCCCACGCTCCTGATCGGTGTCCTGGAGGGAGCTCAGCAACCACTGTCCCCTCGTACGCCGGCTGAGCACATATCGGTACTCTAGATCACCGCCATAGCCGCGGTCACTGAGCACAGCCGGGGCGATCGTGACATCCTGGCTCGGAGTCACAGCCCAAAAATACCCCTGCCGGTAACGGAAGCCGAATCGGTTATCGTACCCGATGGTCGGAAGCAAAAAGCCGCTCTTGCGAGTGGCGAGGGGATACTTCAGTCTTGGGATGGGGATGAGCGGAATATCGTTGATGCAAAACCAGGCGTTTTTAAGGTAGACGCTGTCTCCCAGGGTGAGGTCGACATCCTCGAACGTAAATCGCCAAGCCGGCGTCTGGCCCTGCATCGCGTCGCAGTTGGTGAAGGATCCCTCCTTCGCTCGATAGTGGTCCTCTGAAAACCGTTGGAAGAGTCGCGCGGTGACCAGCGTATTGGAGTCCTTGGCGAACAATTTACCATTGCTGACCACGCCGGCCTCCGTGTTCAGGTTGAGTTCCAGACGCGCAGCCCAGAGGTCAGAGGTCTGCTTCGACAGATGCACCTGTCCGGTTGCAATCAGGACCCCGGTGAGCATGTGAAGCGTAACATGATCCGCCGTGAGCCGCAGCGCACCCTGGAGGACCAGGACAGATCCAGCGGCTTCGTATGTCTCGGTCTCCTTCGTGTATTCAAGCCGGTCGGCGCTGATCTCAACAGGCTCGGCAGCGGTCGGGGTGACTGAAAGAATCGACTGGCTCGTGCTCTGGGCTGAGAAGGTCGGCGTAGGAGTCGCTGCGAGTGTGGAGACCAGGACAAAGAAGGAGAGACCGAGCACCGACCAGGAGCAGCGGCCCATACTCAGTCCCTAAGGGGAGAAAGTTCGCAACCGCGCAGAAGAGCTTTGAGCTCGCCGACGAGAATGAGAGAGCCGGTGACGAGGATCAGATCCTCGGGGTCAGCCAGACTCCGAGCGAGCTGGAGGGCATCAGCCGGATGGGGGGCGGTGTGGGCCCCGTGCGCCCGCTCTCCCAACGAAGCCAGGAGTTCCTCAACCGTCGCCGCGCGCGGGATCTGAGCTTGCGTCACGATCATGTCATCAGCGTGGGGCAGCACCGTCTGCAAAAACCCCTCTCGGTCCTTGTCGCGCATCATCCCAACGACCACAATAATGCGTGCGTCGGGGTGCTCGGTGCGCTGCGTGGCCAAATATGCAGCCACCGCCTGCGCGGCAGCAGGGTTGTGAGCACCATCCAACACCACTCTAGGGCCGAATTCCACTGTTTCAAGCCGGCCCTCCCAGCTCAATTCCCGCAGGCCGGCCCGGATGGCCTCGTCGGAGAGGCGGAATCCCCATCTTGTCGCGACCTCCAGCAGAGCCAGCGCGCAGGCGACGTTGTCAAGCTGATGCGTACCGGCCAGGGGGCAAAAGAGGTCCGGGCATGTCAACTGACGCCCGCTGTAGTGGAAGCCCGCAAGGCTCTCTCCGTCAACCCGAAAATCCCTCTTCAATGTCCACAGTGGTGCAGCCTGTTCGGAAGCCACCCGCCGAATCACCTCCGCTGCTTCTGAAGAGAGACGTCCCACCACGACCGGCACACGAGGCTTGATGATCCCGGCCTTCTCAAACGCGATTGCCTCAATCGTGTCCCCGAGATAATTCTGATGATCCAGGGCGATATTCGTAATGGCCGCGGCGATCGGCGTCACGACGTTCGTCGCATCAAACCGTCCCCCCAATCCCACTTCCACGACCGCGACCTCGACGTCCGAGTCCGCGAAATGCTGAAACGCCAGCGCGGTGGTGAACTCAAAGAAGGTCGGGTGGAGCCCGTGCTCAACGGTCTCTCGTAGGTGGGCAGTCAGATCCGTGACCGTCGCCTCGGAGATCGCACAGCCGGTCACTCGGATCCGCTCTCGGAAATCCACCAGATGAGGAGAGGTGTAAAGACCTACACGGTAGCCGGCTGCCTGAAGCACGGCGGCCGCCATCGCCGCAGTCGATCCCTTGCCGTTCGTTCCGCCGATGTGGAGGGTGGCGTAGCGTTCGTGTGGCCGGCCGAGGCGCTGGAGCAAGACCTCGATGGTGTCAAGGCCGAGCTTGATCCCCTGTTTCTGAAGCGCGTACAGGAATTGGATCGACTCCGGATACGACAGCGACATGGCACGCGGAGAGAGTAGGAGTCTACAAATGGCTGAGGAGCTGGTTGAGCGTTTCCTTCAGATGCTTGCGTTCCACGATCATGTCAATCATGCCGTGGTCCATCAAAAATTCGGCGCGCTGGAAGGCGTCCGGCAGTTGTTGTTTGATCGTCTGCTCAATCACCCGAGGGCCGGCGAAGCCGATCAGCGCTTTCGGCTCAGCAATGATCACATCCCCGAGCATCGCGACACTGGCCGTGACCCCGCCGAAGGTCGGATCCGCGAGAATGCAAATGAACGGGACCCGAGCTTCTCCCAACTGAGCGACAACGGCTGACGTTTTCGCCATCTGCATCAACGAGAGGATGCCTTCCTGCATCCGGGCTCCTCCTGAAGTGGTGACTAGCATCAGCGGGATCCGCAGCGCCAGTGCCCGCTCGGCCACTCTACAGATTTTCTCCCCCACCACGGACCCCATGCTCCCACCCATGAAGCCGAAATCGAAGACACCCAGGGCAATCCGCCGGCCGTTGATCGTACCCTCCCCAATCACGATGGCATCCTTCCGACCAGTTTTCTCCTGTTGCGCCTTCAGCCGCTCCCGATAGGAACGGGTGTCGGTGAAGCTCAGGGGGTCCTGCGGCTCGATGTCAGCAGCCCATTCTTTGAAGGAGCCGAGGTCCACCAGCAACGCGATGCGTTCCTGAACCGAGATAGGAAAGTGGTAATCACACTTGGGGCAGACCTTACTGTTCCGCTCCACTTCCTTGCGATACACAATTTCTCGGCAATGATTGCACTTCAGCCACAGGCCTTCCACGTTCTTGGCCCGCTTGCGGTTCTCGGCAGTCGTCACCCCAGGTTTTTTGAACCAGGCCATGGCCAGATGAAATTAGAGGGACACTTCTTGTCCTTCTTCCAGGACAGTCAGGTTTCGGATCTTGAGTTGGCGCAGCTCGTGTCGAATTTCGTCACGGAATCGTGGCTTCAGGTGATAGACATAGACAGGGAGATCAGGCCGTCCAATCTTCCGAAATTCCTGCGCGAATAAGGCCGGTGTCAGGTGCTTACTGACTCGAGCCACGTCCGACAGCTTGTCCGGGAACGACGTTTCAATAAACGCCGCCTTGAGTGTTGGCTCGTTCGCGGCCACTTTCCAAATGCTCTCAGTTTCATAGGTGTCGCCACTATACAGAAAGGAGGCGGTTCCGTCGCGGATCAGGAAGCCGACCGTCGGGACGAGGTGATTGACTGCAACGGCCGTCACCGATAGACCTGACAGCTCGCACTCTTTTCCGACCTCGAGGGCACGAACCACGAACGTCGGGCGGCTCGGGTCCGGCAAGGACAGGAAATTCGGATAGACCTGGTCATTAAACACATGTGCGCGCAGACCATCCAAGACCGATGGAATGCTGGTGAGTACAACCGGGGCCATACCGTCATGAACGAGATTGTCAGCCAGGGTCGGCAACCCTTTTACGTGGTCAAAGTGCAGATGGGACAGGAGAACGTGTCGGATCCGCTGCTGTTCCTCCAGTCGCAGGGCGGCTCCCACAGTCCCGGCGTCAACCATCACGGTCTCATTGACCAGAAACCCACACGTCCGGCACTGCTGAGCGGACGCCCCCCCCTCCAGCAGTTGATCGGACCCATGGCATCCCAGGACCCGGATCTTCACAGGACCCTCGGCAGTCGGCCGTGACCGTCAGCATGCTCGTCATGACTCATCATGATCGGCAAGACCCCTGGGCCAGGCCTGGACGAACTTGGTCATGCAGCTCCGCGCAACGTGAGCGCAGGATAACATAGTTGAGGGCCTCAAGCAGCTAGAATCCGTGTTTCTACAGTCTCTCCGAACAGCGTCTCGACCGGCGGGGAGACAAGACAGTCACCGCGCGCGTCGAGAAGGCTAGAAGAGGTGAGCCTCGTGGCCGATGGTCAGCATCATGGCGAGCCCGAATCCGATGCTCCCGATACTCGCGAGCCCTTGTACCGCCAGGTGGGCGCGACGCCCGACCGAGGCTGAGAGCATGAGCGGCAAGCTGATCAGCACTCCGAGCACCATCATGCCGAGCATGGACCCTAGTCCAAACATCAGGATGTAGGCCATGCCCTCCCAGAGGGTACGGACGGTCGACAGCAGCATGAGCATCAGCGCGGCAGAACCTGCCAACCCGTGTACCATTCCAATCAGGACGGGTTGCAGCGAGTACCGAATCCAATGCCCGTGCGCATGATCTGATTCGAATCCGTGACTATGCAGATGGAGGTGTACCTCCCCGGCATGTTGATGGGCATGCAGGTGCCAGCGCTCGCGCCAAATCGTATACGCCAAGGAAGCGCCAAGCACAACGAGCATCACTCCTACCGCGAACTCCAGCGCAAGGGCCAGGGGCTCCGGAATGGTCACTTTGAGGACGATGACAGCGCAACCGACCACCAGGAGGACAACGGTATGCCCAAACCCCCAGCAGAACCCGATGAGCCCGGGCGCTCGAGGATCACGATAGCGACAGAGGATGGTGGAGACGGCTACCAGGTGGTCGGCATCCAGCGCATGACGCGCCCCGAGTAAAAACCCAAGCCCCAGAATCGTGATGAAGTGCATGTCCTCCATAGGCAACAGCGGCGAAGGATCACCCCGCGCTTAACCTCGGAACGTCACGCCTCCTCGTGGTGACATTGCACAAGACAGAGGCCTACTTGGCCTCGCCAGATACGCATCGGACGCTCGCTCTGCCGGTGTCCTGACTTGGCTGGTAGGATCTGAGCACTCGACGTCTAGGCGAAGGTCGGCACCGGGTGCGGAGATGGAGGCCTCTCATCCCCCTCTGGCGTGCATCTCAAGGTGGGGGTCTTCACGAAGTTTTCCGATCTCGATCAGCTGTTCCCGGATCCCGAATCGCTCAAGTTCTTTCCGCTCTTCAGCGCCGCGATCTCTGCGACCCTGCCACACGGAACGGATGGTCGAGCGAATTTCCTCCGGCGAGGCGCCTGCACGGAGGGGTTGCCGCAAATCAATCCCCTGTGTGGCGTACAGACACAGGTACCACATGCCGTCTGCCGTGATCCGGCTCCGATCGCAGGTTGCGCAGAAGGGGGTGGTCGTCGAAGGAATGATTCCGAACGTCGTTCCATCAGGCAGCACGAACCGCTGCGCTGGAGCCGAACTTGCCTCGTTCACCGGTTCCACTCGGCCGTAGCGCTGGCGCACCAGATCAAGTATCTCCGCCTGAGAAAACACTTGCTCCATGGACCAGTCCGTTGCCCCCCCGACATCCATATATTCGATAAACCGAACTTCAGCCCCAACACCTTTTCCATACTCGATCAGATCGACCAGCTCATCCTCGTTGTAGCCGCGAATGGCCACGGTATCAAGCTTCAAACCCCTGAACCCGACCCGCACCACCTCCTCGATTCCCTCGAGCACCCTGTGGTGGCCGTCTCTTCTCGTCAAGGCCTGGAATCGGCTCGCGTCGAGCGTGTCCAGGCTGACCGTGACGCGGTGCAGTCCCGCATCGTAGAGGGCTTGCGCCTGGTCAGCGAGGAGGATACCGTTCGTCGTGAGCGCCAGGTCTCTGACCTGCGGGTTCCGAAGCAGCATCCGGATCAAGGTCGGCAGGTCCCTGCGCAGGAGAGGCTCACCGCCGGTGACACGGACCTTCTCGACACCAAGGTCCGTGAAGAAACCTGTCAGGGTATACATCTCCTCAAACGAGAGGATTGTCTCGCGGGGCAACCAAGCATACTCCTCCTCCGGCATGCAGTACTTGCAGCGGAGGTTGCACCGATCGGTGACTGACAGACGCAGGCTGCCCAGGGGACGGCCGAAGGTATCGGTGATCGACCCAGCCACGCTGCCAAAGGGCGTGCTGCTCATGGGTGCTCCTCTACCCACACTTCCCCTTCAGGCGTATGCTCGCGCTTCCAGATCGGGGTGATCTGTTTGAGTTCATCAATGCACCATTTGCAGGCTTTGAAGGCGTCCGCCCGGTGCTCGGCACCGACCACGATCAAGACGATGTTTTCACCGATCTCGATCTCGCCATGCCTGTGAAGGATGAGGACCTCGATGACGTCGAACTGCTTGAGCGTCTGCTCCCGGATCTCCCGTAGTTTCTTCTGGGCCATGCCCTCATAGTGCTCGAACGTGATCCCGCTCACATCATGACCACGAGACCGGTCCCGCGCCGTGCCTAAGAAGGTCGCGATGCCGCCGATGCGACGCGATCGAGCTCGGACCCGGTCAATCTCGGCATCAATTGAAAAATTCTCCCGCTGGACGCGGACCAGCATCGTCTCATCGGAGGTGTCCGCCCTCATGCCTGACCCACCAGCAAACGGAGGGAGCAGGGCCACCTCATCCCCTTCCTTGATCTCGGTCTCGTCGTGCGCAACTTCCTGGTTGACCGACACCAAGACCTGTTTCTTCCGGATCAGCTCGCCGATTTCGGGATACCTGCTCTCCAGCGCGGCGACGAGATCCTTCACCCGATGACCCCCGTCGAGCGAAACACGGAGATCCCGTTGATTGTTCGCCAGGCTCTTCATCTGGCCGAAGAGCTTGACAGTGGTCACAGGCAAGGGCATCGCTTGACCTCGAGTTCTCTCACGCCTCAGCTCCACGCCCTATTGTGACGACCGTGTGAAGGTCCCGGACTTTCCGCCAGACTTGGAGAGCAGGTAGATATCACTGAAACTTATCTCCTTATCCACGGCCTTGCACATATCGTAGATTGTGAGGGCGGCTACGGACACTGCCGTCATGGCCTCCATTTCGACACCGGTCTGTCCGGACGTCTTGGCGGTAGCCGTAATCATGATCGAGCAGCGCCCTTCACCGTTAGGCTGCGGCTCTTCCTTGAAACTGAGATCCACGCTGGTCAGGAGGACTGGATGACACATCGGGATGAGGTCGGGCGTCCGTTTGGCACCCATCACGCCCGCGACCTGTGCGACCGCGAGGACGTCGCCTTTGGCTATCGTGCCACGCTGGATCTTCTCCAGCGTCTCCGGCTTGAGAAACACGCGGCCCTGGGCCATGGCCACTCGGTCCGTCGAACCCTTTTCAGTCACGTCAACCATTCGGGCCCGTCCGGATTCGTTAAAGTGCGTAAGTTCGCTCATTTTCCTCGCTGAACCCACCCACCAGGCCCGAGAGAACGGTCAGCAGGATGCCAGAAGCGAGATTATAGGAGTCGCTTTCAACCCGAGTCAAGCACGAGCCCAACTGACCGTTCCTTGACTCACTTCGGTCACTTCAAGGACAATGACCGCATGCCAGAACGCCTCCTGATCGAACGCCTCGAATTTCAAGGGCATTGCGGTATAACCGATGCTGAGCGGGAGTCCTCGCAAACGATTGCCGTTGACTTGGAACTGGAGTATCAGGGGGACAGGGGCAGGATCGCAGCCAATACCGGCGAGATCGCCCATGCGGTGGACTATGCCAAGGTTGTGGAGCGGGTCATCGCGATCGGCGAAGGTGAACAGTACAAGCTCTTGGAAACGCTGGCTGAGCGTGTCGCCAGCATGGTGTTCGCCGAATTTCCGGTGTCGAGCATCCATCTTTGGGTGAGGAAGGTCGCCCCTCCAGTCAGCCACATCCGCGGTTCCGTCGGCGTTCGGATGGATCGAACACGTGCATCCACCATGACGGAGGGTGGGCCCGCGAAATTCCTCCTTGAGATGATTCCCTATCTCCCCCGAGGCAACGCGCTCGATGTGGCTGCGGGCCGCGGTCGAAACGCCCTCTATCTGGCTGAGCAGGGGTACAGCGTTGACGCGATCGACCGGGACGAACGGGAGTTGGCAGCACTGCTGTCTGCGGCTCAGGCACGGAACCTGGCTAACCTGGCCGTTCGGACTCTGGACTTAGAAGCCGATCCGATCCGTCCTCCGGATCTCCCCAAGGAACACTACGAGGTCATCCTGGTCTTTTATTACCTCTACCGTCCGCTCTTTCCCGCTCTGCTACAAGCACTCAAACCGGGTGGTGTCCTGGTGTATGAGACGTTCCTTATCGACAATCACCTCCGCTATCACCATCCGCGCCGTCGGGAGTTCTGCCTCGCCCATAATGAATTGCTACGTCTCGCCTCTGGATTACGCGTCCTCCACTATGACGAAGGGGAGCACGAAGGAGCACACGGTTCAGGCCCGGCGTTTACGGCGAGGCTCTTGGCCCGGAGAGAGGATCCACATGGACCGTCTTGACCTCCACCTCCATACCACCTACTCGGACGGAAGCCAACCTCCCGCGGAGGTGTTGGCCATGGCCCACAAGGTTCATGTGAGCGCTCTCGCGATCACAGATCACGATACGGTGGACGGACTCCCGGAGGCGATTACGGCGGGGACGGACTTAGGGATCGAAGTCATTCCTGGAGTCGAGATCAGTTCGCGCCTTGCGGACACTGAGCTGCACGTGCTCGGGTATTTCCTGGACTGGAAGGACCCGGTCCTGCTCAGTCGATTGGCATCCCTGAGGGCAAGTCGGCATCGTCGGAATCCCCGCATCGTTGAAAAACTGAACGAGCTGGGTCTGGGGATCACGTATGAGGAGGTCAAGGCTCTGGCAGGGACGGACTCGGTGGGCCGTCCCCACATCGCCCGGGTCTTAATGGAAAAAGGCTACGTCAAGTCGGCGAAGGAGGCCTTCGACCGCTATCTCGCCCAAGGCGCGCGAGCATACGTTCCGCGCGAATTGCCGGATCCACCAGAAGCGATTGCCTGGATCAGGGAAGCGCGGGGGATCCCCGTGTTGGCTCACCCGGTGTGGCTGAAGGCAAGCGCGGCAGGGCTCCAAGGACTCTGTGCCACCCTTCAAGGTCACGGCTTACGAGGAGTCGAGGTCCACTACAGCACACACAACCCACAGCAGACCTCAGAGTATTTGAACATCGCTCGCCAACTCGACCTGTTGATAACCGGTGGCAGCGATTACCACGGGATCACGAAACCGGGCATCGAGGTGGGTGTAGGACGAGGCGGGCTCAAGGTGCCAAGCGCGCTCTTGGAACCGTTGAGAAAAGCTGCGGCCACCCAGTAGGATTGCCCACGCCGGCAGGGCACGGTAGAGGTGACGCTCCCCGCGAGGGGCCTCAATCACGTCAATCGGGCAAGGAGCGTAAGGGGGGAGGACACTCAAGCCTTCTTCCGGTTCATATCCTGGTCCGCGTCTCGCAGAAGTTCATCGGCCGACTCCGGCGGGGGCTCAGCGACGGCCACCCCGATGGTACAGCGGACATCGAGCGGCAAGCCGTGCCGGTGCCCCATTTCGTCGAGCTTCTCTTGCACCCGGGTGAGAATGAGATCGACGTGTTCCTGTCGAGCGTCCACGAGGACGACCGCAAATTCATCGGTCCCGTAGCGTGCCACAAGGTCCATCGTCCGGCTTGAGTGCAGGAGAGCCTCAGCCACCACTCGCAGGGCCTCGTCGCCAATGACATAGCCGAAGTGATCGTTGATCGTCTTCAGATGCAGGATGTCGAAGACCAGCAAGGTCAGGCTGCTAGAGCGGCGGCGGGCCGAGGCCGCCATGCGTCGATACTGATCGTGAAAGGCCCGACGCCCAATGAGCCCTGTCAGCGGATCACGGTCCGCGTGTGGGAGTAACCGGTTCATGTTCGCGAGCCGCGCCGCTAGGATCCGCAGCATCGTGACGGAGAAGTCCGCTGAACTCTGGAAGGCCCGCATGAACTCACGCTGCGGGACCAACAGACAGCGCGTCGGCTCAACGGCCACGACCCTGCTCGCCGGGGTCTGACCTAAGAGCAGTGCCGTCTCTCCGAAAATGTCCCCTGGGCCGAGTTCTCCCACGAACCGAATCCCCCGTTGAGCGTCAGCCGACTCCTCAACCAGACGCACTCGCCCCGAGAGGACAACGTACAGATGCTCGCCTGGATTCCCTCCCTGAATAATGATATGCCCCGCTGAATAGTTCTCTTCCGCGGCGCAAGCGACCAGGGCCGCAAGTTGGTCACGGTTCAGTGAATCAAGCAGCGGCACCGGCACCCGCAGGCTGGCGTGGTCGGTGAGGGTCGTCCGTCCGTCATCCGTAGCCGCCGCTTCAGCCAAGCCCTGCGGGGACGACGAAGAGAAGGAAGGACTGAGCCGTTCAACCTGATCCGCAGTGGCAGAAACGGGTATGCGGGTCAGCCAGGCTCGTACCCGTGCGCGAAGCATGGGCGGACTCAGAGGCTTCACCAGGTAATCACTGGCGCCCTTGTCGCCAAACCGTCGGGCTCCTTCCGGACCTGAGCTATCGGTGAGGAGCATGACGGGCAGGTTCGGTCGCCCGAGGCGTGCGCGTAACGGCTGGACCAGCGAGGCCCCATCTCCATCAGGGAGACGCGCATCAATAATGACGAGATCAGGTGGGGTCTCCGCAACCTGTGCCAACGCCGTGTGTTTGTCTCGCGCAGCGAACAGCACGAGCCCGTCCTCTGCCAAGATCTGACCAACGCCCGCGACCGCAGTCTCGTGAGGGCTGACCACCAGCACCCGTTCTCCAGCGATCGAGCGTCGCTGGAGCGCGGACTTCTCGCCCGCTGATGGCGTGGTCCCGTGACCATGGAGATCAAGCTCCCGCCCCTCCGCAGCCGCGAAGACCTCAAGACTCGCGTCCCGTGCCTTGACCAATGCGCGAGCGGTGTCCTCGAGTCGCCCCACTTCCACGTCATCATGCATCGGATCATGATGAAACAGGGCCAGACGTCCGGCTCCGGCCATCAGCGCGATTTCTGTGGCATACTCAACGGTGCTGTGCCCCCACCCAACCTTCCCTGCGTATTCTTCCGCGCTATATTGAGCGTCGTGGATGAGGAGGTCTGCGCCGTTCAGGAATGCGATGTGCCGCTGATCACCCGGATGCTCATACACACGGCCGGTCGCATTCCAGAATGGCTCGTGATCGGAGGCATACACCACCGTCGTCCCATCGCTGGACACCCGGAATGCAATGGTGGGAGCGGTATGGTTCAGATACTGCGTCTCAATAAGCACATCGCCCAACCGAAAACATCCCTCTTCCAATTCGGCAAAGTGGATACGGCTCCGCAAGTCTCGGAGCGTCACGGGGAAGTAAGAGTACTGCATCTGCCCGGCGAGGACTTGCTCCACGCTCCGTTGAAAGCCCAGCGGCGCGTAAATGTTCAGTTCTGTGTCAGGCAGGAAGGCCGGGTTAAAGAACGGAAAGCCCTGGATGTGATCCCAATGCGTGTGTCCGATTAATAAGTTGATCCGTAAGGGGAGCGGTGATGATTTGAGGAGGTGCAGCCCTAATGGCCGCGCGCCAGTGCCGCAGTCCAGGATGATGAGGGTTCCGTCTTTTGTCCGTAACTCAACACAGGGCGTATTCCCACCGTACTTGGCTGTGCGAGGGCCAGGCGCGGGAATTGAGCCGCGCGTCCCCCAGAAACGCACATACATGGACCGTGCTCCCGTGCTTAGTTCTCTGGCGCTTCCACGATATGGTTCTCAAACCGAGTGCACCCTTCTGCCAATAACCGATTGGTCAGCATCTCACCAGGCCATTCAATAGGCAGGTCGGCCGTGAACACCCACACGTCCGGCGAGGTCCAGAGCGGCCCATGGTCCTCCGGTAACTCGGGATCGAACAGGTCGGTCCAAACCGGCATGTACACCCCATTCCCGCACTGCGTGTGGAGATGCACGATCGTTCGGCTCCGGACAGCCGGTTCGAGATCGTGCCAAACCGCGACGGTCTCATCCGCCAGACGGTGGAGGCGCAGGGCGTTCTGCGCGTCGAACATGGCATAGGCGGCGTAAACCGGCGCCTCCAGCATATGAGGGGCCGAGGCGAGCTCACTGCACTGGGCCCTGAGACCTTCGAGGATGGCCATGCGATCCTCGTCATCGATGGAATCAGGTAATCCTGGGTCTGGCGACCCAAGAAGCTCGAAGATCAGAAACGCGGTGGACTCGACGGGCGGATGCAAGCGGGTCGCGATAGCCTGCCGGCGCCGGCTATCCGCCAAGGCGGTGACGTGTTCATGCAGACCGTGCAGCGTCACCAAGTCGAGCGTCGCATCGGTCAGCAGACGTGGTTCGATCATCAGGACCGTGCCGGCAGACAGATGCAAGTGTCGGTGGAGCAGCTCCGCGGTGGCGACGGGGTCAATCTTCAACCGCAGCGGCAAGGTGAGGTTCGCCTGAAGCGGAAGTTCGAGCGCAGCCATGACCGCATAGGCCGGTTTCTCATCCGCATCGCCTTCCATGACGACTGAGCACGCCGCCTCTGCGAGAAGGTCGAACATCCATTCAGCCATCTCCTCATCGAGGGCGGCCATCACGATCAACAAATCCTGTTCACGGTCCTGCTCCAGCAACGCTTGCAAGGTGTCGATAGCCGCATCCGCGTCTCCGTGGTCATGACGGCGAGCATTGATCAGATGGATGAGATCGCGCGTCAATGGATCGGGCCGATACCAACTAGACATGAGACTCTCCCCCGAGCTTCATCACACGCACGCCTGTCATGTTGCCATGCTTCATCGCACGAAGCAAGCCCTTTGGCCTACTCTCCGCGACCCGCTCTGTCGGTTACTCGCCGATGACCTTGATTAAGACTCGCTTCCTCCGACGTCCGTCGAACTCGCCATAAACACTCTGCTCCCAAGGGCCAAAGTCAAGGCATCCATTGGTGATCGCCACCAGCACCTCTCGGCCCATGATCTGCCGCTTAAAGTGAGCATCGGCATGGTCCTCGCCGGTATCGTTGTGGGTGTATGTCCCACTGTGCGGCGCTAACTTCTCGAGGAAAGTGTCATAATCCTTGATCAGGCCTCGCTCATCATCGTTGATGTAGACGCTGGCTGTGAGATGCATTGCGTTGACGAGCACGAGTCCTTCTCGAACCCCGCTCTTCCGAACCGCCGTTTCAACCTGTGGCGTGATATTGATAGACGCTCGCCTCGTCGTCGTCTCGAAGAAGAGTTCCTCGCGGTAGGTTTTCATGGACGGTGCAACGTGCGAACAGCGGACCATCCACCCCTAGGCATTCTGCCCGAAGGGCTAGGAAGATGCAAGACCGCCCACGCTTGAACGGACGGTGTCAGACCATGAGTCTGAAAAACAAGGGGACCCTTTGTCAATAGAGAACCACGATGAAGTAGCATATAATAATAAGACTCCTCTTGGAGGTTGAATTCACAGGTATGGGTCACCGTCGCCAAGCTATACTGCGTCTCTCCCCGAACGCCCTCACCGTGCTCCGCCGGCGATACCTGGCGAAAAATGCGCACGGCGCGCCTCTCGAGACTCCGGCGCAGATGCTGCGCCGGGTCGCCAACAATATCGCTGAAGCTGAACATCTCTACTCCAGTGACAACAGCAAGTGCTCGCAAGTGGCCGACGAGTTCTTTTCCCTGATGAGTGAGCTCGACTTCCTGCCGAATTCTCCGACCCTGATGAACGCGGGCCGAGAATTGCAACAACTGTCAGCTTGCTTCGTCTTGCCCGTCGAAGACTCGCTTGAATCCATCTTTGACGCGGTCAAGCATCAAGCCCTCATCCATCAGTCCGGAGGCGGGACAGGCTTTGCCTTCAGCCATCTCCGCCAGAAGAGCGATCGCGTCGCTTCGACCAGTGGCGTGGCGTCCGGACCGGTCTCCTTCATGCGCGTCTTCAACATGGCCACCGAGGTGATCAAGCAAGGCGGCACCCGTCGCGGGGCCAATATGGGCATCTTGCGCGTGGATCATCCGGACATACTGGACTTCATCGCCATCAAGCGGAACCCCTCGGAGCTCACGAACTTCAACATCTCGGTCGGCGTGACCCATGCCTTCATGCGTGCTCTGGAGCAGCAGCGGGACTACAAGCTTATCAGCCCACGGACCGGACAACCTGTAGCCAGCCTGAAGGCCGCTGCGGTCTTCGACCGCCTGGTGGGAGCCGCCTGGAGCACCGGCGAACCGGGAGTCCTTTTCCTCGACACGATCAACGACCGAAACCCGACCCCACAGATCGGCCGCATCGAGGCCACCAACCCCTGTGCGGAGCAGCCCTTGCTTCCATACGAATCCTGCACCCTGGGATCTATCAATCTGGCACGGTTCGTTGTCGGATCCAGCAAACAGCGGCGCATTGATCTTGATCGGCTCGCCAACATCATTCCGATCGCGGTGCGCTTCCTCGATAACGTCCTGGACATGAACCACTATCCCTTACCGGACATCGAAGCCATGACCAAAGGCAATCGCAAAATCGGACTCGGCGTGATGGGGTTCGCCGACCTGTTGATCAAGCTCGGCACCCCGTATGACACTGACGAGGCGCTGCGCATAGGTGATCAAGTCATGCGATTTGTGTATGAACATGCGTGCGCCGCGTCCGCTGAGTTGGGTCGTGAGCGCGGCCTGTTCCCCAACTTTAAAGGCAGTCGCTTGGAGTCCGAGGGGCACCGGCTCCGCAACGCGACCGTGACGACGGTCGCCCCGACCGGCACCCTGAGCATTATCGCAGACTGTTCTCCGGGGATTGAGCCTCTCTACGGCGTCAGCTTCACCCGAACCGTAATGGAGGACGTCCGGTTGGCCGCGCTCCATCCGGAATTCATACGGCAGGCACGGGCTGCCGGCGTGTATTCTCCACGCCTGGTCAAGCGCGTCGCGGCGAACGAATCCATTCAAGGTCTCAAAGAAGTGCCGCGATCCCTCCGCCGCTTGTTCGTCACCGCGCATGATGTTCCACCTGAGCACCATGTCCGGATGCAAGCGGTCTTTCAACGCTACAGCGACAGCGGTGTCTCAAAAACGATCAATCTGCCAGCCACGGCCACGAAAGCCGATGTTGCATCGGCTTTCCTGCTGGCCTACCGCCTCGGCTGTAAGGGGATCACCGTCTTTCGGACAGGAAGCCGGTCGAAGCAGGTCCTCACCTGCGCGAACGTGCAGTATTGTTAAATGGGTTGAGGTCCAGGTTCAGGTTGAGTCACCATCCGATCCTGAGAACTTAACCTGCGCCTCAGCCTGAGATATCAGATCATGGTCCGCCAGCCTGCCGTCGCCGGTCCGTTCTACAGCGCGTCACCGGAAGCCTTGGAGGCAACCGTCGCTCAGTATCTCGGACCGGCGAGTCCCACACAGCCCGTGCGTGCGCTGGTCAGCCCACACGCCGGGTTGATGTATTCCGGACACGTGGCCGGAGCAGTCTTCGCCCGCGCGACCATCCCGCGAACCGTGATTCTGGTCGGCCCCAATCACACCGGACTTGGTCCCCCCGTATCCGTGTATCCGGATGGCTCTTGGCAAATCCCGGGCGGCGAGGTTCCCATCGACAGCCAACTTGTCGAGCAGATCCTGGCTCGGTGTCCGCAGGCGGAGGCCGATCTGTCTGCACACCGCTTGGAGCATTGCCTGGAGGTGCAGTTGCCCTTCTTGCGGTATGTCCGCGCGGATCTCCGCATTGTACCCATCGTGCTCGCCACCACGAACCCAGACATTTGCCGGGAGCTTGGAGACCGCCTGGCTGAGATCATCCAAGACCGCGCAGCCGAGCAGGCTTCCATGGCGAAACCTCTGTTACTCGCCAGCACCGACATGAATCATTACGAATCTGACCAGGTTACCCGCGAAAAGGACCACTACGCGATCGCGGCGATCGAGCGACTGGATGCGGAGGAACTGATGACGGCCGCCAGGACGCATCGGATCTCAATGTGCGGTCTTGCCCCAACAACGACGGTGCTTTACGCCGCCCGCGCGCTTGGAGCCACTCGCGCGTCGCTGATCCGTTATGCGACCTCGGGCGAGACCAGCGGTGACTATGACCGTGTTGTCGGATACGCAGGATTCACGATCGATTGACTTCGCGAGAAGTGTTTGACAGGCACAGCGGGCGGTGCTAATTGTATACTGAATTACACGCAGGTACAGGCGCGGTAGCGAAGCTCGTTTATCTCACGACAGCTTGATCAAATTAAGGAAGGTCGATGCTTGGGCTGGCCTACTTCCCAGCAACCGTGCACACACTCCCCGGGTGGCGGCTCCTCTTCGCTCGTGAACCTGAGCCGGACATGGACTTTGATGACACGTCTGAGATGGAAAAGACGTTCGTGCTGCAACCTTCAAGCAAGAAACCCTCGATGCCACCGGCCAAACCGCCCGACCGGCGGCCGCTTCTCTTGGTCCTGCTCCTCATCGTCATCGGATCCGGGGCGTACCTGTTTTCGAATCCGGACTTTCTGATTGATCTGCTGGGAGACTCACCGGTCAACACCTCACCCATACCCCCGGCACCAAAGATCGTGACACGGACTCCGCCCCCTCAGGCCTCTTCAGGCCAAGCCTCTCAACCATCACCAACCGCTCTCCCGACATCAGCTTCTGCGCCCGCTGCGAACGCAACCCCTGCTTCGCCAGGGATCCCCATTCCTCTATTCATGGAAGGCCAGCAGGTTTCGATTGTGCGTGACTCGACCACGCCAGCCGGACCTCTCTTACTCAGCAGTGACTCGGTTGGTGCGACCCCAGGACCAACAGTGACCCCAGGTGCCACGCTGACCGTGCTGGATGCCGACCTTCAGAATAACGTGTGGATCTACTCGGTTCAAACCGAGAGTGGAGCCATGGGGTGGATCGCCGAAAAGCGCCTGAAGGCGAAGTCCTAGCCCACATTATTCATGACGGTTCGTCGTGAAATCGCGGAGTCGCGCAGCGAGACGGGCGCGTGGAGCCGCGAAGGACCGAGGCGTACTGGAACAGTACGTTGAGGGACTGAGTGGCGAGCCCGCCCGCCTGCATGCCGGGGCAACCGCATGCAGGCTTGTCGCAGCCGCGAATCCGCGATTGCAGCAGAAGTGTTCATGAATCATGTGGGCTAACCTCGTTCCGCC